>DASZYT010000023.1:0-25722 GCA_035545275.1 Saccharimonadales bacterium (SeqCode) | reverse complement strand
ATGAGCGGTTGGCCGCGCCCAACTTATACGCCACCACCGTGGCAATGGTGGTAAGGAGGAGCTGTGAGCGGGTTTGCGAGACGGCTGCAGCAGGGAATTGAACAACCTCCAGCGAACAACAATATAGTTGCGCAGGATAATTTCGACCGCGCAGATGGGAGCATTGGTTCAAGCGACTCAGGAACTGGCTTTAGCTCCCACCCATGGAGCATGTACGGTACGGCCTTGATAGGTAGTATGCCGACGTGGGAAATTACCAGCGACACGGTAGCTTTGAGCGCTGCCGGTGGTACTGAGTCTCCGGCGGTAGCAGTACTGCCAGTGGCACGCACCTCTGGCACGATATTTTGCGATATGTATCTGTCAGCCGGTAGTGCCAACACGGGTCTCAGCCTGTTCGTGAGCAGTGACGGCAGCTCTTATATGAATATCCAATTAAACGAGAGCCCCGGTAACTATGACCGCATTGCCATCTCCAAGCGGGCAAGTGGTTCTACTACCTGGCTGCAGGAAGATGATGCCGCGGGCCTAATAAACGGCAACGGCTATAGTGTGGCTGCTCTATTCACACCCAATCAGGTAATCGTCTATGTGGACGGTGTACAGCGACAATCGTACACGCTCACCGCTCAGGACAAGACGGACCTGACAGGGACGTACGTAGGGTTGCGGTCGTGGTTTGGCAGCAATGATGATGATGGTGGCAGTCGGTGGGACCGGTTCTTAGTAACCACCGATACCTCCGTACCAGCCGCGCGCACACCGGCGGCGCCGTGGAATGTCACTGCGAGTAATGCCGGTAGCGGCCAGGTAACTATCTTGTGGGCCGCCGGTGGCAATGGCGGCAGTCCGCTGACCGGCTACAGAATTACTTCTTCTGATAACACAGTGGCGAGCGTCACGATATTCGATCCGACTGCTACCAGCTACACCTTTACCGGCCTCAACAATGCTGCGCAGACGTTTACGGTGCAGGCACTCAATGCGATTGGCACGAGCGCGGCCAGCCTGCCGTCTAACAGCGTAACACCATCTGCTTATAGCGCACCTGGGGCACCAACTGGCGTGAGTGCCACGGCCGGCGATACACAGGCCAATGTGTCATGGACGGCGCCGGCTAGCAACGGTGGTTCGCCGATTACTAGCTATATCGTTACCTCCAACCCGGGTAACGTCACGGCAAGTAGTGGCGGTGTGACGTCAGCTATCGTGAGCGGGCTTACCAATGGCACGAGCTACACCTTTACAGTTACGGCCACCAATGGCGCAGGTACTGGCCCAGCCAGCAGCCCGAGCAATAGCATCACGCCAGCGGCCAGCGGTAGTGGCAGCGATACAAACTCCAGCGGCACCAACAACGGTGAATTCGGGGCAGGTACCTTTGCGGGGTATCGGTCCGCAGTCAACACCGGCCCGTTTGCGGTTTACGACAGCGGTCTGGGCCGTAATGTCCAGATGTCGGATCTTACGAATTACTCTGGTAACAATTTGAGCGGCGACGTCACGTTTTCTACCAACAACGCTACCTACTTCAGGCAAATCATCCGTGCCGATCGTATCACTGTCTCGGCTACCGGAGTGCAATTTATCCAGTGCTACATCAAATCCAATGATGGTAGTCGCAATAAAACAGGGAACTACTTTATTACGTGTTCGGGTGCAGGAAACGTGGCGAAGTTTATTGATTGCGAGATAGATGGCAATGGTAAATCGGGCAACAACGTGGCGCCGTACCCATCGGGCTATGGGTTTGAATCAATGTTTACTTCCACTGGTTCGCCCTATCTGTTGCGCTGCAACCTACACGGCTCAATCGATATCATGAAGTCCGGCCATGGTGCCTACATCGGCTATTCGTGGCTACACGGCAACGTGTTCTTCTGGGCCACTTCCTCCGGCTCCAGCCACACGCACTCAGACCACATGCAGATTGCGGCTTCCTCCAGCAATGATTACACCATCGAGTATTGCACCATGGGCACGCCCAAGTCTGTCGCGCAAACGGCGGGAACGGATTGGACACAGTATGAAACCTACGGCATAGCCACCGGATACAACTTCATCAATGGTGGCATGATCCAGATGGGTGCATTCTCCTCCAGCCAGACGGTAACCAACTTGCTGATGCGCTACAACTACTGTAACGATGGCGTCTTCGCTTTCCACGGCTCGGTCGATAGTGCCGGTCACGCCGATGGGTTGCTGTCCGGCAACCGGATAGGGCCGTACATGCAGTACGGTGCGGTATATGGCCGGTTCTGGAACGCGTCGCTCGACGGCTCTAAACTGTCGCACGACGGCACAAATGTTTACGACGATAACTACACTGCCTACTGGGATGGCAGCAGCAAGACCAAAGACCAAGTGTTCGCCTAGTAAAGGACGGAATAGTACAAGGCATGAGCGGATTTACACGACGATTGCAACAAAGCGTACATTCCGTTTCTGGAAGTGGCAACAGTGTACCTTTTCTGATTGGGGTTGATTCGCAGCAGCCGAGCAGTTTTGCAACCTGGAAAGGCCGTGGCTGCAACGCCGTTGCCCGGGTTCCGCAAGGCACAACCATCGATAGCTGGACCACAGGCGCTAACCAGAACGGCCTGTACATGCTACGTACCGCCAGACCAAACCCGGCGGATGATAGTGCCGAAAGCTTGCTGGTAGCATGGACGCAGCCCGACGAAGCCGATAAAGGTAACACCGATCCTGCAACGCTGCAGGCGACCTACAATTCCTTGAAAAGTACGGACGCTAGCCGGCCGGTTTTCATTAATTTTTCCGGTGGCGTAGTGCTACAAAAGCAGACAAGTGATAACGGCACGACAGTCAGCGATGCCACCTATCAAAGTTATATCGCTGCTGCCGACTGGGTATCAAATGATATTTATCCCGTAACGGGCTGGAACCAACCCACTCATTTGAACTGGGTGGGCCAGGCGATTGATAAATTAACAGGCTTGTCCAGCGGTCGACCACAGTTTGCCTTCATCGAAACCAGTGACCAAAACCTCACGGCTGATCCCAGTGCGCCGGGCGTAACACCAGATCAGTTTCGGGCGGAAGTGTGGGACGCCATCGTCCATGGCGCCCGCGGTATTATTTATTTCCCGGAAGCATTCAATCCGTTTTCGTTCGATGCCACACCGAGTAATGTCGTTACCGAGATGACAACCCAAAACACCACCCTTACTGCGCTGTCGAGTGTTCTTATAGATACCATTAACCCCGGCGGGATGAGTGTAAACGTATCCACCCCGCTCGAAGCCTGCTGGCGCAATTCCGGTGGCAAAAAGTATGCCATTGTACTTAATATGTCATCCACGGCCACTAATGGGGCCGCTATTACACTCAGTGGTTTTGGCTCGGCCCCATCTGCCAGTGTCTATGGTGAATCACGCACTGTAACGGTGAGTGGCGGTGTCATCACGGATGATTTTGCTGCCTACGCCGTGCACATTTATGTCTTGTAACAGGCGGCCTTATCTGTTAGAATAATTGGGTAAATTAATTAAGCAGGTTGGGGTTTATTCCTCTTCGCGACAAGCCGTGCAGGCCTTGCGGAGCACCCGACTGAAGATAAAGGAAGGACTCATATCTATGGCTACTAGTGTAGACCCCGTTAGAGACGAACAGGCTAAAGCAAAAGATACAAAAGTTAAATCTATCCCTGAGACGAAACATGCCTCTAACGGGGTAGACATTAAAAAACTATTAGAAGCAGGGGCGCACTTCGGCCACAAAACCGAGCGCTGGCACCCCAAGATGGCGCCCTACATCCACAGCAAGCGTGACGGTACCCACATTATCGATCTGACCAAGACAGTAGACGCATTGGAAGAGGCCCTGAGTTTCCTCACTAAAACTGCCGCTGACCGTAAGCAAATCTTGTTCGTCGGCACCAAGCGCCAGGCCCAGGATATCGTCAAAAAGCTGGCCGAAGCTACCGGTATGCCGTACGTAACCGAGCGCTGGCTCGGCGGCATGCTGACCAACTGGAACACCATTGGCGGCCGCGTAAAGCACCTGAAGGACCTCGAAGTTCGCATGGCGAGCGGTGAACTGGCCAACAAGTACAACAAACTTGAGGTACAGCGCTTCCAGGAAGAAATTGACAGCATGAATGTCCTGTACGGCGGCATCAAGGAGATGAACGTACGCCCGGGCGCCGTCGTGGTATTCGACATGGTGAACGACACCAATGCCGTACGCGAAGCTCGCAAAATGGGTCTGCCCATCGTGGCTTTGGTAGACACCAACGCCGACCCGACCTTAGCCAACTACGCCATCCCGGCCAACGACGATGCCATCAAGACCATCCAACTTATGGCAGACTACATGCAGCAGGCCGTTGAGCAGGGCAAGGGCAAAGCCAAAAAGACTGAAGACAAAACTGAGGCGGCAGCCTAATACTATAAAAAGTATAGTAATGGAGGAATGATATGGCGATTGATATTTCTGAAGTAAAACGACTCAAAGACCTTACGGGTGTGGGCCTCACGGACGCCAAGAAAGCGCTCGAGGAAACCAATGGCGATTTTGATAAGGCTCTCGAGGCTATGCGCAAAAAAGGTCTGACCAAAGCCGAAAAGCGCGGTGAGCGCGAAGCCCGTGCCGGCCTCATTGGCACCTACAACCACGACAGCCGCATCGGCGTACTTGTGGAAGTTAACTGTGAAACCGACTTTGTGGCACGCAACGAAATCTTTACTGACCTCGTCAAAGACGTGGCCATGCACATTGCGGCTTCAGGCCCAGAGTATGTAAGCGTAGACGACGTACCGGCCGACGCACAGGAAAAGGTACGCGCCGAGTTTACCGAAAAGGCCAAGGCTGAGGGCAAGCCCGACAATATGATCGACAAAATCGTGGACGGCCAGGTCAAGAAATACTTTGCTGAGCGCTGCTTGCTCGAGCAACCATTTGTAAAGAACCCCGACATAACTGTTGGCGAGTACGTCAAAGACCACAACGCGCGCTTGGGTGAGAACATCGTCGTGCGCCGCTTTTCACGCCTCGCCCTCGGCGAAGTTGCCTAGTTTGCGCCGACCGGCCTGTTTTATGGCAGAGCCAGAAACTCTGCCGGCCTTGGGGCGCATTGCGGCGTCAGCCGCTCCGCTACTCCTTCACCGTACCCCACGTACGGCTCAATCCGTTGCTTGCGCCTTCCTTGCACTGCATCCCCATGCAAGTGCTAGGTTCCCCAGGTTTTATTTTTACTCAGGCTGCACTACAATGGAAAAATAAGGAGTGATATGAATCCGAGTCAGATTATCGACCAGGCAAAGACCAAGTTTCAGGCTGCGAGCGAGCATTTTGAAAGTGAGCTGAAGCGCTTGCGTACCGGGCGCGCACACCCGAGTATGCTCGATGGCGTAACCGTTGAAGCCTACGGTGTCCAGATGCCGCTTATTCAGGTTGCCACCATTACGGCCCCCGAAAGCCAGCTATTACAGATAACCCCGTTTGATCCGGGCAATCTGCAGGCGATCGCCAACGCCATCCGCAACAACCCTAGCCTGGGGCTGAACCCGACCGACGACGGCCATGTGGTGCGGGTGCCGATTCCACCGCTGACCGAAGAGCGGCGGCGAGATTTGGCCAAGCAAATCGGCCAGAAGGTAGAAGAAGCGATGATTGCCATGCGCAACGCCCGTCATGATGCGCTCAAGCTTGCCGATCAAGCCAAAAAAGACAAAGAAATCGGCGAGGACGACGCGGCGCGTATCGAAAAACAAGTCGACGAACAGATGGGCCAGCAAAAGCAGGCCATTGATACAGCCGCCAAAGCCAAAGAGCAAGAACTATTAACTGTCTAATTTACGACAGGTTCCTTTCAGCTTCTCTGTTACAATAGTATGCATATGTCCGCGTGGCTTCTCATTGTTGGTTTGATACTTTTTATTGGTCTGGTGGTGGTCCACGAGTGGGGGCACTTTATTATGGCCCGGCGCGGCGGAGTAGAGGTGGAAGAGTTTGGTATTTTCTTCCCACCTCGATTGTTCAAGCACAAAACCAAAGGTGGCTGGAACTTTACCATCAACCTTCTGCCGTTAGGTGGCTTTGTAAAGATGAAGGGCGAGCATGATTCTGACACCGAACCCGGGAGCTTTGGCGCGGCCAGTTTAGGGATAAAAAGCAAGATTATGGCGGCCGGAGTGGTGATGAACCTGATCGTGGGGGTGGTACTACTGATGATTGTGGCGTGGGTGGGTATACCACAACTGGTGCCCAACCAGTTCACTGTCAAAAGCGACACGCACATCGTGAAAAATGAAGTCTTGGCCATAGATATAGCCAAGGGATCGGCCGCCCAAAAAGCCGGCCTGCAGCCCGACGACCAGATTGTTGCGTTGGGACCAAAAAATCACGAGCAGACCATTACCGACATAGCTTCTCTGCAAACCGTTACCAAAAAGTATGCCGGCCAGACAGTAAACATCACCTATCGCCACAAGGGCGATGTGCATACGGTGCAGACGACGCTTGAGAGCCAAGCGGTGGTAGATGCCACCAAAAATTCCAAGAATCCCAAAGAATATTTGGGGGTAGCACTGCAAACCTATACGCTGCAGCGCTCGACATGGTCTGCGCCCATCGTGGCCATTGGCCTGACGGGGCAGTTTACAGCGTTAACGTTCCAGGGGCTTGGCCATGCGCTAGGGGGGCTAGGCAGTGCGATTGCTGGTGCCGTAACGGGCAATCACGTGGCCCGCGAACACGGCCAGACAGCGGCAAGCAGCCAAGTGTCGGGGCCGGTGGGTATATTCGTTATTATGAAAGACGGAAGCCTGCTGGGTTACCAGTTTATGCTGCTTATTATTGCGGTTATTTCGCTAACACTCGCCATCATGAACATATTGCCCATCCCGGCGCTCGACGGCGGTCGACTGTGGCTAACACTCATAATGCGCGGCCTCAAAAAGCCGCTGACCCCTAAGCGTGAAGAAGCCATTAATGCAACCGGTTTCTTGATTTTGATAGCATTAATAGCAGTGATAACTTTTGTCGATGTTAACCGCTTCTTTTAACCGGCTTCTTACCATGGCATATTTTGGGCAAAAATCTCCGGTGCGCGCTCACCGTACCTCTAGTACGACTTGCTTGCGCTCCTCGCTTTTCATCCCAAACTATCCTCATGCTCAGAAGCCGTTGTCATGCAACAGGGAGATAGATGCATGAACAAGGTTGACAGTACTTCTCGGCCAGAACACGCCGTAGAGGCAACCACAACGCAGTTGCCGCGGGTGCCGTGGAACGGGTGGCTTGGCGTGCTGTACGTCGTCGTCGTATTTTATGCGGCGCAAATTTTGGCAGGTCTGGTGGTGGGCATATATGCCGGGCTGCACCACTGGAGCGGCACGTATGCCCAGTACTGGCTCACAAACTCGGTAGGAGCGCAATTTGTCTATGTGACACTAGCAGAAGGCTTGACGCTCGGGGCGCTGTATCTGTTCATGCGTCGGTATAAATTTAGTTTTCGCCAGCTGGGGCTCGGGCGGGTCCGTGGCAAGGACATTGGCTATGCGGCAGCGGCAATCCCTATATATTACGGGCTGGCAGTGGTGGCGCTGGCCATTGCCCAGGCGTTTATATCGGGCATAAATACGCATGAAACACAGCAGGTGGGATTTTCCTCGGCGCACGGCATAGCACAGCTCGTCATGACATTTATTAGTCTGGCAATTTTGCCGCCGCTGACCGAAGAAATTATGGTGCGCGGATTTTTGTACAGCAGTCTTAAAAAAGTTGTCTCACTGGCCAGCTCGGTAATTTTTACCAGTGCTATATTTGCCGCGGCGCACTTGGGCGAGGGCAGCGCGGGGCTACTCTGGACGGCGGCCATCCAATTCTTTGTGCTGAGCCTGGTGCTTATTTATTTGCGCGAAAAAACGCAGAGCCTCTGGGCGCCTGTATTTGTACATATGGCCAACAATACCGTCGCGTTTGTAACCTTATTTTTGGTACACTAAAGGTTGATATGAGACTGACAGAATTATTTACCAAGACCAGCAAAACCGTACCGGCCGACGAAACGTCCAAAAACGCCCAGCTGCTTATCCGTGCCGGCTACGTGCACAAAGAAATGGCGGGGGTGTACGCCTATTTGCCGCTTGGGCTAAAAGTGCTCGAAAACATCAAGCAAATTGTCCGTGAGGAAATGAACACCGTAGGTGGCCAGGAAATCATCATGACGAGCCTGCAGCGCAAGGAGCTGTGGGAGCGCACCGACCGCTGGGACGATAAAAAGGTCGATGTGTGGTTTAAGAGTGAGTTGCAAAACGGCACGCCGGTGGGTTTTGGCTGGAGCCACGAAGAACCCATTACCGACATGATGAAAAACTACATCAGTAGCTACCGGGACCTGCCAGTGCGGGTGTACCAATTCCAAACCAAACTGCGCAACGAACTTCGCGCCAAAAGCGGCATCATGCGGGGCCGCGAATTTGTCATGAAAGATCTGTACTCTTACTCGCGTACCGAAGAAGAACACCAAAAAATATATGACGCCGTCACCGAAGCATATCTGAAGGTGTTTGAGCGAGTGGGCTTAGGCGACGTAACGTATGTGACGTTTGCCTCGGGCGGTGCGTTTACGCAGTTTAGCCACGAGTTCCAAACGGTCACCGACGCCGGCGAAGACATCATTTATGTCAGCAAGGAAAAAAACCTGGCGGTCAATGACGAAGTGTATACGGATGAAGTCCTACGACAGCTCGGGCTCGAAAAAGACAAGCTCGAGAAAGTTAAGGCGGCCGAAGTAGGCAACATTTTCAGCTTCGGTGGTGCCAAAAGCGAGCAGCTGGGCCTCTATTTTGCGGACGAGGATGGCACCGAAAAACCGGTGGTACTGGGTTCGTACGGCATCGGCATTACCCGGTTGATGGGTGTGATTGCCGAGCATTTTTCAGATGAAAAGGGACTTGTCTGGCCCGAAAGTGTCGCGCCGGCCAAGGTCTACTTGATACGCCTGGGTGATGATAATCACGTGGTAAAAGCGGCCGATGATTTATATTCCCAATTGACATCGGCGGGCGTTGAGGTACTATATGATGACCGTGATGATGTACGGGCAGGGGCAAAGTTCGCCGATGCTGACCTTATGGGCATCCCGTACAGAGTAGTCATAAGTAACAAGACAATTGCCGATCAAACATACGAGCTCAAAGCCAGGAACAAGGATACGGCCCAACTCGTTGGAGAACAAGAACTGCACCGCAAACTTGGTCTCACCAAGCGTTAATTTGTTATAATACGTTTGACCTCTAAACATCACAAAACCATCATAATGGTGAAGAGATAGGAGTGCCGACAATGAAAAAGACTTTTCGACTAACCCAAGAAGGTGTTGACGAGCTCAAAGCCGAGCTGGACACCCTTGTTAGTGCGCGCAGCGCTATTGCCGACGCCATTAAGACGGCTCGTGAGTTTGGTGACTTGGCTGAAAACGCCGAGTATCAATCTGCCCGGCAAGAGCAAGACCGCAACGAGTCCCGCATATCTGAGATTGAAAACATCTTGCAAAACGTTGAAGTGATTAAAAAGCCCAAAGGCGACAGCAAAGTGCAGCTGGGCTCGCAAGTGGTCCTGAAAAATGACGGCAAGACCAAAGAATTCCAAGTGGTCGGCACCGTAGAAGCTGACCCTCTGGAAGGCAAGATTTCCGACGAATCGCCCCTGGGCAAGGCCGTGCTGGGCAAAAAGGTAGGGGAAGCGGTCGAGATTGTCACGCCGGCCGAGACGGCCACCTACCAGATTGTTGAAATCTCCTAAACACCGTACTGGTAACTTCGGTACAGAAGCTCTATACTGGAGCCTAACGTTATGCAGTGGTTGAATTTAGTTGTTGAAGAATTGCTCAAGCGCCATCCTGACGGGGAGATTGTGGTGAGCTCTGGCGTGTCGCCCTCGGGTAAATATCACCTAGGCACGTTGCGTGAAGTGCTGACCGCCGAGGCAATTGCCAGGGAAGTGCGCCGTCGTGGGCGCCAGGCGCGGCATATCCACGTGGTAGACGACCTCGATTTTATTCGCAAGGTGCCGGTGGGCATACCCGAAAGTTACAGCCAGTATCTGGGTAAGCCCCTGTGTGATATTCCGGCGCCTGATGGCTCCGACCAGTCGTACGCTGACTATTACTTGCAAGATTTGCAGGCTGCGAGTGACGAGCTGCACCTGTCTGCCGAAATTATGCGGGCCCACCAAAAGTACCGCGCGGGATTTTTTGTGAGTGCTATTGAAACAGCGCTGGATCACATCGATGACATCAAGCATATTCTCGAAACTATTTCCGGTCACCAGGTAGATGACAATTGGTCACCGGTGCAGGTACTGGAAAACGGTTATCTCATAAACCGGCCCTACGTGAGCCACGATACCAGTAAAAAGATCCTGGTGTACCGTGACGCCACTGACCATGAACAGGAAATCAGCTATGCCGATGGCAGTGTGAAGCTGAACTGGCGTATCGATTGGCCAGCGCGGTGGTCGTTACTCGGTGTGCAGGCCGAGCCATTCGGCCGCGACCATGCCACCAAGGGCGGCTCATATGACACGGGTAAGGTTATAGTCAAAGACGTTTATGGTGCTGAGCCGCCGTATCCGCTGCCGTATAACTTTATTAACCGCACTGGTGAAACCAAGAAAATGAGCAAGAGTGCTGGCGAAACCATTACGCTCAGCGAACTACTTGAGGTACTGCCGGCAGAGGTTATTTGGTACTTCATTGTTCGTTCGGCGCCCGACAAACAGCTGTTTTTCGACGATGGCGACACGCTCATCCGCTTGATTGATGACTTTGGCCTGCTGCTCGCAAAACCCAACAAAACTGCTGCCGAGCAACAACTGGTGGATCTGTGCATGGAGGGCGTAGCCCAGCCTACCATCAGCCGTGTGCCGTTTTCGCACTTGGTGGCCAGCTACCAGGCGTCGCTGAAGGATGTCGAGCGCACGTTGGATGTCATCCGTCGCACCGAGTACGCTCAGGTGGTCGACGAAGATGCCGCTATCATCAAGGCTGAACTGAAGTATATCGATGCCTGGCTTACCAAACGGGCGCCCGAAGACGTAAAGTTTTCTATCCGTGAAAATGTTGAGGCGGCAGAATTTACCGAAACTCAACAGCAGTTTATGCGTGAGCTGGCTGACAAGGTGAGCGCCGCGCCGGAAGATGCCGATGGAGCCTGGTTCCACAACGCTATTTATGAGCTCAAAGATACGTCCGGGCTAGCACCCAAAGAATTATTTGCCACCCTATACCAAGCAATTATTGGCAAGGCCAGTGGCCCCCGGGCCGGCTACTTTCTGAGCATATTGCCCAGGGACTGGTTAGTTATGCGCCTCAAACTTGAGTCTTAAACTCTTGTGCTGACTCTCACAGCAAAACTCATCGCTTTGTAGTACGATGCTCGCATAAGACTGGAGGGGAATATGCGTAAACTGCGATTTGTGTTGCTCGCCGGGTTAGTTATTGTGGCGGTAATAGTGGGCGTCAAGGGTTTGACGAGTGCCAACGCCTTTCATGTGGGAACGCATGTAGACCTCAGCTCCTCCCAAAAAGTTGATAGCAGTGTGTATGTGGCTGGTCGCAACATAAACATCGCCGCCGATGTAAACGGCGATATATTTTGTGCCGGGCAAGACGTGCATATCAGTGGTACGGTACATGGCGATGTGTTGTGTGCCGGCCAGACGGTATCAGTCAGTGGAACTGTTGATGGCAATGTGCGGCTCGTGGGCCAAACTGTGACGGTTAGTGGGCAAGTGTCGGGTAGCGCCTCTGTTGCGGCACAGACGTTCACGCTTGATAGTCACGCTAAAGTGGGCCGCGACCTAAGTCTGGCCGGCAGCGACAGCGAAGTGCTGGGTGCCGTGGGCCGCGATATTGCACTGGCTGCTCAAACGGTGAGCATCGACAACAAGGTGGGCAGGGACGTCACCGGTACCGTGCAGGACTTCTCGCTTGAGAGTGGCGCCGTCATCGCTGGCAACCTATCGTATACCAGTAACAACACGCTTTCTAAGAACGCTCATGCCCAAGTACTAGGTGCCATCACGCGCCACACTCCTCCGAAGCATGAACATCATCGCAACTGGGCTGTGTTTTGGTGGATGGGCGTAACGCTGTTGTTCTTCGCGCTTATTCTTGCGCTGACAGTGCCGCGGCTGCTGCGTTCGTCTGCCACTACCACTCTGGCAAAACCGCTACAAACATTTGGTGTGGGCCTACTGGTGCTCATTGGTGTACCTATTCTAACCATCCTGTTTGTGATAACGGCTATTGGCATACCGGTGGCAGCTGTACTGGGGCTGACGTGGGTGATACTAATGCTACTTTCGGCACCGTTCTTTGCATTTTTCGTAGGGCGATGGATACTGGGCGCAAAAGCCAACATCTTTTTGGCTGCTCTGCTGGGAGTGGTGCTGATTGTGGGGGTGGGTGCCATACCTTTTGTGGGCTTTGTATCGTGGTTTGCTACGGTGATATTTGGGCTCGGTTCACTTGGTCTGCTGATTGCCCGGTCATTTAAAAAGCCCGTCTATGGCGCGAGTGAATAAGGGCTGCTAGAATCATAAGCGTGCTCGAGATTACCGACGAAGAATTCCAAGACCTCATCAACGAGGCGTTTGACGAGTTGCCGAATAATCAAACGGCGTCGCTCAAGAATGTCGCGCTATTGTATGAGTACGACCCTACACCGGAGCAGCGCCTAAAGCTGCAGCTACGCAATGACCAGACGCTGTTTGGCTTGTACGAGGGCGTGCCGCTGTCGGAACGGCAGGGTGAGACAAAGGTGTTTCCCGATAAAATTACCGTCTTCAAAAACCCGCTTTGCAGTGTGGTGCGAAGCAGGGAGCAGCTGAAGGCGGCCATAAAGCACACTCTCTGGCACGAAATTGGCCATTACTACGGGCTAGACCACGACCGCATTCATCAGATTGAACGCAACTGGCAGTAATTACTTATCCACAGAAGTAAGCATGAGCATGTTATGAAATATTAAAATGTGTTTGACAAGCGAATCGGCATAAGCCTATAGTGATACGTGCCATCGTGAGGTGGCACCGGAACGCGACCCTCGGGTCGCCGACCGACAAAAAGGAGCCCGTCAAACGGCTCCTTTTTGTTTTGGATGTAATTGCCGTATGCTTAGAGGATGGACGAAACGATAACTATCGCGGTGTTGGCCGGGACTATCCGGGCGCAGCGGCGCTCAATTGTGGCAGCACACTACGTGGCCGATTTTGGCAGCAAACTGGAAGGCGTAGAAATCATATTTGTGGATCCGAAGGAGTTTAATTTTCCAGGGGATGGTAATGACCCGGAGGGCAAAGACCCGCGCTACACCGATATTGTGCGTAGGGCAGACGCTTTCTTTATCGTAACCCCCGAATACAACCATAGCTTTCCGGGCAGTCTCAAGCGAATGCTCGACAGTGAGTTGCAGTTGTATAACCACAAGCCGGTGGCGTTTGCGGGTGTGAGTGACGGCAACTGGGGTGGTACACGTGCCATCGAGTCACTCGTGCCGGCGGTGCGTGAAACCGGGCTGGTGGTGATGAGTTGGGACGTCTACTTTCCGCGTGTGCAGGATATCTTTGATGAGCAGGGTGCTATAAAAGACGAGTTTCGCGAGCGCTACGAGCGCAACTTGAGCAAGCTCTACGACGAGCTGCTATGGTTCGCCAGAATTTTGAAGCAGGGTCGGGCCTAGCTAGTGGTTTTGTACCAGCGGCCAAACAAATCTATCCTGACAGCTTTTGTATCAGTAGTAGCGTATATTTTTGCCACCGGTTGGCTGGCTGATGCGGGGTTCACCGTGTTTGCCGTCAGTTTGACAGTGTGGGCATGGCAGGAAGTGCAGAGTGGCGTGAACTGGTTCCGTAAGGTGTTAGGTGTCATGGGTCTGCTTGCTGCGCTCGTATGTCTGTATTTACGCTTGCGCGGTGTCTTGTCGTGAGTGGTTTGCATCGTCCAGGCAATTTTTATAAGGTAGAGGTATATGTATATGGCTCAAGTTCTAGCTTCCATTAATGGTGCGGCCAGCAGCGTGTTTGACAATGCATGGGTACGCGTCGCGCTCACGATCGCCGTTGTAATCATAGTGCAGATGGCGAGCCGTCGGACCATAGAGGTTATCGTCCGCCGGGCGATACGCAGCAATCGCTATGAGACACAGAGCGAGGAGCGCAAGCGTGAAGATACGCTCATCAATATATTCCGTACGGCTGTGGCGGCGGCACTTTGGATCATCGGTATCCTTGTCATTTTAAGTGACTTGAGTGTAAATGTTGCAGCCCTGGCCACCGGTGCCGGGCTCGTGGGAGTGCTAGTGGGCTTTGGCGCCCAAAACACCATCCGCGATTATCTGGCCGGAATCTTTGTTATCCTAGAAAACCAATACCGCGTGGGAGATATCGTGAGCCTGAGTGGGGGTACCACCGGGGCAGGAGTAGCCGGGGTTGTAGAAGAGATTTCTATCCGCATCACACGTTTACGTGACCTAGATGGCAACCTGCACGTGGTGCGCAACGGCGAGCCCGGCGTCATTACCAATCTGTCCATCAAGTTTGCCAATGTAAATGTCGACGTGGGTGTGGGATATGACACCGACATCGACAAGGCCGAGGCGGTCATCAACAAAGTGGGCATGGAGCAGGCGGGCGAAGACAAGTGGAAGCACGACATCATTGAGCCCATCCAATTTTTGCGCTTAGACCAGTTTGCCGATTCATCGATTATTCTCAAGAGTCTGGGCAAGGTAAAGCCGGCCCGCCAGTGGGATATTGCCGGTGACTTCCGCCGCCGTATCAAAAGGGCGTTCGACGAGGCAGGCATTGACATCCCGCTGCCGCAGCGCGTAATTCATGAAGCGAAACCTAAACGAAAGGAGAAATAACATGAAAGCTATCTGGAAAGACAAGGTAATCGCCGAGGCTGATAAGGACGACCTGATTTATATCGAGCAAAACTGGTACTTTCCGCCGTCTGCGGTCAAGCAAGATTTTTTGCGCAAAAGCGATACGCCATACACCTGCCCGTGGAAGGGCGAGTGCCAGTATTTTGACGTTGGTGAGGGCGAGCAATGGAGTAAGGACAGCGCCTGGAGCTATCCCGAACCAAAGCCCAGCGCCATCGATATTGTCAAAAAGGATTTCAGTAACTACGTTGCCTTTTGGCGCGACGTGACCGTCACTGAATAAGCATAAGCGTTCTGCTATACTGGGTGTGTATGGCTGCGATTGAGACTGTCGAACTATCAAAGCGCTACTCTGGCGCCAAAACCTATGCACTGACCAATTTGTCGCTCAAAGTAGAGCCGGGCGAGGTCTATGGCTTCTTGGGGGCCAATGGTGCTGGTAAATCTACGACTATCCGGACGCTCCTGAACTTCATCCAGCCTACGCGCGGCTCTGCCGCCATTATGGGCAATGACATTGTAAAAGATTCGGTGGCGGTGAAGCGCGACGTAGGGTATTTGGCTGGTGAAGTGGCCTTATATCGTAAGATGACCGGTCGGCACTTCTTGAAATATATGGCTGCACTTCAGCCGCCCAAACATCGAGAGTACCTAAAACACCTTGTCGAAGTTTTTCATGCTGACCTTAATCGGCCACTCAGTGAACTTTCCAAAGGCAATCGGCAGAAGATAGGTGTTATACAGGCATTTATGCATGAGCCGGCTGTTTTGATCTTGGATGAACCCACTAGCGGGCTTGATCCGCTTATGCAGGAAGCATTTTATAAGGAAGTAAAAACCGCCAAAACCCGTGGTGCCGCGGTTTTTGTCAGTAGTCACAATATGGCGGAAGTGCAGCGCATGTGCGACCGCGTGGGCTTTATCCGTGAGGGTAAGCTGGTGGCAGAGCAGTCCATTGCCGACCTGACGGCGACGGCCGCACAGACGTTTGATATTACCTTTGCCGACACAGCACCACTGGCCGATCTGCAACACGTGAAGCATCTGACAGTGAAATCGCTGGCGCCCAACCGCATAACGGTGCACGTACAGGGTGATTTGCGGCCTTTGCTGCAGGTGTTGGCGCGCTCGCGGGTCAAGCGGCTTGACAAACCAGAGGTCAACCTCGAGGAAGAATTCCTGCACTTTTATGAGCAAAAGGAGACAGAGCGATGAGGCCGGTGGTGAAGTGGGGATTACTAGAACGCAAGTGGTCAATTTTCTGGTGGATTGTAGGCATTGGGCTGACTATTGCGCTAATCGTACTGGTATATCCTACGTTTCGTAACCAAAGCCAGCTCGACAGCACGCTCAATAATATTCCAGCGGCTGCCAAATCGCTTATCACCGATACAACCGATTTCTTCTCGCCCGAGGGCTATATGAGTTCGCAGTGGTTTTACCTGCTACTGCCGCTACTTTTGAGTATTTTGACCATCGGTATGGGCAGCTCACTTATTAGTAAAGAAGAGCAGAGCGGTACCTTGGAACTGCTACTGAGTCGCCCGGTGTCGCGCGGTCGGCTGCTGTTTGGCAAAGCCGTCGTGGCCATTGTGGAGCTCGCCATTATTACCGTGTTTTCGATTGCCATTACTGTGGTATGCGCTGAGGCCGTCAAACTAGGCATCTCGTGGGGGCGGCTGGCAGAAGCCACAAGTCTGGCAGCACTTTTGAGCCTGCTGTTTGGGAGCGTGGCTTTCATGCTTAATGCTATGGGTCGTGCCGGGCGCTTGCTGAGCCTTGGTGCGGCCACACTCATAGCATTCGGGAGTTATCTTATTAGTTCGCTCGCTGGGGTGGTACATTGGCTGGCGTGGCCGGCTAAAGTGTTGCCATTTCACTACTATCAGCCGGCAGCCGTTATGAGTGGCACCTACAACTGGTGGTACGCAGCTGCCTTTGGCGGCGTTATACTGGTACTGGGCTTTATTGCGTTTATCGGCTTTCGCCGGCGTGATATCGGCTAGAGGAGTTACCGTATGGAGCAAGCTATCTTTGCGGCCGGGTGCTTGCGGCTTTGCCTCATGAGACAAACTACGTTTTTCTCATCGCGCCGAGAGCGAAATGAATTCGCTCCTCGGGCTGCTCTTTTCCTAATTGCACGGGAGGGATTGTAGTATGGAGCAAGCTATCTTTGCGGCCGGGTGCTTTTGGGGAGTGCAGTATTATTTTGACCAAGTGCCTGGTGTAACGAACACCATTGTAGGCTATATAGGCGGTACGACCGAAAACCCGACCTACGAAGAAGTGTGCACGCACACCACCGGTCACGCCGAGGCGGTGTTGCTTGAGTTTGACGACTCGTTAGTTAGCTTTGAGACGCTCTGCAGGCACTTTTTCCGTTTGCACGATCCGACACAACTGAATCGGCAAGGGCCGGACATTGGTGATAACTACCGCTCGGCCATTTTTTATATTACCGACGAGCAAAAGGAAATCGCCGAAAAAGTAATGCGTGGGGTGCAAAAGAACTTCGATAAGCCTATTGTGACTCAGCTTGAACAAGCCGGCCCGTTTTATGAAGCTGAACCCGAACACCAAAAATTCACCGAACGCACCGGCCGGGGCATGTGCCACGTCCCCTATGAACCTCTGCCCTAGGGTGGTATGCTAGGGGCATGAGTAAGACTACCAAGAAAAAGGCTACTGCAAGCAGCGTAGCCACCACTAAGACACAGCTGCTTTCACTCAAAAACTGGAATATCGGTTTGGCCGTCCTCTATGCCGCACAAGCCGTTGCATTGCTAGTAGTGAGTACGGGCAAGAGTTACCCGGTAACAACCACTTTCTTAGGCAAAGACACCCTTGCGAGCCAAGTGGCGGGGCATAGCGTCGTAGTGAGCGCCACGCGCCATATTGCTGACATACCGCTGGTGTGGTTAGTGGCAACCTTTTTGCTTATCTCGGCGGTCGTTTGCGTGGTGCGCTACTGGCTGAACGATGACTATGAAGCCGACCTTAAGGGCCGCCGCAGCTCCTTGCGCTTTATTGGCTATGGCCTAAGCGCCGGTGTGATGACGGGCATTATCGGCTTGATAAGCGGTGTATCTGACGTGTCGGCACTTATACTGTTGTTTGGCTTTCAGATGGCCGCTGGGCTTACGTGGTGGGCAGCAGATCGCTTGGCCGGCAAAGCGCCCAGCTGGATGCTGTACTGGACGGGTGTAGCTGTGGGCATTGTGCCGTGGGTAGTCTTCGCTATTTATGCGAGCTCAAACCTTGTGTACGGTAACGGTGTTGCGGGGTGGATAACAGCCATCTACGACAGCATGTTTGCGTTATTTGTGCTGTTTGCCGCCAACATGTGGCTGTCGCGCAAAAAAGTTAACCGATGGAAAGACTTTATATTTGGTGAGCGCATCTTTTTGGTGCTAGCACTAGTAGCTCAGACAGCGTTAGCCTGGCAGCTCTTTGTCGGCGCGCTCCAGCCATAAAGTTTTTATGACATATACTCAAAAACCAACAATCATTTTTGATTTTGATGGCACGCTCGCCGACAGCTTCAAGTGGATAGAGCGTATTTTCCGTGAGATCAGTGGCATCGAACTGATGCTTGGGCCAAAAGATGCTGCCGGGGTTGTGGGGGTGGTTGGCCTAGCGCGTCGCTTAAACCTAGCCTATTGGAAATTGCCTTTTATGCTGCGAGAAGGGCGCCGGCTGCAAGCCTACTACATTGATCGTGTACAGCCATTCAACGGCATGGCCGAGCTGCTGCGTGAGCTCCACGACGCCGGCTACCCCCTGATGATTGTCAGTACTAACACGACCAAGAATATTCGTACCTTTTTAAGGTTGCATAGTCTTGATGAATGTTTTGATAGTGTCCATGGCAGCAGGGGACGCATTGGCAGTAAGATCCGGGCTATACGGGCTGTGCTTAAAGCTCAAAAACTAAGGCCCAAGCACTGCATACTGGTTGGCGATGAGGTTAGGGATATCGAAGCAGCCCGCGCAGCGGGTATTCCAAGTATTGCGGTGGAGTGGGGATTCGATGGAGCAACAGTGCTTGCGCGCCATAAGCCGACGGTGTTGGTGGCGACGCCCGCAGATCTTAAGATGGCCATCAAGGACATGGCAGACCAGCATGGAAGAGGTTAAGATTGAAAAATTAGTGCACGGTGGCCAAGGCCTTGCACAACTGGCCGATGGCCGCAAGGTGTTTGTATGGAACGCCTTGCCGGGTGAAACCGTACGGGTGCGTATTATCAAGAAAAAACATAGCTATGCCGAGGCCATTGCCGAGGAAATTGTTACAGCTTCCCCTGAGCGCATCGAGCCTCGCGAGGAAAATTATCTTGCCACGAGCCCGTGGCAGATAATGGCATTTGAAGCTGAAAACAGATACAAATCTGAAATTGTGAAGGAACTCTTTGCTCAGGCTCGCGTGGACATTTCAAACTTTGATTTAACCGCTGTATCAGGAAAGGCAGCCGAGGCGAAAAACCGCGCTTTTTCGCCTCGCGCGATGGAAAACCCGCCCGAGGTTTTCTATTACAGGAACAAAATGGAATACAGCTTTTGGGGGGATGACGACAGGCTGCACTTGGCGCTCTATCGTCGGGGCAGCCACGGCAAGCAGATTGTGGAGGGCAGTGTGCTGGCAAAACCCGAACTTGACGCGAGGGCGAACAAATTAGTTGCTCAACTTTCAAAGCTGCAGGTGCGGGCAGGCGACTTGAAAACAATAGTGGTGCGTTGTGACCAAGCCGGGTATGTGGCGGGGTCGCTTTTCGTGAAAGACCAGAGGTTCCCAACGCTTGAGCTACCGCACGGTTTGCGCGGGCTACGCGTCTACTTTTCGGATCCCAAAAGCCCCGCGTCGGTGCCCACCAGGCTGCTATATGAGTTGGGCGACGTGAGTCTCAACGATGTGTTGCTGGACAAAGAGTTTACGTACGACGTTGACTCGTTTTTCCAGGTGAATCTGCCTATTTTTGAGCAAGCCTTAGCCCGGATCAAAGAACATTGCAGCGAGGCAAGCCTGACCGACATGTATGCTGGTGTCGGCACTATTAGCCTAAGCGTCGCCCATAAGCGGGTCAATCTGATTGAATTTCACGAAGCCACTGCTGCTATGGCGCGCGTCAATGCTGCGGCGAGCGGCCTGCAAGCAAACGTCGTGGCTGCTTCTACCGAGAAGGCACTTGAGTACATAAGTGGGGCAGAACCGGTGATTTTTGACCCGCCGCGGGCAGGTCTGCACGACAAAGTGGTGCAGCGGGTGCTCGAAACAAGACCGCCAAAGGTTATATATCTCAGCTGCAATCCCGCCACGCAGGCACGCGATCTCGCCAAACTGCAAGCAGCGTACGAGATCGCGTTTTTTGAGGTCTACAACTTCTTTCCGCGTACCCCGCACATCGAAACGCTTGCTATAGTAGAGTTACGATGAATGTGCTTACTACTCTCTTAGGCTATGTTCTCGCTATGCTGGCGTTTATGTGGTATTTTCACCACATCCAAACCCGTTACAAAACAGGTACTTATACGGGGACAATGGGCACTGCTTACACGTATGTGGTGGGAGATAGGTTGCACTACGGCAACATGCCCGGCACTTTCAGCGGCATCGATATCGTCATGCCGGCAGCATTACCACATATATACCTCGATGGCCGCGTAGGTGAAAATCGCAAAGGTCCCCGGCACTTTATGCCCAAAAATCAACAGCTTCAGCTAGAAGGGGATTTTAATAAGTATTTTACCGTCTACGCACCCCGTGACTTTCAGGTGCTGGCGCTTAGCATCCTAACGCCCGACGTTATGCAGACATTGCTAGATCAAGGTGGAGGGTTTGATGTGGAACTATACGACAACCATCTGCGTATCATCAGTAATCAAAAAGTGTATAACCGGCCCGTGCAGGAGGCGCAGCTGCAGAAAATAGCAGGGGCGCTCATAACAGAGCTCGATCACAAACTGCAAAGTTGGACAAAGAGTAGCCAACTGGAAAGCCAAAATGCTCGTTTGGTCAGCGAAGACAACCCGACTGTTAACGCGTTGGGCCGCAAATATCGGCTAACTACCATCGTACTGAGTGCGGTGTATCTGCCGCTAAGTGCGTTGCTCTGGGGGATAGGCTTGAACGACCACTTCCATCCCCGTGGCAACGCCCATCCTTCTATTGCGGTTGATTTTGTATTGCCATTCGTGGTTTTTCCGTGCCTCTATGTATACATAGTGGTGGGGCTGCCGCGAGGTTGGCTGAATTGGTTCATTCACTTGATGAATTGGGCAGAAGAGCACAAGGCCTAATCATCGATGTTACAATAGATGTAATGAATTATTGGAGGGAGCGGAGCCAGCCGTACAAACCTGGTCAGACGGCACCGTTCAAGGTCAGCCGCAGTAAAATCGAGCTGTTCATGCAGTGCCCGCGCTGTTTTTGGCTTGATGTGCGCCTCAAAATTACCCGGCCTTCCAGCCCGCCATTCAACATCAACAAAGCTATCGACGAGCTGTTCAAAAAAGAGTTCGACACCTACCGCAAGCAGGGCAAGCCGCATCCGCTGATGGTAGAGTTTGGCGTCACGGCCATCCCGTTCCAGCACGACCAGCTGGACGTGTGGCGCGAGACGTTTACTGGGGTGGTGACGCTCCACAAGCCGACCAATCTGCACGTGTTCGGTGCGGTCGACGACCTATGGGTCAATGACGACGGGGAAGTTATCGTAGTGGACTACAAAGCTACCGCTAAGGACAAAGACGTTAGCATCGACAGCGATTGGCAAATAAGCTACAAGCGCCAGATGGAAGTGTACCAGTGGCTTCTTCGCCAAAACGGACTTACAGTGAGTGACACCGGCTATTTCGTCTACACCAACGGGCGCATGGACCTGGACGGCTTTAACGACCGGGTAGAGTTCCGCACTAAGCTCATACAGTACACCGGCAACACCGACTGGGTGGAGCCCACACTGCAGAAAATGAAGCAATGCATGGACGGCGACATGCCCCCGGTGGGTGACAGCATCATGGGCGGCCCGTGCGAGTTCTGCACGTACGCTCGTGCCCGCACCGAACTCACTCTCAAAGAACTTGAATCACGAAAAAAGCCATCATCGAAAAAATCTGCTGCAAAAAAGTAAGCTACGCTTGTAATCGATACAGTTTTTGGACCGAACAATCAACAAAAAAAGGCTCAAGCGAAGAATTTTCGGTGCGACGATCCAGATAAAACTCATAGTACCCTGGCATAAACTTAGCGCCGCGGGCAGCATACTCGGGCGAATGATCACCTTCGATAACGTGGGGAATTGAAAAGACCGCTTTCCACAGAGCCTTGGGCAGGTCGGGCTCCAGTTGTTGCGGGGAGTCTCCTAAAGCTAATGTATTCTCGATGTCTATAGAGAAAAAACCTGTAATTGGGCTGCGCTGCATAATTAAATCTGCTGTTTTACGTTGAGTGACGAGGTCGTTGTGACCCAGTTCGCCTTTTACGACTTCGACAAAAACGCTGCCATCAGGGTTGCACACAATATTTCCACCGTAGTGGTGCTGAAAGAATTCCTGCAGCACGATGTCATATTTTGCCAACTCCTGCGTAGGTATTTTATTTTTTGCAAAGTCGATAACCTCGGGCTTGGTAAGGCGAAAATCTCGCATGCGTTTAAGCGAAGGATTGCGTGTAGGTGTTAAGACGGCAAGATAATGGTCTAGGTCTAGGGCTTCAAAGGTCGCATCCGGGTCGTTCAAGAAATCTTCGGCCCGGCTGTAGGTCCAGCGGGTTTGCGGCAGCCCGAACTCTTTTACTCGGTTCAGGCTTGTCAGTTTATCATCATCGATAGTGTCGGCGAGCTCTCTAAGCCCAGCTTCACGCAAAGCGATGGCCCACTCAGTCATGCCTATCCCGAGTTGTGTTTCTCCTGCACTTTCTGCACTCATAACTTGGCATTTTACAATATTTATGTTGTAATTTCAATTACAAAACTTCGGTTGTGCGCTATACTAACAGGCATGCTAGATATTCAGTTTATCCGAGACAATGCTGAGCTGGTGCAAGAAAAAGCTGAGCAAAAGAACATTACCGTAGACATTCACAAGCTGCTGGAGCTGGACGGCCAGCGCCGCACGCAGCTGGCGCAAGTGGAAGAACTCCGCCGCCGCCGCAATGAGCAGGCAGCCGAGCTTAAAAAGGGCAAGCCGACCGAAGAACAGATTGCGGCAGGACGTCAACTGAAGGAAGACATTGCCCAAGCCGAAGCCGGCCTGGAAAAGGTCGACGCCGAATATCAGGAGCTGCTCCAGATGGTGCCGAACATTACGCCGGATGACACGCCGCTGGGCGGGGAGGAAGCCAACCGGCCCGAGAAGCACTGGGGCGAGCCACGGCAGGACGACGTCAAAGACCATCTGGCATGGGGGGAAGAGCGCGGCACCATCGACTTCGAGCGCGGTGCCAAAGTGGCCGGCGCGAAGTTTTATTACCTAAAGGGTGATTTAGTGCAGCTGGAGCTGGCAGTCTTCCAACTGGGCCTTAGCATCGCGACCAAATATGGTTTTACCCCCATGACGGTGCCACATATGGTGAATACCCGCACGGCCAGCGGCACGGGCTTTCTGCCGCGGGGCGAAGAGCGTCAGATTTATAAAATTGAAGGCGAAGACCTCAACCTTATCGCTACGGCCGAAATGCCCATCACCGGCTATCATGCCGATGAAATTATTGATGAAAATGACCTGCCGCTGCTGTATGTGGGCCTGAGCCCGGCGTACCGCATGGAAGCGGGAGCCTATGGCAAGCACAGCAAAGGTCTCTACCGTGTACATCAATTCAACAAATTAGAAATGTATGTATTCTGTAAGCCCGAGGATAGTGAGCAATGGCACGAGAAATTGGTCGCGCTCGAGGAGGAGCTGTGCCAGGCGCTGGAAGTCCCGTACCAGCTCGTGCGCATCGCGGCTGGTGACCTCGGTGCACCGGCGTACAAAAAATTCGACATCGAATATTGGAGTCCGGCCGACAAAAGCTACCGTGAGCTCATGAGCTGCAGCAACGTGACTGATTACCAGGCACGCCGGCTCAATATCCGCTACCGCGATGGGGCGGGCAAGGTGCAGTATGTGCACACTCTGAATGGTACGGCGGCTGCATTTAGCCGCACTTGCATTGCGCTTATCGAAAATCACCAAAAGCCCGACGGTAAAGTCGCTATTCCGGCCGCGCTGCAGCCGTTTATGGGCGGCAAAACCGAAATATAAATTGCGTAGCTGGCCTAAAGCCGTCTCAGGAGTCCAAAGAGGGCCAACTTGAGACCGGACATCAGTAAAACCGATGAGGCTACTCCATGCCTGACCGAATCAAGCCGAAAGTTTGTTCCGCGTCTTCTTTAAAATACGACGCGGAACCGCTTGCGTTCTTTCGGCGCGGTCAGGTACAAGGTAGTAGGCTCAATCGTGCTTTTGCTGCGTCCGTGCTCTTTTGCCTACTTTTCCAGCAAGGGAAAAGTAGGGTGCGGGTAGTTTGACCGCCCGTGCAAGTAGATAAATCTTTGATTCAGTCTTGGCAAACATTGCTAAAATATATGTAGAGCCTGCACATAACAGGCAGGCCCTAGAAGGAGCACTTTCATGATTAAACGACTAGAGCTAAAGGCTGTCCACACAACCGTAGACGACAACTTGCGCACGTATGTGTTAAAGAAAATCGGGCAGCTCGACAAATACATCTCTCGTCATAATCGTGAAAGCGCCCACGCCGAAATTCAGCTCAAAGAGACCAATTCCAAGAGCAACAACTACGCCTGCGATGTGACACTGCACCTGCCGCACGAAACTATCACGGTGCACGAAAACAAGTCGAATATGTATGCAGCCATCGACGTGGTCGAGACCAAACTTAAGCAAAAGATTAAGCAATACAAAGAGTCGCGAAACGATGGGAAGGCGCGCCGGCATATGTGGGCGCGCTTCAACCGTCACGCTGTATAACGGCAGCTGCTAATATCTCAAAATATGTTCGCGTTCTTGAGTGGAACGGGGTACAATAGTATCCGAATTGGTGAAATTTCAGAACGGGGAGACACGACAAACCTATGAATATTGTGTTTAAGAAAATTTTGGGTGACCCGCAGGCCAAGACCATCAAGCGCCTCAAAAAACGGGTCAAAGAAGTCAATGCGCTATCCGACAAGTACGAAAAGATGTCGGATGCCAAACTGCAAGAACAGACAGAGGTTCTGCGCAAGCGCCTCAAAAAGGAGTCGCTCGACAAAATTTTGCCTGATGCATTTGCGGTAGCACGCGAGGCGGCCAAGCGTACTTTGGGCATGCGGCCATTCGACGTGCAGCTCATTGGTGGCATGGTATTGCACGAGGGCAACGTGGCCGAAATGAAAACGGGTGAAGGTAAAACGTTGGTAGCAACCTTGCCGGTGTACCTCAACGGCTTAACGGGCAAGGGCGTACACGTAGTGACAGTCAACGACTATTTGGCTCAACGTGACGCTGGCTGGATGGCGCAAGTTTACCACTTCTTGGGGCTGAGCGTGGGTATCATTTTGCCCGACCACTCGTATGTGTATGACCCCGAGTATGTCAACAAAGATCATGAAGACGAGCGTTTCCGCCACCTCAAGCCGACTAGTCGCCGCGAAGCATACGAGGCCGATATTACCTATGGTACCAACAACGAGTTTGGCTTTGACTACTTGCGCGACAACTTGGTGCGCGAAGTAGATCAGCTGCGCCAGCGCGAGCTGCACTACGCCATCGTCGACGAGGTGGACTCCATCCTTATTGACGAAGCCCGTACACCGCTAATTAT
>DASZYT010000022.1:0-45317 GCA_035545275.1 Saccharimonadales bacterium (SeqCode) | reverse complement strand
GAAAACTGAAACACTCCCTCGACATACACGCTTATTTCGCTCGCCGTCAGTACCGTCGCCAGCGTATAGCCAAAGCCGGCGCCCAGATTGGCCGGTTCGATTGCCGCCAACCACGTCGTAACTCCCGCCACCCGTTTCGATAGCGCGATACGGTCATAATTGCCTTCGCTTTCATTCAACTGAATATTGAGATATGTGCTGCCGTCGCTACTGGCCCGCATGGACAGCGCCGCGCAGGAACTAGTAGGGGATAAATAGATATCGCAAAACGCGGTCCCGGCCAATACAGATACCGGTATGGTAGCGATGGCTTCCGAGTTGGTGCCGCCTGGGGCTGTTACGTAAACCTGATCATTTACGATACCCCACGTCGGCGTACTGCCGCTGATAGGCGTGCCGAAGGTGCTCCACGGTTGCGAGCTGTACCCCGTTCCAGAATCGCTTGAGCCCAAACTACCGTCTGCCCTATTGAAGTCATCTTTTGCCAAGATGTTACCGGCAATAGCTTGTCGTACGCTCGCCCCTTGTTGCAATCGTCTCGCAAATCCGCTCACACCGTTCCCCTTTTGCTTACATTTTATAACACAACGGTAGGTAATCAAGCACGAAAGCCTTTTGACATTTCATCACTCAACAGATATAATAGCCGAGATATGAAAAAAGATATTCACCCTACTAACTACCGCCCGGTCGTATTTCAGGACCTGAACAACGGCTTTATGCTCTTGACGCGCTCTACCGTCGCAACTGACGAAACTATCAAGTGGGAAGATGGCAATGAGTATCCCTTAGTCAAAGTCCACATTAGTAGCAGCTCTCACCCCTTCTTTACCGGTGAAGAACGCGTGGTTGACATTGAAGGCCGTGTCGACAAGTTTAAGGCCCGCGCTGCCGCTGCTGAAGCCGCCAAAGAAAAGCGTGCTAATGCTGCCCAGAAGCAAGCGAAGCGTGCCGCTGCCCGTGCTGCCAAAGCCGCCGACACCGAAGAAGAACACGACAATACACCCTCTTCCCAAAACGCCACCAAGCGCTAACGAAACCTTCACTAAACCGCCCGAATATAACGTATTCAGGCGGTTTTGCTTTTCCTATATATAATAAGGACAGACTATGGACCACAAAGAACAAGCGCTACGCACCGAATTCAGTCAACTTGAGCAAACGTTGACCGACCCTGCTGTGTATACACAAAAGGACTATCCAAAGCTCGCTAAGCGCCGTTCACAACTCGAACATTTGCTAACACTCTTTGACGAGAAACACCAGCTAGCCGAGGCCGCATCCCAGGCCACCGAACTTGCCCGCGGCAATGATGAACTCGCCGAATTGGCTCGCAGTGAACTAGAAGAGCTTGAGCAAAAAATTGCCGCAAACGATGCGGCAATGGCCGAAGCCCTGACCCCCCAAGATCCAAACAATGACCGTGACGTCATTATCGAAATCCGTGCCGCTGCCGGCGGCGACGAGGCCAGCCTATTTGCCGGTGAACTCTACCGCATGTATGTGCGCTGGGCGGAGACCCATGGTTTTAAAATCGAACTTATCGATGAGTCCCCTAGTGAGGTTGGCGGCTTTAAGGAAATTATTTTTGCCGTTCGTGGCGTTGAAGCCTACAAAAACCTTAAGTTTGAGGCTGGCGTCCACCGGGTGCAACGCGTACCTGCAACCGAAAGCCAGGGACGCATTCATACGTCAACCGTTACCGTGGCTGTCCTGCCCGAAGCCGAAGAGTCCGATATTGAGATAAATCCTAACGACTTGCGAATAGATGTCTACCGCAGCAGCGGCCATGGCGGCCAATCAGTCAATACCACTGACTCAGCCGTACGAATTACTCACGTTCCTACTGGCATGGTCGTAACCTGCCAAGACGAAAAGTCACAAATCAAAAACAAGGCAAAGGCTCTTGGCGTGCTGCGTTCGCGCCTGCTTGCTCTAAAGATTGAGGAAGAACAAAAGCAGCTGTCCGATGCCCGTAAAAAGCTAATCGGCTCGGGTGATCGCAGCGAAAAGATCCGCACCTACAACTTTCCACAGGATCGTATCACCGATCACCGCATTGGGTACTCACGTAGCAATATTCCTGGTGCCCTCAACGGTCAGATCGATGACCTTATCGAACAGCTACAGGCATACGAGCATGAGCTTATCAGTAGCGACGTGGCTTAAGCGAGCACAAGATTTATTCAAAGGCGCCGGCATAGGTACTGCCCGCCTAGACGCGCTTGTCTTGCTAGAGGATTGTATAGGTATGGACCGTTCCCACCTACTGGCCCACCCCGAACTTGAGCTTAGTGCTGCACAGGTACATATATTAGAGAATCGGGTAGCCCGTCGTGTCAAGCACGAACCTTTAGCATACATCCGCGGACACACTGAGTTCTTTGGCCGGGAGTTTATTATCACCAACGCAGTCTTAGAACCTCGTCCTGAGTCAGAAACCATGATTGAGTTGTTAAAATCACTACCCCTCCTGCGTCGCACAATGAAAATAGCCGATATTGGCACCGGCAGCGGTGCGCTTGGCATAACTGCCTCCTTAGAAACCGGCTGTAAGGTGGATTTAATAGACATTGACCCTGCTGCTTTGGCCATTGCAAAGCGCAACGTCATTAAATTTGCAACGGACAATTTTGCTATTTTAAGCGATTTGTTGGAAAATACCGCTCAAAAATACGATATTTTGCTGTGCAACCTTCCATACGTGCCTAGTAAATTTTACATCAATTCTGAGGCCCTAAATGAGCCTAAAATTGCTATTTTTGGAGGTTTAGATGGCTTGGATGTATATCGCCAGCTGTTTAGTCAACTCACCCACTTGCCACAAAAGCCGCGATACATATTGACTGAAGCTCTACCGCCTCAGCATACGAAATTAGCACACATCGCTTCGGATGCAGGCTATCGTTCTTACAAGACTGAGGATTTCATCCAGGTGTTTCAATATACCAGTTAGTCGATTGGCCTGTTCTCATGTTGTTATAGTGCTCACTAGCACTCTGCTGGTCACAC
Source organism: Saccharimonadales bacterium (SeqCode) (assembly GCA_035545275.1). GTDB lineage: Bacteria > Patescibacteriota > Saccharimonadia > Saccharimonadales > UBA4665 > DASZYT01. The sequence continues at coordinate 42,305 of DASZYT010000022.1, read as the reverse complement.
GCTATGCTGCCCGGACCTGCTTCTTGTTCTTAAGAACTCTGCTGAGCAACTACGGGGTACATTCCCCGTCCTAACGGCGAAGCGTTGCCTCTTCTGGCGCCCGCCATAGAGTACCTACACGCTGCACACCTCGGATGGAGGTACAGACTGGCACCAAGGCCACTCACTGCAGGGGTTGCTAGTGAATACTTTTTTTGTACAGTCTGCATACCATGCAGAGCTTCGGCTTAGCTCGTGGGGGCGGCAGCTAGCGTTACACTGACATGCATCGTTTTACCATTACGTATGACGGTCAGCATTACATGGTCACCTACTTTGTGCTGATCAAGTAATGACGTAAGGCTGTGCGCCTGATCAATGGTGGTGCCGTTGAGTTGCGTGATGATGTCCTTTTCTTTCAACCCTGCTTTATCAGCCGGGCTCCCTGAAATTACAGAAGGCTGGCCGGCTGAGCCAGGCGCAATGTAGGCCCCAGTACTGACCGGTAAATTATATTGATAGGCAAAATCAGCCGTAATAGGCACATAGCGAATACCCAGATACGGCCGCTGGAGCTTGCCAGTAGCCATTACCTGCTCAATCAAACCCTTCACATCATTGATTGGGATTGCGAAGCCAATGTTTTGGGCATTACCGGCAATGGCGGTATTGATACCGATGACGTCACCGCTCATGTTGACCAAGGGACCACCAGAGTTACCCTCATTAATGGCAGCGTCTGTCTGGAAAAGGTCTGTCAGGTTTTCGGCATTTTGGCCGGTGCCTTGTTCACTTGCCTGCACGCTCCGTCCAAATCCCGAAATAATGCCCGAGGTTACCGTATTCTGGAACTGGCCGAGGGCATTGCCGATGGCTACGACGGCATCCCCTACTTGCACGTTACTCGAGTCCCCGATGGTAGCGGGAACCAATTTTTTGCCCTTCGTATCATTAACCTTCAAAAATGCCACGTCGAGACTATCGCTGGCACTCGTGCGCCCCAGGACCGACACGTTGGTTAGGGTGGTGCCGTCCGAAAGTGTCACACTTACATTGGTCGTACCAGCGGGTACTACGTGTCGATTGGTAATAATAAGCCCCTCTTTCGACAAAATTATGCCTGTCCCAGCACTCTGTGTTTCGGTGGGTGTGCTAAAACCAAAGAAATCAGTCGTAGATTGCTGGCCGGTAACATTTACCGACACCACGCTCGGACCGACATTTTTGGCAATTTTATTAATGAGCTGACCTTCACTCGTCACAACCTGACGTTGTGCATTTGAGCTAGCACTCGTCAGCGAACTGTCACTTGCGTTATTTTGCTGATTTTCCAGCCACCCTCCCAAAAAACCGAAACCAGCCGCAGCTATTATGAGCCCTACGACTACGCCGGCGACTCGCATACGTGTTGAGCGGAACGTGGGACGCCGGAATTGTTTTGGATATGCACCCAGACGGCCAGCCGCAGTCCGGCTCCGGTCTTGTAAACTCGAGAGGCGCGTCTTCAAAAAGGATGTGTTTGACGCCTTGGGCTGATCGGTCGACGAAACCGACGCATCGGGCATGTCAGCACTCGGTGATGCGGCGGGTGTAGTATCTTTGTCGGGTTTGTTCTGCTCCGGTTCCATATGCGTGTATGCTCCTTCTTTCGTTAGACTACCTTATCGCCCCAGTCAGAGAACGTCAGGACTACAATAATAATCGCTATCATGACAAACACGAATTGCCGCTTCAGCATGGGGTGTAGTTTGCCCGCGTGGTCATAGCCGTACAGCACCGCTACACCATACCCGATGGTGCTGAGTAATAATGCAGGCTGGGAGATAACCCCATAAAAGAGCAGCCAGTGGCCAAGCAGCCACGCCAGCGCCGCCCCAAAGTACCCCCATAAATAGGCCAATAGTTTAGCATACGCCTCATCATAGCTGTCAAAAAAGTGCCGCGCAGCCAAATAACACACAAGGCCTGTTATGATTACCAGCCCAAAGAGTGGCCCCGACGCCCATGCCACATACAGTGCCATCAATCCGGCCAGCTGCCCTAACGCCGCTTGGATGGATATCATAAACCGCGTAGAGGCGGGCTTAATACCAATCAGCCATACCCCGTACAGCACCGCCCATAGCAGCTGCAGACCAAAGCTGTTGGTGTGCATCATAAAGATCAATACCGAGACGCCAACAATAATATCGATGGCATTCGCGCGTACCATGGCAGGCCAGAACCGGGGTTGCACAGCAAACATACGCCACTTACTTAACAAAATGATACTTAGAGCTAGCTGAGTGAACTGCAAACGCACCAGCACAAACACCACTAACGGCAGCGCCGCCAGGATTCCTCGGTGTATAAGCCAGCTGAAACCGCCGGCAGGCTTAAGTTTGGCTATTAATAATTTCATCGTTTCCTAAGATGATTACCAGATCCACCCCTTGCGTATTGATAGTTGGGTCGGGCACCTGGCTCACCGCAGTGGTGCCGAGGCGCTGCTCCAAATAGTGTTTGGTATATTTGTCTTTTCCGTTCGTCAGATCAACCAACACCGTTTGACCGTGGTTGGCCGTGGATGCATTGCCCACCTTCACTACATTATACCCGTATGTCTTGAGTTCTGCAGCTTCGGTGTCTGCTAAACCGGGCTGCGAAGTGCCGTTGAGCACCTCCACGCGCGCGTTCTCTTTAACAATATAGCCGTCTTTCAGTTGGCTCCGTACATACGCCTGTATTTCGGAATAATCAAACAGGCCGGCTCGAGGTTTCACGATAGACAGCCCATTAAGACTGCCCGTCGTCACAAAATCGTTTGGCTTGTCTGCTAGGCCCAATGACGTAACGTTCGTGTTGGTAATACCTTTTACTAGGCTATAGAGCCGGCTCATATCGGAGAGGCTAAAATCGGTTACCACGTTGTTACCGAAGGCACTCATTAGGTTTGATATTTTGATGGGGTTACTGAGCGTGCCCAGTGTCATAACTTTATCTTTAAGAGCTAGCAGCACCGCTCGCTGGCGCTGCGTGCGGGCAAAGTCAGAGGTAGTTTCTCTGGAGCGCACATAGCGAAGCGCCTTGGGACCATCAAAGGTTTGTACGCCCGGTTCGGCCAGTATGGGGCTGCCATGGTTTTCCCATGCCATGGTGGGATCGTACAGCTCTGTTGGTACGTTTACCGTCACACCCCCCACCGTGTCCACCGCCTGCCGAAACGCTTGGAAGTTTACAAGCACATTATAGTGAATGGGCACGCCCAGCACTTGGCTAACTACCCCATCAGCTGCCTGGAAACCCGCTTCCACGGCTTTCGTATTAGAGCTGCTGGCATCAATACGACCCAGATATTCGTACTTACCCGCCTCATAGGCGGCATTGATTTTTTGATAGTTGCCTACAAAGTTGTTAGGCATTTTTACCCAGAGGTCACGCGGGATACTCAACAGGGCAACCTTGTTGTTTACCGGATCAATGCTGGCAAGCATCATGGTGTCTGTCAGGTCTGAGCCGTCATGACCGGGACCCCCGATACCGAGCAGTAATATATTGACGCGGCCGTCACCCTCGCCCTTCAACAGGTTTGGGTCCACGTTTTTTTGCAATGAAACAGCGTTGCCACCGCCATTAAACACCTTGTGCAGCTTCATATACCCTTCGGCAAACAAAAAGCCACCTACCCCGATGATGACCGCCAGCATGATGGCGGCCGTGCGAAATGTCCACCGACGCACTGCACTCCACTGCTTCCGCCATACCATGTGTCGTTTGGGGTGGCTTTCAACAGCTTCACCCGGAAGCCCCAAATCAAGTTTGATATTTGCTTCACTGTTGTCCGGGTTGCTCGGTAACTCCGGCGGTGCAGTCTCCGGTTTTGGCCCGAGAGCTGATAAACTCTCCGGCTCTGCAGGTGCAACCGAAGTTGTATCAGGGCGCGCTGCAAGCACTCCGCCCGGCCTGCCGGCAGCGGTCGCTAGAAATCCCTCTGTAGTCTGGCGTCGTACGGGGCGCCGTGTTTGTCTGAAATTATCCATAACCCTATGGCTGTATAGTATATCGTCTCTTAGCGTAAGCGTAAACCGCTCGTGAATGATTTTGTAATTCCCTCTGCACCCGCTATAGTTGACTGTTGATGCCAAACGACATACCAAGCCCTGATAATTTTTTGCACAAAGCCGACCAGCAGCAGAGCCCTGCCCCCACGCCGGCCCATGCGCAGCATGCCGACGGATACAATCGTCAGCCGCCACGTCACTCATCCAGCAAACATTCCGGCTGGCGTGAGCTGATTACCACTGTTATGGTTTTGGCTGCCGCTCTTTTGGTGGCTTTCGGTCTTATTACCTATGTATTTCAAACCTATCAGGTCGACGGCTCCAGCATGGAGACCACCCTGCAAAACAACGACCGTCTTATTGTCTGGAAAGTACCCCGCACGTGGGCGCGTATTACGGGGCACGATTACATTCCAGACCGCGGAGATGTCATCATATTTACCGAAGACCTGTCCGCCATCGGCCAAGGCAGCGACAAGCAGTTGGTTAAGCGGGTCATCGGCTTGCCTGGCGATGAGGTCATCGTCAAGGCCGGCAAAGTAATGGTATATAACTCCGCCCACCCCAAGGGTTTTGACCCCGATCAAACATTTCCCTACGGCAAAACCACGCGCATTCCGTTCACATCGGGCAATCTCGACTACAAGCTAGGCCCCCATCAGCTATTCGTCATGGGCGATAACCGCACCGTGTCCGAAGACTCGCGCAGCTTTGGACCCATCAATGCCAACCAAATCATCGGCAAACTTGTCTTGCGCATCTGGCCCATTGGCAAGGCCAAAGCATTTTAGCGTAGCTTGCTGACTATTTGCTCGAGTTCGTCGTCATTCTTAAAGGTAATCTCCAGCCGGCCGCCATGCGCCATCCGTTTGATGGCTACCTTTGTGCCCAAGCGCTTCCCCAGCGCCTTGGTGGCAGGCGTCTCTTCTTGGACGCGTTCGCGTGCCGCTTTGACATCTTGCACGCCTTCTTTGTGACTCGTCACGTATCGCTCTGCCTGACGCACCGACCAGCCATATTTTTGTATCGACTCCAGTAGTTCGGCCTGCTGGTCAGGATAGTCCTTGAGCGCCAAAATTTGCCGGGCATGACCTTCGGTGATGCGCTTTTCTGCCAGCGCTTCTTGTGCGGCCTGGGGCAACTGCAATAAGCGTACGATGTTATTGACCGTAGAAGTCGCCTTCCCTAGCCGTGTGGCCACGACGTCATAGGCCATACTGAACTGCTGGTGTAATCGCTCAATCGATACGGCTTGCTCTAATGGCGACAGGTCTACACGCTGCACGTTTTCGACTAGTGCAATCTCGAGCGCCTCTAGCTCTTTCAGGGTCCGCACCACCACCGGCAACGCCTGCAACTTTGCCAGTTGCGCCGCACGCCACCGCCGCTCACCGGCAATAATGCGGTACATACCGTTTTCCAGAGGAGTTACCACCAAGGGCTGCAAAACACCGTGATTCTTAATAGACTGTGCCAGTTCCTTTAGCGCCGTTTCATCAAAATGCTGCCGCGGCTGCTCGGAATGAGGCTTTAGCTTATCAACCGGGACTTTCTGTATCCGTTCTGCTTCGTCCAGCAAGATAGATTTATCAAAATTTTGCGGTATCAGCGCATCAAACCCGCGACCTAGCCCGTGTTTCGTACTCATGACTTCTGGCCTCCTTTTGCACGTTTGTGCACTTCTTTGGCAACTTGCTTGTAGGCCTTTGCACCTTTGCTCCACTTGTCGTGCTCAAATATAGGCTTGCCGTAGCTTGGCGCTTCTGCCAAGCGGACGTTGCGAGGCACTACCACGTCAAACACTTTATCGCCAAAATGCCGCTCTACCTCTTTCTTTACCTGGTCCGATAACGCCGTTCGACCATCATACATGGTCATCACCACTCCCAGTAACTCCAGTTGCGGGTTCAGACCTTGCCGCACCCGCTGTACCACATTTAGTAACTGGCCAAGACCTTCGAGGGCATAATATTCCGCTTGCACCGGTATCAGTAAGCTATGCGCAGCCGTCAGCGCATTGACTGTCAAAAGGCTCAGCGCGGGGGGGCAGTCAATAATCACATAGTCAAAAGTCGCTGTCTGGAGGGCATGTTTTAACGCATGTTCACGCTCAGGGTGTTCTACCAGCTCTACCTCTAGTGCCGCCAATTGGGCGTCGGTGGGGAGTACATACAGGTTGGCGTTGGCTTCTATAACTCCTTCATGAAGTGGTGCATCTCCTAGTAGCACCTCGTACGTACCTGCCCGCTGCTCATCTTTATGCAGCCCAAGCCCACTAGTGGCATTTCCCTGCGGATCCAGGTCAACCAGCAACACCGAATGACCCTCTTTTGCCAAATAGGCTGCCACGTTAATGGCGGTAGTAGTCTTCCCTACCCCTCCTTTTTGATTCAAGATGGCTATCGTGTGTGTCATGTTGGCTCTCTTCCCGGTCAGTATAGCATCACACAAGCATAATCACCACTAGCCAGACAGTACTAGCTATATAGTCCTACTACCCTCTGTTTTGTTTGTTTCTCAAAATCTCGTATACTAAACTTTAAGCATGAGTGGTTTTGGGAGACGGTTACAGCAAGCTGTCGGCACATCGACGCTTGCACCGACGGTGTCTGATCCGCCAACGGGCGTCACTGCCACCGCGGGTGACACCGAGGCGATGGTGTCATGGATAGCACCGGTTAATGACGGCGGTACAGCAATTACCGGCTACACCGTTACGTCAAACCCTGGTAATCTCACCGCTACTACCAGTGGAGCCACCACCACTACCGTTACGGGCCTCAGCAATGGCACCGCTTACACCTTTACCGTGGTGGCCACCAACGCGCAGGGCGACAGTATTCCCAGCACCGCGTCCAACTCTGTTACGCCTTCTACCAGCAGCCAGTTTGCAACCGACTTTACCGGTGCCACCTTACCCACCGGCTGGGCATTTGACGACCCGCTCGGCGTAGGCAGCTACACGATGGTCGGTGACCGGTTGCGTCTCACTGTTCCGGCTAACTCCTATCATGATTCTATCTATCACAGTAATAGTACTGGCGACAGCTTTGCCGATAATACTGTGGGTGTACAGAAAACGGTCAGCGACCAAGATTTTGACATCGCGGTTGAGCTCGGCACCGATATCCACTCTATCCGTGGTCTTGGGCTTGAGATTGGCGTAGTGGGCAGCGGCACTGACCGCATCCGCGCCTCGTGGTACACCAAGGCCGCCAACAACGGTACACCAGTAGATTTCTGTATGTTTGAGTTCTGTGCCAGTGCTGTTGGCAGCAGTGTGACCAACGCAACCAGTACCAACAGTCAGGTGACAACATGGTTTTCCGGTACTCCGGCCTGGATGCGTTTGCAGCGCGCTGGCAGCACCTGGACTTTGTACGGCTCCGCGGACAGCGTAACCTGGACGCAGATACGCCAATGGACGGCCACCATTACCGTAAATGCCCTTCGCCTGGGCGTCTTGCAGACAACCACAACGGGCGGGTTCGCGATGGATATGGATATCTTCCGGGTAGTCGATCTGCTAGTGACTCCCGATCCGCGACCCACCGTTACCAAGACAACTCCGGCAAATGATATGTCGACCGACTTCTCTTCCGGCTCATTGCCGGCGTGGCTTACTACCTCCACTGGTAGTGGTGGCGGCACCGTTACCGTTACCGGAAGCCCTCTACGCTTGCGGCTTATCCAAGACCCCTCAGTGGACCAACAATGGGCAGCCGTGGGTTACAACGGTACGCCCTCAACCGACCAGGGCTTGCTCCTCAAGTATCAATTTGTATCGGAAGCCTCGTCGCCAGACCGCACGTCTTTCCTGACCCCTGGTATCGTCAGCCAAGGCGCTGACCCCGACCAGTACGCTCCATTTGGCGGTAACGCCTATGACATTGAGCTGAACGGTCGGGATAACATCCACCGGGAGGTGCGCCGCGTGTCCCGTACCGAGCCAAACTTATACACGTTGCCAGACGGATTTGAGGACGGCTATACGCACCTAACCGAAGCTACCGATAACGACAACACCGGTGCATGGTGGGTCCGCCTCGAATATGTAGATGGGCACTTCCGGACCAAACAATGGCAGGATGGCACCAGCGAACCGAGTACCTGGCTATTTGACGGTGCCGACCGCATAGCTGCCGGCTCGGGCGTGCAGGGTGTGTCGTGGTCGCACAACTTCCCACCCACCGGCACCACATCCAACAACGATACCGCCGACATCTTTTACTTCGAGCGTTACGACCTCACCTAAGTAGGCCTATCGTCTCTTACTGAATTGCCAGATAGGTAAAGACGTATGTCTTGCCATCTTGTAGTGGCTGCAGCGCATTGACCGCAAATGTCGAGTTATTCGTAGCGGCACTGTTGACATACGTCTCGGCCTGGGCAGCCTGATCATTAGCCGGTGTCAGGAGAATGTGCGGCGTGCTGCCATCGGCAAAAGGCTTGTTGAAGGTAATCTTAAAGAGTTGGCCGGCCGTCAGCGGCACCAAGGCATCCGGCTTGCCGTCACCATCCAGGTCCACCGGTGTTGAGATGTTGGGATTGCCGTCGCCGTCGATGTCTACCTTGATAGTAATGGTACCGGTTGTGTCATTGCCCGTAACCGTCACGACGCCAAAGTGCCCCACTGCCCCATCGGTCGTCGTAACCGTCGGCGCCTTGCCGGTAGTAACCAGGTGGCCGCCTACCGTCAGGTTTACTACCGTTACATCACCGCTGACTGTCAGTTTGCCATGGATGGTGGCATCCCCACTGACTTGCAGCGTACCTATCTGGGCCGTGCCCATTACGTTGATGTCGCCTGCAAAGGTGGCCGTGCCGGAAATGGCCATGTTGTTAAACAGTGCGTTGCCCCCCTGAAGCGCGGCACTATTAGCCGGCGTGTAGTACTGCGGGCGCACCAGCACCATGATGGTACCGCCCGAGGCGTCCGAGGAGTTCTCGAGTGCGTAACCCACTATCTGGCCGGCACCCACTTCCTTGGTGGCCACGCCTGACGTAGTGGAGATACCAATCGGGTCGCCCACGTTGATAGCTCCCCCACTGGTATCGTATTTGACCGGTATCTGCCCCATCATACCCACCAGTGCGGTATTTTCCGGATGGTTCTTATCGTATGCGCGGCTATTACCGATGTAACCAGGACGGGCGGACACCGCACCTACCACCGTGCCACCAGGCCCGCAGGCAGCCACGGTTTGCGGCCCGGCCAAGCATGCTAGGTCGCCCACAGTCAGCTGGCCCGGTACCGCCTGCTTGTAGTACTCAGCATAGTCGGCGCCGGTCGTAACCGCCCCTTCTGCCGCGATATTGCCGTTGACCTGCAAGGTGACTGGGTTTGTGAGGGCAGTTGACTTAAAGTAGTCAAAGTTAGCGTTCACTGCATTGGTTGAAGTTCCCTTGTCTACGTAGAACCCAGCCTGCGTCACCGTGAAGCCAGTTTGATATAAATTGTTTACTAAGGTCCAGTCAGTCCCATCGGTGCTCACATATTCATAGAAGTTAGAACCAGTATTGACAACCCGTATATAGTTTGAGGTTCCGGGCGTGAACGCTACGCTACTACAGGCGGTCGTGCTCCCCACATTGTTTATGATCGGGTAGCAGGTCGCATATATACCTGAAGTCGTGGAGTGAAACTCGAAGCGGATAAAGGTGTTGGTAGTACCACTGGAATCATATAGCATGAGGCCTACGCTTTCACTGTGGCCACTACCGCTATTAAGATTCATGCTGTCTATTTTTACTTCGTAGGTACGGTCTACATTTGTGTAGCTACGTAAAACTGGTATACACGCATACATGGTGTTCCAACAGTCGTAACCGCTGCCGCTAGTGTTTAGCCCTAGGTACCAGTGCCCCGTACCCGTTGAATCGTAGGTTGAAGTCGCAGCAGCCGGCAAGGTGTTACCCCCATACAGAGTCCAGGCAGAATCCGGCGTAGCCGCTGTGAAGTCGTCGTTTACAAGTGTGGTAACGGTAGCGCTACTCTGGACCGTAATAGTCTGGCCGCTCGAGGTAAGGGTAAAGTTACCACTACTGTCAGTCTGCAGCGTCGTAGAATTGCTAGCAGATTGTGCAAGAGTTAACTGAGCACCAGACGAAGTCTGCAATTCAGTCTGGCCACCGGATATACTGCCCGTTACTTGCAACCCTTGGCCAACGGTGAGTCCACCTCTGATGGAAGCATCGCCAGCCAGGCTGCTATTACCATCCACTGCTAGCGTACCAACCTGCGCCCCACCGGCCTCGAGCTGCTGACTGTAAGCTCCGCCCAGATCAAACACCTGGAGTTTGTTGGTATCGTAGTCTGCAACGTAGGCATATCGGCCAGAAACGAAGAGAGAAGCCGGACCGCCACCTGCCGTGGCACCGCCTGAGGAGACATCGGTGGGGGTGGTAGGATCGCTAATATCGAAGACCTGGAGTTTGCTGCCCGTATAATCTGCCACATACGCATAGCGACCCTGGACGTAAACAGATATCGGATAGCTGCCTGTACTAGCACCGCCTGAGGAGACATCGGTGGGGGTGGTAGGATCGCTAATATCGAAGACCTGGAGTTTGTTGGCGGTATGATCGGCTACGTAGGCGTAGCGGCCAGAGACATATATGGATTGCGGCGCACCACCCGTGGTGGCACCGCCTGAGGAGACATCGGTGGGGGTGGTAGGATCGCTAATATCGAAGATCTGGAGTTTGTTGGTGCCGCTATCTGTAACGTAGGCGTAGTGCCCCTGGACATACACTGTCCACGGGTGACTGCCCGAACCCGTACTGGTCCCCCCAGAGGATACGTCTACCGGTACCGCCGGATTAGTGACATCGAATGCCTGGATTGTGTTTGAGGTGTAGTTGACAACGTAGGCGTAGTGCCCCTGGACATAGACCGAGCTTGGGCCGCTGCCCGTTGTAGCGCCACCGGAGGAAACATCAGTCGGGCTAGTCGGATCACTGACGTCAAAGACCTGGAGTTTGTTGCTGGTGTAGTCCGCAATATATGCGTAATGCCCAGAGACAGAGACCGCAAACGGGTTACTACCTGCCCCCGTACTCACGCCGCCGGCAGTAAGGTCAGTCGGACTGGCAGGGTTGCTAATGTCAAATATCTGGAACAAGTTGGCACTGTAGTCTACGACGTATGCATAGCGACCTTGGACGAAGACGGATTGAGGTTCGGTACCGGTTGTAACTCCGCCAGAGGAGACATCCACCGGCACCTGGCCTGCCACATACAACTGTCCTGTTGCCGTACCGATACTACCAATGCTGATTCGCATCGCGCTCGTGTCGGCAGTCAGGAGTTTGTTGCTTGAGGTGTTTTGGATCACGAAGGCGGTACTGGAAGATGTATCTACGGTAGCAGTCCCACTGAACGTCTTGTTGCCGCCAAAGGTCTGGCTGCCGCTGTGGGTAACAAGGCCGGTGTGACTGGCGGTGGCAGACTGTAGATAGATGGTGTTGGTAGTGTTGTTGATGTACGCACCGTTGTCGCTGTAGGTACCACCGTCTATGGCGCCCACAGCCGTAACACCAGACCCGGAACCACCAGTACAGCCAACAAACACGAGCTTCGTTGCATCAACACTGTCTGTTTGCAAACACTGACTGGTGCTGGGCGCACTCGTAGGCAGTGACAAGCTGTAGCTGCTGCTCGTTGTTCCGGCGCTCAGCGTAACGGTGTTTGCATTACTGCTGTTACCAAAGACCAAACTAGTGCCTAAGGCAACTGAGCCTGCGGTGCCTATGTTACTACCCACTTGCAGGCTTTGACCGATTTGCAGCCCTCCTTGGATGGAGGCATCGGCAGCAAAGCTTGCGTTGCTATCCACTTGCAATGTACCGAGTTCGGCTCCGCCCGCCTCAAGTTGCTGAGCGTAAGCACCGCCGAGGTCGAAGGTCTGAAGCGTATTAGCTGAAGTATTTGCCACGTAGGCATAGCGACCGGAAACGAACACGCTGTAGGGATGACTGCCCGTAGACGCACCTCCGGAAGAAATGTCGCTCGGACTTGTAGGGTCGCTTACATTAAATACTTGGAGTTTACTGGTGCTATAATTTGCCACGTAGGCATAGCGACCCTGTACAAAGACCGACTGACCGTTTGTAGATACGCCTCCGGAAGAGACGTCGCTCGGACTGGACGGGTTGCTGATATCGAGCACTTGCAGTTTAGTATTGCTCAATACGTACGCGTAGCGACCCTGGACGTACACTGATTCTGGCTGGGTTACGATAGAACTGTTCGTATAGACGCTCGTAGGGCTTGCAGGATTATTTACGTCAAATACCTGGAACGCGCTTCCCCCTAGAGAGCTATACTCGGTTATGTACGCGTAGCGACCCTGGACAAATATAGAAGTCGGCGCGCTGCTCGTTGCAACCCCGCCCGAAGTTAAGTCTTGTGGCTTTGCAGGGTTTGAGACGTCAATTACTTGAAGCGTTACGGAATCTTCGCCGCCAATATATGCATAGCGTCCGGAAACATAGATGGAGGTGGGATAGATATCGCCTCCGAGTGTCAGCCCGCCCGAGGAAACATCCGTGGGGTTAGAGGGTTTGCTGATATCGAATACCTGGAGTTTGCTTCCGCCACCGATAGCAACATATGCGTAGTGACCCCTAACGAATACGGCTGTCGGGGTGCCGTTGGTACTAGTGGTGCCAATACTGACCGGTGTTAGGTGTTTACTTACATCAAATACCTGGAGCTCGCTGGCGCTGTTATCCACTACATAAGCATAATTACCCTGGACATATACTGACTGCGGTCCGCTGCCTGTAGTGGCACCGCCGGAGGATACGTCAACCGGTATTTGCCCGCTAACATACAACTGCCCGGTTGCGGTACCAATACTGCCAATGCTCACCCGCATTGCACTCGTGTCAGCGGTAAGCAAAGCTGCGCTACTTCCGTTTTGAACCAAGAATGCACTCGAGCTCGTCTTTTTCACCAACGCAGTATTAAACACTTGTAATGCCCCGTTCACATTCACGGTACTGCCACTCGTACCTAGCTCTACATCTGGCGTATTCAGACTAACCGAAGTATTGCTCTGGAGGCTCAATGCACCAGCGCCAGCCGAGCTGACTGTCAGACCACTCGTGTATTGCAGTGTGTCAGTTGTTATGCCACCGTTAAACGTCTTGGCCCCGGCAAAGGTCTGCGTACCTGTCGAAACCATGCCTGGGTTTGTGCCATCAGCCGGCCCAAATGTAATGGTGTTGCCACTGATACTGGCACCGTTAGTCTGCGAGCTTCCCGAGAAGGCCCCTACGGTAGTCACACCAGAGCCACTACAGTTACCCAACGTCTCCAGACAAAGCGTGTCAGTAGTATGGGTATCAGCCGGGATTGTAAGAGTTACATCATTTGCTTGTGAGGCAGTCGTGAGCGTCACAGTATTACTGCCGCTCTTATAATAGAGCTGACCAGAGCTATTGAACCCACTCAGCACGGCCGGACTAGAACTTTGGAACTGCAGCAGGTCGGCACCTGTCCCCGGGGTTGCACCGCCCTGAATATAGGCGACGGGTACTGTCGAGCTAGCGACGGACTGATACACCGCTAAAGCACTGTAGCCAGAGGTAGTGTTCGTAGCCACAGTTTCGCCGTTAAGATCAAGAATTGGACCATAATTTCCATTCTCTATCTTGATGTTTCCGTAGCTACCACTGCCCGAACCCTGTAACGTAAGACTACAGCCAACTATACCAATACAGTTAGTCTGAACTACGTCGCCGATGTTAATATCTCGTCCGGTAGCAGGTGCACCAACTGTAAACGCACCATTAATGGTAGTAGTGCTGGAGTTATTACCGATAGTTGTTGCAGCAGAGCCGGTGGTATTAATATTTGTTGTCCCGGTCAACGTACCGCCCGCAGCTGTAATCATGCCGTTTGCCGTCACGTTTCCACTCGGGTCTACGCCAAACTGCAGCGTGCCAAGGCCGCTAGCCGTGTAGCTGCGAAGATCAAGCAGGTCAGCCGACTGGCCGCTGTAGCCTTGGATGTCTACGCTCGTACGGGTACTGTCAAGCACAATTTCCGGCGTGGTGCCGCCCGTGGAGTTGTTGTACGCATCCTGTAGAGTGGATGTACTTCCACCTCCTGTAGCAGATGTACAGCTACCCGCCGTAATGATGCCGCCCTTAACTGTAGCACCGTCTATGTAGTTGCCGCTGCTACAAGTAAGCGAAGATAGCCCAGCGGTGCCACCAACACGGTATGTGGTAGAAGTATTGATATCACCGACAACATCCAATTGATACCCAGGCGTTGGTATAGTTACTCCGATGCCCACATGGCTACCAAAAATATCTATCTCGTTGGGGTCATAAAGCTGCGTACCGTTCGTATTACCAAATAGCAGGTAACTGTCCCCGCCGTTACCGGTATGCTTGACCTCCGGTGTTGTGACCCCACTGGACGTTACTGCAAAGTACGTGGCGGCGCCAGTACTATCCTGAACCTGGAGAATGTTACCGACCGTGCTGCTCGCATCCCTCACCTTCAAGCCACCATTTGTGCTGGAGAGCTGGATCTGCGGATTGGTAGTACCTGAGTTGTTGTATGTGTCCTGTAGTGTTGGGGCGATGCCACCGCCGTTGGTAGCACAGGAACCGCCAGTGATAATGCCGCCCGAAACAACGATGTTGGAGAGGACTTGGCCGCCTGAACAGCTGGGGCTCGTCCCGGCAGTACCATTGATGCTGTAACCACTCACGCTGTTGATGACGCCATTGACCGAGAGACCCGCACCCACTTGCAGGCTCTGACCGATGTTCAGGCCGCCCTGGATGGACGCGTCCCCGGCAAAGGCAGCGCTATTATCTATTTGCAAGGTGCCAAATTCCGCCCCGCCTGCCTCAAGTTGCTGAGAATAGGTACCGCCGAGGTCGTATACCGCAATCTGGTTAGTCCCGGACTCGGTTACATAGAGATAGCGTCCGGATGCGAACGGGTACCACGCATACACACTAGAGCCGGTCGAAATGCCGCTTCCTACTTGAGTGATACTAGAATTGGGGGTACTGACATCAAATGTTTCTATACTTCCGGCAGTCGTGCCAAGTGTTGTTACGTATGCATAGCGACCCTGAATGAATGCATACAAGGGATAGCTGCCCGTGCCAGTCGACGCGCTTGTGAGATATGTCGGCGAAGCAGGATTTGCAATGTTGAATACCGCAAGATTACCATTGCCCGAGCTGCCTTGGTTTACGACATATGCGTAACGGCCCTGCACAAAGATATTCATTGGCTGAGTTAAGTTAGTAGAGGTATTACCGACGAGACTGGGCGAAGCTGGGTTGCTTACGTCATAAACAAGCAGCTTGTAATGATTGGTGCCACCAGTGTAGTTTTCCGCAACATACGCGTAGCGACCCGAGACATACAGTCCTGTAAATGCCGCATTTGTCGCATCGGCACCAGCCGTTCCGCCCGTGTTAACGACTACCGGGTTAGCTGGGTTGCTTACGTCAACGACATACAGCTTACTGGCATAGCTATTGGCGGTGGTTCCTTCGGCGTTAATATACGCATAGTGTCCGCTCACGTAGATGTTATCGGTACTACTGTTAGCGCCAAAGGATAATGGAGAAGTGTTGACGAGAGTTGGGCTGTTGGGATTGGAAACATCAACAATGAGCAAGTAACCGGTATTTGTGTTACCTGAGTTACCCGAGGTCACGATATACGCATAATGGCCTGCCACAAACACTACGCCCGCGCCCGGATAGCTAGTGCCGAGCGACAGTGAGCCCGCAGCCTGAGGTGAAGCGGGATTCGTAATGTCAGTAATGGTCAAAGCCCCGTTGTAACTATTACCTGAGGTACCTCCAGATACAGCATACAGATATTTGCCCTGAACAAATGGATTGTCCTGGCCACCGTTAGTACTGGCTATTGTCGCCACTGGAGTCGAATTGATTGAGCCACTTATATAAAGCTGCCCTGTCGCGTAGGTGGTACTACCAATACTCACCCGCATAGCACTCGTGTCCGCCGTAAATAGGGCCGTGGGTGTTGTGTTTTGTATAACGAAAGCGGTGGCAGAGTTTTTGCTGATGGTAGTAGCGCCTGTGAAGGTCTTATCCCCGGCAAAGCTCTGCGTCGTGGTGTTCACCAGACCAGCATCACTGATACTCGCTGACTGCAAGTAGATTTTATTCGTAGCGTTGTCGATGTAGGCGCCGTCGGTACTGACGGTACCACCATCCAAAGTGCCGACAGCCGTCACCCCAGAGCCAGAACCACCAGAGATAGCTACACAACTGCCGCCCGTCACAATGCCACCCTGGATGGAGGCACCGTCCAGGTAGTTACCACTGCTACAGGTGGTAGAGCTCAGGCCGGGAGTGCCGCTGACACGGTACACGCCACTCGTGTTGATGTCACCACCTACGTCAAGCGTATAGCCGGGCGTTATGCTGGAACCCACAGCCACCCGTACGTTCTGGGTGCCACCAGCTCCGTCTGATTCACCATACACCGTTAAAGCGTTCGTGGATCCTACCCGCAACGTATAGCTTTCTTTGGTGCCGCTGCTGGCACTTGAGTCAATGGGCAAATCGCTGAACGTCATCTGGCCGCCATCGGTTGGCAACACGATGCCGCCGTCGATATTCAGGGCTGCACCCACCTGGATTTCGTTGTTACTGTTCACCTGGAACATGTTGACGTAGCCGGTGCCTGCCGAGTCTACCCCGGAAATCCAGCTCCCGTTTGCCACAGTGAGCGCACTGCCCGCTTGCGGGTTGGCCGTACCCAGACCCAGTGGGCCCATAATGACGCTGTTGCCCGTACCGTTTGCCGTAAGCGTACCGGCAGTGCTAATGTTTCCGCCTACTTGCAAGCTTTGGCCAATGCTTAAGCCGCCTTGGATAGATGCGTCACCTGCAAACTGAGCATTACTATCGACCTGCAATGTGCCGACTTCGGCGCCGCCGGCTTCAAGCTGTTGGACGTAGGCTCCACCTAGGTCGAAGACTTGGAGCTTGTTGGCGCCGTTGTCGATTACGTAGGCGTAGCGGCCGGAGACGTAGACAGATCTAGGGCCACTGCCGGTAGCGACACCGCCGCTGGAGACGTCAGTGGGGCTGGCGGGGTTAGAAATGTCGAAGACTTGGAGCTTGTTGGCAGTTGAGTCGGCTACGTAGGCGTAGCGGCCGGAGACGTAGACGGAGTACGCACCACTGCCAGTAGCGACACCGCCGGAGGAGACATCCACCGGTGCAGCCGGATTACTGACGTCGAAGATTTGGAGCTTAGCGGCAGTGTAATCGGCTACGTAGGCGTAGCGACCGGAGACGTAGACAGAGCTAGGGCCACTGCCAGTAGCGACACC
The DNA here is from genome assembly GCA_035545275.1 of Saccharimonadales bacterium (SeqCode). Classification (GTDB taxonomy): domain Bacteria; phylum Patescibacteriota; class Saccharimonadia; order Saccharimonadales; family UBA4665; genus DASZYT01. Next base: position 24,928 of record DASZYT010000022.1, on the reverse strand, counting down.
GCCGGAGGAGACATCCACCGGCCCCACCCCCCCCACATACAACTGCCCCGTAGCAGTGCCGATCGAGCCAACTTTTACGATACCAGTGGTACTCAAGTTGATATTACCAGTACCGCCTTGAATAGTGGTAGCACTGGCACCAATTAGCGAACCGAGAGTAACGTTGTTGGTGGAGCCGACTGTTGTATTATTGCCAATGTTTATTGCCTGCGTAACGGCGCCAGTTGTGTTTCCAATCTGGATGGTGTTGGCAACTCCATTCGCGCCAAAGCTTAGCCCGCCCGTACCCGCCGCGATTGTCACGGGTGAAGCACCGGTACTATTCCCAATGTTAATCGTCTGATCTTTCGCATTGCTGGCAATGTTAATCGTTGCACCAGTCTGTCCTTGTATGGCAAGCGTTCCAGTGCCCACCTGATATGTGCTATTACCTGCGCCCGTACTCGGTCCAATCTTCAATGTTACGGTCGACCCTGAGGTGTAGTTGGCACCAATGTCAATCTGTTGATTAACCACATTGGCTTCATTGCCAATAACAATCTTTTCACCGTTAGAGTTTGTGCCCAGTAGAACTTTTCCACTTGAATTACCTGAATCCAAAGTTAAGTCGGCCGATCCACCAGATTGGATCGTCAAAGCACCCGCTGCCGTCAGCCCGGTAGCCGCATCAAGCGAAACCGTACCGGTGGGATCACCAATGGCTCCACTGCCCGTAAACATTGCCAGATTATTCGCGGTGCCAGATCCCGTTATGCCACCGCCCGCTCCAGCACAGTTGCCAGTCGACAGACATACGTCGGCGCTATTAGTGCCAGTGCCAAGGTCAGGCAGATTAAAACTATTGTTGCCAGTTTGCGGATCAAAGTTTAGGCTGCTCGCATTCGTGCCATCGTTGTAGCTCAAACTGCCCGCAGTAAACGAATATGGTACAGCCGTAAGCTTCAAGCGAGGACTCATTTCCCCATCGCCAATGGTTGGGAAGGAGCCGCTGGTGACGGTACCACCGATGTTCATGGTGAGATATTGCTGTTGGTCCCAACTGATTGTTCCAGGAAACGCGGTAACGCTCCCGAGGTTAACTGTCAGATAGCCATTGCTCACCCGGACTCTACAGTCGTTGCCTCCAAGCGGTCCCGTACAGCTACCACTACCGCTGTTATACGTGTAGTCTTCTGTCCACTCGGCCGTGCCACCTGTGCTAACGCTGTATAGCTTGAACTCAACATTGTAGTATCCGTCTGGCACGATTGCACCTGCAGAATTTTCTAGGCGAGCTTGGAAGTTAATCGTGTTGTTTACGGCCGCATCTGTTTTGACCGGGCTTAACCCCTGCCATACCGCCACACCTACTACAACTGCAAACACCCCCAAGAAAACCTTCTTGAGGGTGTGTGCAAACAGTTCTCGTTTTAGAGGTGTTGGTTTGAACATTTTTTGGATAGTTTTGGTATTGGCGTTACCCAATGTTTGTTGCTAGGACAAGGCCGTAGCCTGCGTCCTAGCAACCACTATTACACTTTCACCAAGGTGTTTCAAGCCTAGATTGAACAAAAAAAATGTCCACGCCTTAGCACGGTTTCTGTATTCATTTTTCTTAATTTCGTTGTAAATTTATGTACGTACCTATAATCATTCCTGATAATGCTTGTTTTTATCCTGTTAGAAAATCAGGTTGATGGTCCTGGAACTGATGTGCATTTTATAACAAAGGCCCGTATGTGCGAGGATTTATCCACATGCCTGGCGCTATGTATTGCCACCATCAAGCTTCTACCTCTGTTCTCGCAGTTAGGCACTACGGCTTCACCTTATCTTCTGCCCAGTTAACAACTCTACGTACGACGACATCACTACTGGTGGACCACACTTAAGACTCTTGAATATCAACAGAAGTTACGTGGGAGGTAATATGTAGTAATAATAAAAACCCCTCTTTCGAGGGGTGGCGCTTAGGCTATTTTAGTTATCTTAAGCATGGTTTGGTGTTGACGGTGTCCGCGCACAGTATGCACCCGCTTTTTAGCTTTATAGCGTACAGAAGTGACTTTATCTGCTTGTACATCTGCCGCCACAACGTCAGCAGATACTTTTACGCCCGTCACGGTAGGGGTGCCTACGGTGGTCTTCTCGCCATCAATAACGAGCAGCGGATCAAACGATACGGCCTTGCCGGCATCTTTCAAAAGCTCAACACTCAGTGTTTCACCTTCGGATACCAGATACTGTTTGCCACCGGTTTGGATAACGGCTTTTTTCATCTTGCGTCTTTACACCTTTAGGATAGTTACCGATAGATTCTATCAGATACCTACCTCTGTGTCAAAGGTTAAACCAAGTATTTACTCAGGGCGATTCGTACTTGAAGGCCTTCTATTTTCACTGTTGCACTATATGCATCGGCCGGTACTTCCCCAAACTCCTCGGCGAGCGTCTCTGATCTAATGGTGTTTTCAAAGGTATTCACCGCCTCACTTATCTCCGGGCTCTCGGTCTCTATGAGCAAGGATATGCGGTCTTCTACCTCAAGTCCTGCATCTTTTCGGGCATTCTGCACTTGGCGTACCACTTCCCTCATAATACCCTCGCTGCGCAGCTCTTCAGTAAGCGTAGTGTCGAGCTCAGCCTGGAGCTCATCGCCCTTGGCTTCACCGCCAGCCAATTTTATTTCTTTGACGTTAAGTTCTTCTTTGATGATGTCCATAAGCTCTGGCTGTACGCTGACTACCCCATGTAGCGTAACCGATTGCAGTGGCTGCCGGACCTTCAGACCGTTTTCTGCCCGCTGTGCCAGCCCCTGGGTAATCAGCTCACGTACCATTGCCATATCAGCCACAATCTCCTCATTTACCCCGCCTGCGGCTGGCCAAGGGCATAAATGGACCGACTCTGCATCCGTGAGATTCCGATAGAGCTCCTCGGCCAGAAATGGCGTAAATGGTGCCAACACCAAAGCAAGCTTGGCGAGCACGTAGTGCAGCGTTTGGTATGCCTGGTTCTTGTCAGCATCATCACCACTTTTCCAAAAACGACGCCGGCTGCGCCGCACATACCAGTTGGAGGCATCATCTACAAACTCCAGTACTGGCTTTAGGGCCTTGGGGATATCGTAGTGATCCATGTTCTGCTCAACTTCTTTCATAAGATGATGTAATCTTGACACCACCCATTGATCTAAGGGGTTACGAAGGCCTGAGAGAAGGTCATCAAGCGAGCCCGACCACTCCCAGCCGTCTACCGCCGCGTATAAGGTAAAGAAATCGTACATGTTCCAGATCATGCCGAGCTTACGTGCCACATCAGCCACATCCTTATCTGTTAGAGAGAAATCTTCTGCGTTGAGCAGCGGCGATGATAGTAGTAAAAATCGCAACGCGTCAGCGCTGTACATATCCATCAGCTCATTTGGGTCGGTATAGTTACCGTAGTGCTTGCTCATTTTGCGGCCATCGTTACCGGCCAGCGTACCAGTCACGATAACATTCTTAAAGGAGTTCTTCTGGAACAGACCGACCGAAACCGCATGTAAGTAATAGAACCAGGCGCGTACCTGGCCCACATATTCAGCAATGAAGTCTCCCGGGAAGTTTTGCTCAAACTTGTCTTTGTTTTCAAACGGATAATGGAACTGCGCAAAGGGCATGGAGCCAGACTCGAACCAACAGTCCATCACTTTATCTATCCGGCGGTACTCCACTCCATCGATAGTAAATGTGACGTCATCAACCCAGGGACGATGATAATCTTCTAGTTCCACTCCCGAGAGTTCTTTTAGCTCAGCGTAGCTGCCTACCACCTTTACTTGTTCTTTGCCTTCTTTATCTACACCTTTCCATACGGGCATTGCTGTGGCCCAGAAGCGATCACGGCTCAGGTTCCAGTCTGGCGCAGATTCAACTGTTTTTTGAAACCGCCCGTGCTTGATATGCCCAGGGAACCAATTGATACCTTCGTTCTGCTCCAGCATTAGCTCTCGCTGATCGGCAATATCCATAAACCAACTAGGATGCGCCCGATACATCAGTTTAGTGCCACAACGATGACAGTGCGGATAAGAGTGGCGAATATACTCAATCTTCCACACAACACCTCGTTCGTGAAGCGCTTTGGCTATAGGCTTGTTAGCATCCCAGACCTGCTGGCCTTGCCATTCACCTTCGGTATAGAACCCATTATCGTCAATGTTTGATACCAGCGGAAATCCCTTTTCTTTTGCAAGCTGGTAGTCTTCTTCGCCGTAAGCCGGGGCTAGGTGAACAATACCCGTACCATCTTCTAGAGTGACGTAGGGAGCCGCCCAGACTTTGTGTGCATTTTTACCACGATTTTCAAAGAGCGGCTCATAGGCTTTACCGACGAGCTCTACACCTTTAAACGTACGCTTTATTGTGTGTGGCACAACGTTGTGCTTCTCATCAGTCAGCACTTGGTCTAGCAGAGTATGTGCCAGAATAAACGTCTCGCTACCTACCTCAACCTCCGCATACTCTTCTTGTTCATTTACAGCCAGAGCGGTGTTGGCTGGCAAAGTCCACGGAGTGGTCGTCCATGCCAGCATGTATGCGTCGCTGTCAGTAAGCTTAAATTTCACAAACACCGACGGGTCTGTGACATCTTGGTAGGAATTGTCCATGGCCACTTCAGCCTTACTGATGGGAGTAGCATCGCGGGTACAGTACAACAGTACCTTTTCGCTTTCGTAAATCTTGCCGGCGTCATAGAGTTGTTTGAACGCCCACCACACCGACTCCATGTAGTCTTTATCCATGGTTTTGTAGGCACCTTTAAAATTGACCCATCGACCTATACGGCTAATGGTATCTTCCCACGCATTGCCGGTTTGAATCATATTATCCCGACAAGTGGTTATATATTCCTCGAGGCTTATTTTCGTCCCGATGTCGCGTCGGTCTTGGATGCCTAGTTTCTGTTCAGTAAATACTTCGGCTGGCAAGCCGTGGCAATCCCAACCCCACACCCGCTCGACGCGCTTACCCTTCATGGTCCAATAACGTGGCACTGCGTCTTTCACAATGCTAGATAACAACGTGCCATGGTGTGGTACGCCAGTGATAAATGGCGGCCCGTCGTAGAATACATAGGCGTTGTCGGTCGGCCGCTGTTCCACAGATTTCTCGAATATTTTGTTGTCTTGCCAGTATTTGATCAGGTCCTTTTCATACTCAATGGATCGACGACGAGTGTTTTTCTGAAACTTCATTAATATTGCTCCTTTCGAATATAAAAACCTCAAAGGTCTATCGGAGTCCGCTGGATGCGGACGGTACCATCCGATTTCCTTTGAGGTTTACTCAAAAGCGCTTGTTTTACAGACTGACGAGCTGTTCCGTCGGGTTCTACTGGGCCCTAAAAGCCGTTCTTCCCGCTCCTTGCGGCTGATAACCGCTCAAGTGGATTTACTTACCTGTACGCTCACACTATACCCCAGACGGCTCTATGTCGCAATAGAGTGTTAGGCGCGGGAAGACGCATAGTAAGCCACCTCATCCATCATAGGAAGCTCGTTGCCCTCCCATGACCTCAAAAGAGACCCGTCCTCTCGAAGCGCCAAGATGGTGGGGTACTGCACCACATCATATAGTGTGGCCATGGCGCTGCCTTCGCGCGAGTCGACATTCAACACCTCAAGTTTCCCTTGATGTCTGTCTTGAAAATCATGTATGAAAGTCTCCACGGCTCGACCGTGCTCAGAATTAGGGCGATACAAGACAACAACTTTCATTGTCATTAGTGTACCATAACCACAACCAGCTTGAACGGGTTACGCGCGCAGTTTAGGGAGAGCCAGCCAGGTAGGAATCGGCAGCCGCAGGCTGAGTCTTGGCTTATCCCAGTAGGCATAGCGCTGTCGCCAGCTTAGAAGCGGCTGGACACCATGAAGAACTTCGTCGTCAAGACGGATATGGGCCTTTTGAGCATCCTCTATGACTAACCTTACGAGCCTGCGAATAGCATGTTTGATGTCGACCGAGGTATATGAGCGTGGGAGCCTCTTGCCTTGCAGCATGCGTATGATTAACCCTATACAATGTTTCAGCACAAGCCGCTTTTCCCGCAAAATGTGTTGCTTCATAGACGGGTATCGGTTCAAAGATCCACCACCCATATGATACGTCTTGATAAGCTCCTCGAGGTTAATAAGCTCTTCCTCGATGTGAATTTCTTCTCCCAGAAGCGGGTTGTGCCTCACAACCGTGTACGCATCGTACACATTGATGTGGGCGAGCCGAGCCACCGCCCGTAATGCGACTTTGTCCATAACCTCACGCAGCAAAAGCCAAACGACATACCATGTGTGGTAACGTTTCGCTTATTGCGTTTTGTCCCCTCCACTTATTTGTACAAAATGAATTGTACTCTTAACACCGTTTATGGTCAAGATTACCATAAAAAGAACGGGGCAAACGCCCCGTTCTTTCAGCTTTATTGAGCCATCCGGTCTAGCTACAACCCGTAGTACTCCCACAGGAAGTGCACACATAGCAGCTACCAGAGCGCTGTGTCTGATTGCCACAGTTGTAGCATAGCGGGGCCGTGCTGTCTTTAGTGGTAGGCTTGGCCTCCACAGTGGCTGCCGGGGCAACTGAAACAGCTTGGACAGGAGGCGCAGACTGAGGCTCCTCGACCTTCACAATGCGTGCCGTTGTGTCGAGAACAGACACCTCTTGCGAAGCTCCTTCTGTTTCGAGCAAGCTGGTCTGCTCATCTGGCATATCGTCAATGCTGGCCAACCCTAGCTCAAGCCGATCGTCGAATGACAGGTAGCTCAGCGCCAAACGTCGGAACATGTAGTCCACTAAGCTCGAAGCGGTCCGGATTTCCGCATCATCAGTGATGCCCGAGGGCGCAAAAGTCATGCTAGTAAATGACTTCACGTAGTCCCGAAGCGGTACGCCAAATTGCAAGCCGTGACTTACGCTAATGGCAAAGGCATCGATGAAGCCAGCCAAGGTGGAACCTTGCTTGCCCAGGCGCATAAATACTTCGCCCGGCGTACCATCATCGTACTCGCCTACGGTCATGTAGCCATGGCTATCGGCTACTCTGAACGAGAAGGTTTTGCTGTTACGCACCTTGGGAAGCTCACGGCGCACGGCGCCCTTCACGACGAACTTCTCGGTCACAGCTTCAGGAGTGGCCGCCGGTGCTTCCTTAGCGGCACCCTCTTTCTTGGCCATCGACAGCGGCTGGGCAACTTTACAGTTGTCTCGATAAATAGCGACTGCTTTCAGGCCCATCTTCCAGGCGTCGTAGTGTAAGTTCTCGACGTCTTCTACCGTTACGTCTTCGGGCATATTGACCGTTTTACTGATGGCACCCGAAATGAATGGCTGTACTGCCGACATCATCTTTACGTGACCCAGGTAGTGGATAGGATTGTCGCCCATGGAGCACGCAAAGACGTTTTCGTGCTCCTTCTTGAGGTGAGGTGCCCCCATGATTGTTTTTTCTACATCAATATAGTTAACAATGTCGTCAATCTGCTTCTTGGTGTAGCCAAGGGCCTTGAGGGCACGCGGCACCGTTTGGTTCACGATGCTCATGGTACCACCGCCTACCAATTTTTTAACTTTCACCAGACCTAGGTCTGGCTCGATGCCCGTAGTGTCACAGTCCATCATGAGTCCGATAGTACCCGTAGGAGCCAGGACGCTTGCTTGTGAGTTACGCACCCCGTAGAGCTCGCCTAACTCAACCGCCTCGTCCCAAGCACTGGCGGCAGCACTGAGCAGCTCTTCTGATACATTGCTCGCGTTGATTTTTGAGACTTCTTCGCGGTGCATACGAAGCACCTTGAGCATACCTTCGCGGTCTTTGTGGAAGCCAGCAAATGGGCCAACAATCCGGGCAATTTTCGCACTCGTAGCGTAGGCGTGGCCGGTCATCAGGGCGGTCACGGCTGCGGCCTGGGCACGCCCTTCCTCAGAGTCGTACGGCAAGCCCTGCGCCATGAGCATAGCACCGAGGTTGGCGTAGCCGATACCCAGCTCGCGGTAAGCACGAGCGTTCTTTGTAATGCTTTCTGTCGGATAGGATGAGTAGCCTACCAAGATTTCCTGGGCCGTAAATACTAGTTCTACGGTGTGCCTGAATTCATCAATGGCAAAGCTGTTGTCGTCACGCAAGTACCTCAGCAGGTTAATAGATGCCAGGTTACAGGCAGAGTTATCCAGGTGCATATACTCACTACAGGGGTTGCTGCCGTTGATACGACCGGCATTTGGAGCAGTGTGCCACTTGTTGACTGTGGTGTCGAACTGCAAACCCGGATCGGCGCATTCCCAGGCAGCTTCGGCAATCTGGTGCCAGATGTCTCGGGCCTTGATCGTTCTGACCGACTTACCAGTAGTGACAGCTCGCAAGTCCCAGTTGTCATCGTTCTCGACAGCCTTCATAAAGTCATCGGTCACGCGCACTGAGTTGTTGGCGTTCTGGTACTGCACACTAAAGGAGTCTTTGCCGTCCAAGTTCATGTCGAAGCCATTTTCTTGCAAGACACGAGCCTTGCGCTCCTCCAGTGCTTTACACCAGATGAATTCTTCGACATCCGGATGGTCGACATTCAGGATGACCATCTTGGCAGCGCGTCGAGTTTTACCACCGCTCTTAATAGCACCGGCAGAAGCATCTGCCCCGCGCATGAAGCTCAGGGGGCCAGAAGCTGTACCGGCACTTTTGCCGAGTGGTTCTACCGATGAACGGATAGCGCTAAGATTGATACCAGAGCCTGAACCGCCCTTAAAAATCATACCTTCTTCGGTGTACCAGTTGAGAATGGAGGTCATGGTGTCTTCAACGCCCAAGATGAAGCAAGCACTGGCCTGCTGGGCACGTTCGGGCGCACCAATGTTAAACCACACTGGTGAGTTAAAGGCAGCCCGCTGGGTGGCTAAGACATACTTCAGCTCTTCACGAAAGTCTTCAGCCTGCTCTTCGGTCTCAAAGTAGCCTTCCTGCAAGCCTTGACGCGTTACGGTGTCTACCACACGGTCGATGAGTTGCTTTAGGGAAGCCTCACGCTCCGGCGTCTCAGGCGTACCTGTAAAGTATTTCTGTGCCACGATATTGATAGCGTTCAGTGACCATCCCTGCGGAAAATCAATATCCTTTTGTTCGAACACGGGCTTGCCCGTCATAGGATTCATAATGACCGAGTCACGTTTGACCCACTTCAGCAGGTCATACGCTTTCGATTTCGGCGGAGTAAACAACCGTCCGCCCCCCAAGCTAGTAGTTTGTCCCATAGTACCCTCCACTTTTAGAGACTCTTATAGAGTAGCGATTAAAACGCCCTCCCAAAGTCTTGTTTAGTTATTATTTTAAGGTTTTTTGTTTAGAGTTCCTAAGCATCCAGTCTCTCAGTAGTAGGATGCTGGTAGAGCTCCCTTCGAGCTTCATTGATTGTAATAAAACCCGGGGGGAACCGTCAAAGGTCTCTATTCCTTGACGAATTCCTGAGCCAAATGTTTGCGCTGCTTAATCTGCGATAACTCTTTCTCAAAGCCGGTTATATCGGTGAAGCGGCGGTACACGCTGGCAAAGCGCACATAGGCTACTTCGTTCAGACGCGCCAGCCCTTTCATGACTAGGTCGCCAACTTTACCAGAACTAACCTCCGACTCTCCGCAAGCGTATAGATCCTGCTCGATGTCTGAGACTAGCCGTTCTACCTGCAGACTGGTTACCGGAGTTTTTTCGACTGCTCGATAAAGCCCTGCCTGCAATTTCTGGCGGTTAAAGAGTTCGCGAGTACCATCCTTCTTGATGACGATTAGCTGCGGGCGCTCCAAGCGTTCATAGGTAGTGAACCGATATTCACATTTCGGACACATACGACGCCGTCGGATAGCCTGCCCATCGGCCGCGTCACGCGACTCGATGACTTTCGTGTCAGCAAAATGGCATTGGCTGCATTTCATAGTGCGAACCTCCTTGCTGTTTATAATGTGCTAACACTACGAGCGTTTCTCTACATATAGCGTTCAATGTTCTAATGATAGCCCTAGTTATAGCGCTTTTTCAACCCTTAGCCTGGTGTATTATTTAATACGATTTTGGTTATTTATCGGTGTTTTCTTCGGTTTTATTGTCTTCGTCCGAAGATTCTTCTGCATCATCGTGATGGCGCCGCGCTAATCGGCTCAAGAATGAAGGACGATTGAGCTTGTTCTCCAGCTCGCTGGTCACAATGTCGGTCTCAGAGGAATCCGTATCGCTAAAGAGAGAGTGTTGCTCGTCATTATGGCTACGGCTATCGCTCGAGCGGTCATTGGCGTCTTCTTCCTCGTCAATGTTCCAAATGTTAGGCATGGGCGCATCAGAGGTAAAGTCTTCATGAGCCTCATCGAGAGACATATCTAAGTCTTTTACGTCTTCGTGGCGGATTTCAGCTGAACCTGCGGCAACCGTAGTTTCAGAGGTTGCCGTCTTTTCCTCGGTAGAGCCGTTGCCTACCAGTTGCCGCTTCGCGAAGTACGATGCCTCAAAGCCAGTGGCAACCACCGTGATAATGACCTCACCCTCCAAGTCTGGGTTGATAGTAGCACCAAAAATGATGTTTGCATCTGGGTCGGCTGCCGTCGTAATGGCCTCGGCAGCCGCGTTGATTTCGTGCATTGACAGGTCATTGCCACCGATGACATTAAAGAGGATGCCTCGGGCACCATCAATAGATACCTCAAGCAGCGGTGATTCAATGGCCTGTTGAGCGGCCTTGATGGCTCGGTCATCCCCACTAGCACGCCCGATACCCATAAGGGCAGAGCCGGCGTCACTCATTACCGTCTTCACGTCTGCGAAGTCAAGGTTAATGAGGCCGTGCACCGTGATAAGATCAGAAATACCTTGGACGCCTTGACGTAACACGTCATCGGCTACCTTGAAAGCCTCCATAAGAGGTGTCTGGCGGTCAATAGTCTGCAATAAGCGATCATTAGGAATAACAATAAGTGTATCTACTGATGTGCGCATCTTGTCGATTGCCACTTCTGCGTTACGTCGGCGCTTCTCCCCTTCGAATGCAAAAGGTTTAGTAGCAAAACCAACCACTAAGATATCCAGTTCTTTGGCAACACGGGCCACGATAGGACCGGCGCCGCTACCAGTGCCGCCACCCGCCCCGATAGTCACAAACACCATGTCAGCGCCTTCTAACGCCTTCTTAATCTCTTCGGTCGACTCTTCGGCGGCAGTCTCTCCTACGGTAGGATCCGCGCCTGCCCCCAGGCCCCGCGTAGTATCTCGGCCGATATGGATCTTTACGTGGGCTTTTGAGTGATGGAGCGCCTGGGCGTCGGTGTTGACAGCAATAAATTCTACATTTTCCACCCCTGCTTCAACCATCCGGTTTATAGCAGCGCCCCCAGCTCCACCAACACCTACTACCTTAATCCGTGCAAATGTTTCTATATCTGGCTCGACTACTTGCGGCATATATCACCTTCTCGCATCATATTTATACTCAGTAGTATACGACACGCTTACGGGCAGTTCAATAAATTTGCACGGCTTTGAGCACCTAGCAGCACCGCCGAGTAGCAAATGTACTCTTAGGAACGGCGGAATCGCCGTAACAGATTGTCTACCATGCCGAAAGCGTTCTGGGCCGTGCCCTGACTGGTACCTTGCGACTGCTCGGGCAACAACAACATATCGAGTAGCATGAGACCCACAACCGTGCAGTACGCACTGTCTTCTACGGTATCGATCAGACCACCAATGTTTTGCAACTTGCCGATACGTGCCGGCAATTGCAACTTCTCTTTGGCAAATTCTGCCATACCTGGTAGCTTTGCGGCCCCACCGGTAATAACAATGCCGCCGGGCAACATACGAGAACGGCGGATTTTTTGAAGCTCTTTATCGACATACTCAAAAAGTTCTTCTACCCTGGCTTCTGCGATCATCAAGACGTCATCCGAAGAAAAGGTATGCGTTGTGCCCCCGACTGCTACCGTGATATTCGGCTTCTTAAAGGGTTGGCCGATTTGCGCGTGCTTGACTTTTACCTCTTCCGCAACATCAAGGTCGGTCTTGAGCCCAATAGCAAGGTCATTAGTGATATGCATGCCGCCAATCGGCAACACTGCCACATGTTGTACTTCTCCGTCCTCGAATACGATGAGATTAGTGGTACCTGCCCCAATATCAGCCAGTACGGTACCTGCCTCTTTTTGTTGGCGCGTGAGCACCGCCTCGGCAGCGGCCAGACTGGATACAGTGTGATGGGTGGGCTGCACTTCTGCCTTGGTCAATGCCATATCTAGATTGCGCAAATTAGGTGTAGCAGCCGTTACCATATGCGCGTCCACCTCCAGTCGTATGCCGTGCATGCCGACTGGATCTTTGAGGTTCTGCTGACCGTCTAGACTATAATTTTTAGCGAAAAACTGGATAATTTCACGGTTTGGCGGCAGCTTAACAATAGTAGCCGCCTCTTCTACCCGCATACGGTCGTCAGGTGTAATTTCGCGATTGGCAGTACTTATGGCGATAACTCCCTTGGAATTAAGTCCGCTTACATGCGACCCGTTGACGTTCACGGTAGCATGCGTAATGTGGACGCCCGCAATACGTTCAGCCTCGGTAACAGCTTGTACGATGGATTCGGCCACCTCGTCGACGTGCACCACCGCACCTTTGCGCATACCTGAGGTAGGCGCAGAGCCATGTCCAATAATTGACGGCTTGCCGCTCCCGTTCTGATCAATCATGCCTACTACACAGCGAACGGTACTGGTGCCAATATCCAGTCCTACGAAGTGATTGGTTTGTGAATCGCGCATGCTGGCAGTAGTATAGCGCTTATTCTTCCCTGGAAGCAAGCGAAGCTATACCTGTGTTAAGATTTGTGCGCCATCTTCAGTGATAAGCACTGTGTGCTCAAAATGAGCCGCCCAGGAGCCATCTTGGGTCAAGATAGTCCACCCGTCGTCAGCAACGTAGACTTGGTCGGTTCCTAGAGTAGCCATGGGCTCAATAGCGATAGTCATGCCTTTCTCAAGCCAGGGTCCGGTGTGTGGACGCCCATAGTTTGGAACGTTGGGGTCCTCGTGAAGATAATGACCAACCCCATGACCGACCAGATCACGTACGATACCGTAGCGGTGCTTGTCCAATACGGCCTGTACCGCAGCGCCAATGTCTCCTGTGCGAACCCCATCGTGTACCGCCCCTATCCCAGCCATCATAGACCGTTCGGTGGCCTCGAGTAACTTTTGATGGGCCGGTTTGAGGGGTTTACCGACAATACAACTGATGGCTCCGTCGGTAGTCATGCCACGGTACACCACGCCAAAATCCATGCTGAGTATATCGCCGTCTTTAACGATACGTCGGGGATTGGGTATCCCGTGCACCACTTCGTCGTTGAGAGATACGCACAACACATCAGGAAACCCTTGGTAGCCCAAAAATGCTGGATCACCGCCCAATGCTTTTAACTCATGGGCTGCTTTGTCGGCTAGGTCTTTAGTGGACATGCCGGCCTGGGCATATGCCCGTAACACCTGTAGCACAGTGGCCAACATGCGGCCGCTTTCCCGCATAGCCGCAATTTCTGCATCGGTTTTTACCCGAGTCTGCATACGGATATTATTCCTTGATGGCGTTTAGGCAATCAATGATGCTCTGGTGAACTTCATCGGGAGTTTGTGCGGCATTTATGTCGTATACCGGTACATTGTTGCTCTTCAGATAATCAAATATCGGGTCGGTGACCGCATCGTATAACTCGAATCGCTTCTCGATGGCTTCGGGCGTATCGTCGTTACGCCCACGGAGAAGCAGCCGCTTTTTGACCTCATCTTTAGAGACGTTGAGGTGCAGAAAAACCGGCATAGTGAGGCGTCCGGCTTTTACTTGATCAAGCAGCCATTCGGTCTGTGCCAAGCTACGCGGGAAGCCATCAAACAGGCTGGCATTCACATTGGGCAGCTCTTTCATTACGGCATCAACCATAGCAATAATTTCTTTATCATCAAGCAAGCCTCCGGCCGCCATTCGCTCCTGCTGTTCCTGTGAGGCATGCTCCCGCAATATGTCGCCGGTGGATACGTATACCAGCTTATGATCTTCAGCGAGCCACTTGCCTTGTGTGCCCTTGCCTGAGCCCACAATACCCATAACCACTATCACTGGCTCAGCCTTTCTTTTGTCAATCGCGCGATAACAGCTCCGTCGGCAGTTCCAGCCGTTTTTGCTTTGACAGCACCGATAACCTGCCCCAGGGCGTTGACATCCAGGGCACCTAACTGAGCTACGGTTTCATCGATGATTTTCTTTAGCTCATCTTCAGATAGTTGCGCTGGTAGGTAGGTTTCGATTATCTTTTTTTCGGCTAGTTCCGCACTGGCGCGTGACTGGTCACCACCCTTGGCGTACAAATCGGCACTTTCCTGGCGCTTCTTGGCCTCTTTGCTTAGTACGGCAATGACCTCATCATCGGAGAGACCTTCGTCCCTCTTACCGGCAGCAACCTTAGCATACAACAGGGCACTTTTGAGACCGCGGAGCAGCGTAGCTTGATCGCGATTGCCGCTTAGCAGGGCGGCTTTAAGGTCCTGCTCGATGCGCTGCTCTAGCATTGTTCTATCGTTGTCCTAGTTGGATTCGCTTTATCTTGCTGGCCTTGCGTTGCTGCCGCAGAATAGCTTTCTGGCGACGGTCACGCTTACTCGTCGGCTTTTCAAAATACTGTGCTTGTTTGACTACCGCAACGATACCCGACTGCTGCACCTTGCGGTTAAAGCGACGGAGCACGTTTTCCAGCGATTCTTTCGAATCTTTTCGAGTTACTTGTATCATCGGTGGTATTGTACGCGAGAGGTGTTAATTTTGCAATAGGTTTAGCTAGTGATTGTCTTTTTTTGAGTCGTACGTTGAGATTTCAACACTATACTTTGCAGTTCTTTGAAAATGGGAAATTGCTTGTTGGTGTAGTACACCTTGGTGTTTCCCTGCTTTTCCGAGATGAGAAAACCGACCTTTTCCAGCCGCTTCAATTCACGCTGAATATTGCCCGCATCTTCTTTAATAAGCTTGGCCAACCCTCGCACGTGCGTTTTAAAGTCGGGGTATTTTGCGTAGATGACGATTATTTTTCGACGCACTCGGGAAGTAATAAAAATATCTAACATAAGCCTTTATTGTTATTCAGACAACGACTAGTATAGCTATTCGTTGCCCTTTTTTCAAGAATAACGCATACGACTCGTTTGCTGCAAGCCGAGTATACTAAAAAGGCAATGAATTTCTACAAAGTTTGGGTACGGAGCGCGCGTTATCGGGGGCAAGAGGCCCTGACGTATGCATATTCCGATAGCTTGCAACCAGGCTCACTTGTACGTATACCCCTGCAAAATGAGTCGGTACTCGGTGTAGTAGAAGCAAAAACCCCTCGACCCTCTTTTGCTACTAAGCCGATTGATCACGCCTACCACCTTCCGGCGTTGCCGCCAGAACTTTTGCGCTTGGCGACATGGATGCAAAAATTTTATGCCGCCCCTCTTGGAGTCGTCATACAGCAGATAGTACCGGTGGCAATTACGACGCCGCGCAAACCGCTTCCGTCCGAACCAGCGGCAACCACTACGGTTACCCTGCCGCCCCTTACCCCTCAGCAAACTTCAGCCCTCGCCCATATCACGTCGGCCGACACGTATCTTTTGCACGGTAAAACCGGAACCGGCAAGACCCGTCTATACATTGAGCTTGCGCAACGCGCCATAGCCCACGACCGTTCTGCACTCATACTGACTCCTGAGATTGGGTTGACTTCACAGCTTGCGCGCAACTTCATAGATGTTTTCGGGTCCCGGGTGGTCGTGCTCCATTCCCGTCTGACTCCTGCCGAACGACAGCAAGTCTGGCTTTCTATTCTAAAGAGTGCGGAGCCTTTGGTGGTCATAGGCCCCCGCTCGGCCCTATTTAGTCCTTTAAAGTCCATCGGGTTTATTGCGGTCGATGAATCCCACGAGCCGGCCTACAAGCAAGAACAAGCACCCTACTACCATGCCGCACGGGTTGCCGCGCAGCTAGCCCACGAACACAACAGCACCCTCGTGCTCGGTTCGGCCACACCCTCGGTTACCGATTACCTTATTGCTGAGCAGCGGGGAAAAACGATACTCCGACTGACTGTTCCAGCAACAGCAATCTCTAAGGTGCATTATACCGTTATTGACCTCAAGGACCGCCATAACTTTACCCGTGGACGGTACCTATCTGACAGCCTGCTCACAGCCATTGAACAGGCCCTGGGTAAGGGTGAGCAGACTCTGCTGTACCTTAATCGCCGCGGCACGGCCCGCCTGGTAGTTTGCGAACAGTGCGGTTGGCAGGCCGTGTGCCCGCATTGCGATTTACCGCTCGCCTATCATGGCGATGCGCATCAGCTGCAATGCCATGTGTGCGGCTACCGACAAGCGCCTCCTGCCTCATGCCCAGCCTGCGGTCAGCCACAGATAGCGTTCCGGTCTATCGGCACCAAAGCCATCGTCGACGAAGTAAAACGATTATTCCCCGCCGCACGCATTCAGCGTTTTGACACTGACAACACGAAGGCCGAACGGCTAGAGCAACACATGGCGACCATCCATGCCGGGGACGTTGACATCTTGGTAGGGACGCAAATGATTGCCAAGGGCCTAGACTTGCCCCGCCTCGGCGTCGTGGGACTGATAGCGGCTGACAGTAGCCTGTCGCTACCAGATTTTACCGCGAGCGAACGGACCTACCAACTTCTCACCCAGGTATTAGGACGTATCGGGAGGGGCCACCGCGACGGCGCCGCCATCATTCAAACCTACGTACCTGACCATCCAGTGCTTAAAGCTGCGATCGAAGATGACTGGGGAACGTTTTACCGCGCCGAACTTGAGGGGCGCAAAAAATTTCTATTCCCGCCGTTCATTCATCTCCTGCAACTGACCTGCCGGCGCGCTTCACCTAAAAGTGCGGAGCAAGCCGCCGAAAAGTTCAAAGTGCTGCTTAAACAAAAAATGCCGGGCATCATCGTTGAGGGGCCAGCGCCGTCTTTCCACGAGAAATCCGGCGGTAAATATCAGTGGCAATTGGTTGTTAAGGCGTCCAAGCGTTCAGACTTGCTGGCTGCCGTTGCGCTATTGCCAAAAAGCGGCTGGGGCTATGACATTGATCCGATGAATCTACTCTAGGTGTTTACCCAAGCGATACGCTATACTTGAAACTAATGAGTTCCCCTATCATTACGCTGCCCAATACGCACTTGCGTGAAAAGTCCAAGAAGGTAGGCGTAATCACCACCGAAATCAAGCAGGTTGTCGCAGCCATGCGCGAGGCTACTATCGAGTGGGAACAAAGCCGTGAGCACGAAGTGGGCGTTGCTCTGGCGGCCGTACAGATTGATCAGCTCTATCGCATCGTCGTCATACGCAATAACTACGACGACAAAGATGATCACACCTTCACCACGTTCATCAACCCTACCATCACTAAGCTCAGTGGTGCAATCGTGGAAGATTTTGAGGGCTGCCTGAGTGTACGAGACATCTACGGTAAAGTCCCCCGTCATAGCAAGGTACGCATCAAAGCACTTGATGAGGAAGGAAAGGAATTCCGGGTAAGCGCCGAGGGATTTTTAGCCCGTATTTTCCAACATGAAATCGACCACACCAACGGCATGGTCTTTATTGACCGCATCAAAGACGATTCACAGGCGTTTTTCCGCCTGCTGCCTGATGGAAAATTAGAGCAACTAGACTATGAAAAAGACATCAAAGACAATCGTATTCTTTGGCAATGAGCGCTTAGCCACCGGGGTAACCACGACAGCCCCAGTGCTTAAAGCACTGATAGAAGCCGGCTATCACGTGGCTGCAGTGGTATCACATTACGAGCACGGCAAGTCCCGCAACGTACGCGAACTAGAAGTGCAAAAGGTGGCAGAAGCTCACGACATCCCCGTGCTTCTTCCTGACAAGCCGGCCCACATCGTTGACCAGCTAAAAGCCTACGGCGCCGGCGCCGGCGTACTGGTAGCCTACGGCAAACTTGTACCGCAATCTGTCATCGATATATTTCCGCACGGCATCATCAATCTTCACCCTTCTTTACTCCCTACGCACCGTGGCCCCACCCCCATAGAAGGCACCATTTTAGACGGTGACAATCGAACAGGAGTTTCCATCATGCAGCTTGTCCAGAAAATGGACGCTGGACCGGTATACGGCCAGTCAGAGATTGATCTTACTGGCAACGAAACCAAGCAAGACCTTGCAGCGCAGCTTGCTGAAGTAGGCCGCGCGATGATGATCGAACTGTTGCCAGGCATTCTTGAGGGCAGCATCGTAGCCATCCCCCAGGACGAAAGCCGTGCCAGTTACGATGCACTACTCTCCAAGGCAGATGGCAGCCTAGACTGGAACAAGCCCGCCAGCCGGCTTGAGCGCGAAATACGAGCCTTCCAGGGGTGGCCTCAAAGTCGAACAGAGATAGCAGAGCTTCCTGTCATTATTACCAAAGCCCGCCTATCGGACCAAAAACTAGCACCCGGTGAATGGAGTGTCCAAGATGCTTCCCTGCTTGTAGGATGCACCACGGGCAGTCTTATCATTGAATGGCTCAAACCCGCCGGTAAAGCTGAGATGACGGCTCAAGCGTTTTTGGCTGGGTATGGCAACCGTCTAGGCCGCTAGCGGCGGTCCTTGGGGAGGTTGCTGGTTTTGTCCCTGTTCCGCATCTGAGACCGGTGCACCATCAGCCAGCTGCGCTGAGTTGGCGGCCGTAAGTATTTGTGGAGCGGATTGACCCACTTCAGCTTTAAGCTTCTCGAACTCTTCGTTAACAATTTCTTTGTAGTTGGGGAAGTTGGTCTCAAGCCAGCGAAAAGCACCTTCGTCATCTTTGGCATCGAAATACTTTTCAAATTCATCCAGTTGTTCATTGGTCATTTGGTCGGCCAGGCGCATACCCACACGCATTTCGAGCGTTTCGTAAATGTGCTTGAGTAAACCTTGCTTTTCCTGAGGCGGTAAGCTACCTAAGCCCAGTTCTTCTAGGAGTGCGTTATCGATTCTAAGCATACCTTTATCCTATCCAATTTATGCAGTGCTGGCAAACGCTACAGCGTGCGCACAACCGATTCCCGCGTAAACAGTTCGATATGGTCGCCTTCTTGGAGTTCAAGCCGTGAGGTCGTCTCCAGGCTCATGCCACACATTTCACCCTCAAATACTTCCTTGGTGTCTTGCGGACCACGCTTGAGATTGGTTATGCGCACTTCGGCTAGCTGCTCATCGCCACGCATGACCCTTGCTACCGCCGGGACCGTCAACTTACCCTTGGTGACTTCCCCGCCACAGATAACTTCCGTGCGTGTGGTTTTGAATACACCCCTCACCACCAAACGTCCGAGATTTGTTTCGACAATCTCCGGAGTGAGAAGTTTACTTAGCTCTTCGCGGGCATCATCGATAAGCTCATAAATAACCTTATACAAGCGCACCGGTACTTTGTCGCGGGCGGCTTGTTGCTTAATGTTACCTGGCATCGTCACGTTAAAGCCGTATACGATAGCACTGCTGGTATGTGCCAAGTTGATGTCGTTCTCATTCAGCGTGCCCACGCCAGAACCTACCACGCGTACTGCCACCTCGTCTGTGTCGAGAGCCTTTAGGCTATCAATAACAGAGGTAAGTGATCCCTGCACGTCAGCTTTGATGACAATATTAAGCTCTTGCACTTGATTACTGCGGTTAATAATCCGGATCAATTCGCTGCTATTAAGCCCCACCCGGCCCCCGGCGGCATTCTTTTGGTTGGCGGCTTTTTCGGCTACCACCCGAGCCTCTCGTTCGCTTGAGACGACGCTAAACTCATCACCAAACTCAGGCAACTGTTTGAACCCTGTAATAACAACTGGGGTAGACGGAGTAGCTTTTGTAAGCGATTCACCGGTGGTCGTTTCTAGGTTCCGTACTTTTGCATAAGTCGCTCCTGCTACTACGAAATCACCCTTGCTAAGAGTTCCTTCTTCGACAAGTGCGTGTGCAACTGGTCCGCGGCCCTGCTCTACGTGAGCTTCAATGATAAGGCCGCGCGCCGGCACATCATAGTCCGCTTTCAGTTCTTCTACATCTGTAACTAGTAAAAGCATGTCAAGCAGCTCAGGGATGCCCTGCTGAGTCTTGGCGGACACCTCTAGGGCAATCGTGTCACCACCCCACTCCTCTATAAGTAAATTCTGCTCAGATAGCTGTTGCTTCACACGGTTAGGGTCAGCACCCTCTTTGTCAATCTTGTTGATTGCTACCACGATTTTCACGCCAGCCTTACGTGCAAAGTGAATGGCTTCTATGGTCTGTGGCTTGATACCGTCATCGGCCGCCACTACCAAGACAACGATATCGGTCAGTTGTGCCGCGTGGTCACGGATAGCCGCAAACGCTTCGTGGCCTGGTGTATCCAAAAAGGTAATGCGCCGATCGTTGTGCTCTATCTGATAGGCTGAAATGTGTTGCGTAATCCCGCCGGCTTCACCCGCGACTACCGTGGAGCCCCGTACTGCATCCAGTAGTGAAGTTTTACCGTGGTCGACATGACCCATGACCGCCACCACAGGTGGTCGCGGCTGAGCTGTCTCGCTTGTAGTTGAGCGGTCGCGATGATGACCTGCCGTCGATGATTCATGAACCGGTTTCTCGAGACTTACGTCCAGTCCCAGCTCCTCAACAATAATCTGGGCCGTGTCGAAATCAATCTGTTCATTAACCGTGGCCATGATGCCGTTTTTCATCAATTCGGCAATTAGTTTGCTGACAGGAATCATCAGCTTGTCGGCCAGAGTGCCCACAGTGATCATATCTTCGATTTGTACGGTAGTTGCCACTGCCTGCACTCCTTTCTGGCCGATAGGCCTGTTCGTTTACGTACGCATTGCTACTTGGTGTTCTTTAGGCTAAGCCCGATCTTGCGAGCCTCGGTATCGATGTCGATAATCTTGAACTGCTTCTTTTCGTTCAGCTTGAAGATTTTCTCTGGGTCTACGCCCTCTTCATCGCTCATCTCAGATACATGCACCAAGGCTTCGACCGCAGAGCTAAGTTGTACAAAAGCGCCAAACGGCGTGATACGGGTAATCTTACCCTCTACCACGTCACCCTTCTTGAATTTCTTGACTTCTTTCAACCATGGATCTTCCGTAAGTTGCTTGAGGCTCAAACTCAGACGATCCTTGTCGATGGCGATAATCTTCGCTTTGACAGTCTCACCAACCTTTACGTAGTTGCGTGGATTATCTACGCGCTCCCACGATATTTCCGAGATATGGATGAGCCCCTCGATACCGTCGACATTTACGAATGCACCGAAGTCAATGACCCCGGTAATAACGCCTTCGACCACATCGCCAACCTTCAGTTCAGAGAAACGAGACTGAATATCGTCTTTGATGGCTTCTTTCTCGGAAAAGATCAGTTTGTTGTCCTTGCGGCTCACATCGAGGATACGCACTCGTAACGACTTGTTTACCAGAGCGTTCAGTTTCTGCAGAATTTCATCCTTATCTGCGCCCGACACACGAGGGTAGTGGCCAGCAGCCAGCTGTGACACCGGCAAAAAGCCCCGAATGCCTTCCAGCTCTACCAATAAACCACCGCGGTTAGCGTCATAGGGAGTTATTTCCACGATTTCTTGGTCATCGAACATACGCTGGAGTTCGTCCCAACCACGATCTTTGACGGCCCGACGCATGCTAAGCAGCGCATAGCCCTCTTCGAGCTCGGGGTTCAAAACGCTCACGGTAATAGGCTGACCCACTTCTAGCGGTTGCCCATGCCCGATTTCCCGGCGCAGAACTACGCCTACGCCTTTTGCGCCCAGGTCTACCCAGACCTCATGCTTTTTTACGGAACTGATAGTTCCTTCGACCACATCCCCAGCAGCCAGCGCCTTTACATCGCTGCCAGCCAGCAGTTCATCCATTGTTATTGTATTCTTTGGCATTTCTAAAATGCCTCCTTCTGTAGTGTATTTCTCCAAACTGTCAGCAAGCTAAACACACGTCACCCTGCCTATAGTCTGTAAGATTACTGGTATTATATCGTACCCGCCCCTGGTGGTAAAGAGGGGCCTACCATGGGGCGGATATGATACACTAGGAACATGTACGCAGGGGTAGATATTGGGGGCACAAAGACGTTGGTAGCAGCGCTCAATACTGAAGGCGTCATTACCGAACAGGAACGCTTCCCCACCCCTGATAACTACGAAGCATTCGTTGAAAAATTGGCCAACACTGTTGCAAATATGTCTACAAAAGATTTCGGTGCAGCCGGGGTCGGTATCCCAGGAAAAATCAACCGTGAGCACGGGATCGGCCTGGACTTTGGACACCTCAACTGGCACCACGTCCCTATTCAGACAGACTGCGAAAAGATTTTCCACTGCCCCACCGTCCTAGAGAACGACGCCAACTTAGCCGGCCTGTCAGAGGCAATGCTAGTCCCCCAATACCAAAAGGTACTTTACGTAACCGTAAGCACAGGGATTGGCACCGGCGTCATTGATAACCGCACCATTGAGCCCGCACTGGCTGACAGCGAGGGTGGCCACATCCTTCTTGAGCACCACGGAAAACTGGTAACGTGGGAGAGCTTTGCCTCTGGCCATGCATTGGTTGAAAAATATGGTAAACAGGCCGAAGAACTGGGGGAACACGACGCAGCATGGAATCATATCGCCCGCAATCTATCTCGGGGTATTTTAGAACTTGTCGCCGTTATACAACCTGATGTCATCATTTTTGGTGGCAGCGTTGGCCGCTACTTCGAACGCTTTCAGGGCCCTCTTCACAAGTATCTCAAGCAATACGAGATGCCGCTGGTTACTATTCCACCCCTCCGCGAGGCTGCTCGGCCCGAAGAAGCGGTGATATATGGCTGTTACGACCTGGCAAAGGCACGGTATGGATCTCGTTGAGCTACTATGCACCAAGTATCCCCACCTTTGCTTCTCCCAAGGTGATGCCTTCTGCTGGTCCCCAGAAACCAAAGAAGTTACGTACAAGCCGGGACTACAAGAGCAAAGCGCTTTATGGTCGCTATTGCACGAGACCGGCCACGCTATTCTTGACCACCGCACGTATCATACCGACCTAGAACTCCTTGCTATGGAAGTGGAGGCCTGGGAAAAAGCCAAAGAACTCGCCCACGAAGTAGGTACAACCATTGACGAGGACCATGTCCAGGACTGCCTCGACACCTATCGCGACTGGGTATACAAACGAAGCATCTGCCCCACGTGTGGCACCAAAAGCTTGCAGCAAGGTGCTACGCCCCTCTATCGATGCTTCAACTGCCATACGAGCTGGAAAGTCTCCGACTCGCGTTTTTGCCGCGCCTACCGCACCACTCAAAATATCAAACACCCCACTGCGGTCTTTTCGGCCACTATTATATGAAAAACTCCGCTTTCGCGGAGTTTTTCATACACATAAGTCTCTCTAAACTTAAGCGATTTTCTTGGTGCGACGGCTAATGCGCCCACCGGCAGCGCCGGCAATAGCAGCACGCTGACGACCGGTCAGACCGTCGGCACCTACTTTGTCACTGGCAAAGCCACCCGTGCGGCCAAGTTTGCCGCCCATGGAGCCGATGCGGGCGTAAAAGTCCCCACCGTATTTTGCCTTGTTCTTAGCAGCGGCAGCTTTGCCGCCAGCTTGAGTTCCAGCCATTGTCATGACCTCCCTTATTTCTTAGTATCATTCGCGAGAAGTAAAAAGGGCTCCCCGCCAAATGGCAGGAAACCCTCTTATTCCTCACGAAATCATGCTTATGATAGCATGACAACGTGTTTATGTCAACAAAAACTTAAGCGTGACTACTGGCAGACGTCCGTCGTGACAAGCGCCCCCCGCGGGCACCTGCCTGGCGTGCCAACTCTCGGTTGACCGCAAAGCCCTTACGGGTCTTTACCCGGCCCCCCGCCGCCCCGATACGGGCGTAGAAGTCCTTACCGTACAGTCTTTTGTTGCGTTTTGCAGCCTCTTGGCCACCTTTGATAGTGCCGCTCATGTTTCATTCCCTCCTTTTATTACATGGTGCCGAACGAAACCGCATACAGAGAATACAGTGAGTACAGCTTCGAACATGGTTATGGTAACGCAAAAGTCTGAGATAAATCTGTAAGATTTTTCTCATAAAGAAAAAGGACCCCTGTAAGGAGTCCTTTCTCTATAATTCGGCACCGTGCTATTTTCCCAGGGGTGAACCCCAAGTATTGTAACCGCTATGAGGCTTAACTGCTGTGTTCGGCATGGGAACAGGTGTTTCCCTCACGCTATGGGCACCGAAGCGGGGCGAACTGAGACAAACCTACGGTTTTTCTCGTCGCGCGGGCAAAATGGAGTACATTTTGTCCGGCTGCTCTTTTCCCTCCATCGGGAGAGAAAGCCTATCGGTGTCCATGAGTACAAACTTGCACGGATTTTGTAAATGTAAAAGCGTTTGTTAGACAAACGGGTGATAAACTCACCAACAACTAGTCAATTTGCACAAACTCCATGAGTCATTCAGCTGAGCGTGATACAAGGCGCGACCGAGGAAACTCGCGAGCCGTATAAAAATACGGTAAGCAAGTACCGGAGGTCGGCAACAAAGTAGCACGCCAGAAGGTCAGAGCGCAACTGGCTACGCCAGTTGGCAGACTGACCGATGAATGGCTCATGGTCGTAAAAAGTCAATGCCTCTATTAGTACTTCTCACCTCCACGTGTTACCACGCTTCCAGTTAAAGCCTATCAACCTGATCGTCTTTCAGGGAGGTCATAGGGAAATCTAATCTTGAGGCTAGTTTCGCGCTTAATATGCTTTCAGCGCTTATCTATTCCGCACATAGCTACCGGGCCATGCTCTTGGTAGAACAACCCGTACACC
>DASZYT010000021.1:0-81876 GCA_035545275.1 Saccharimonadales bacterium (SeqCode) | reverse complement strand
CTTTCATTTCTTCGGATGCCACCGCTAGGTTTTCGGGCGGTATTTCATATGCATTAAGTCCGCTGAAGTCCAGGGGTAAGCGCAGAGCTATTTTCTCGGGCTGATTTGGCGCCATTTTTAGGTCTGGGGTCGCGGTAATTTCGCCCAAGTAGTGATACGGCGCCGCGCTCGGTGCCTTTTTGCGGTCCACCAGGTCGCCGCGCAGCCGTAACATCACAGATTGTATGGTTGCCGCGCCGGTGCACACAAACATCAACTCTGCCTCCAGGCTGATATCTTCGGTACTCACGCTGTCAGGTGTCTTGAGCGTGAGAGTCAGCGGATTCTTTTTCTTGAACATACTAAACATGGGTATTCCTCGTCGTGTGCTCATTTAAGCACAATCATCATTTCGCCACAAAACAAATAATAGATGTTGAGCAGAGTAGAAGAAGTGTGTTGGGAGGGGTGCGGGAAGCGGGAGAAGTGCGTCCTAAGGTGGACCATCTTCCCGAGAGGTTACTCTCGGCAGACCGTAGGTCTGTCCCGCTTACGCACGTCAACTTTTTTTGGGGCTGTTGACCACTTGACGCCTCCTTCGCACGACATGCGCCCCGTGCATCAAGATGTCAACTGCCGCCACAAGTGGTGCAAACGCAACTTGCGACAGAGCTACATGGCCTTTACGAGTCAACACGACTTCGACTTCACTCGCCCCGTACACGATGGCAATAATTTGCCACATACATATGTACCCTTCTACTCTGCGGATTCTCACTCGGTTGAGGAGAATGTCGAAATATAATAGTATAAAAACAGTCTTCAGTCAACACATGTACATCTGTTAATTGGCTGGTATACTGGTGGGTAATATGGCCTATCAAAATCCGAAAATTGCCGAAGTGGCCGCAACCTTGAAGGCACGACTTGCCGAGCTCGATACCAAAGCCGACATCTTGAAGGCGATTGAACTCCGGGCGCTCTATGCCCAAATCCCTACCTTGCCGGCTGACCAGCGCGCCGGCTTCGGCCAGGAAATAAATGCGCTGCGTAGCGAGCTGGAGCAGCTGGTGGCTGCTACTGCTGATCACGCCGCAGCCCTGCCGCCCATTGACGTGACAGCACCGTTTGACATCAACGTACCGGCTGACAAGCGCCCGCAATTGCTCACCAGTGACCAGGGTAGCATCCATCCGCTCATGGCCGAGCTGGAATCGGTGCTCGACATTTTTTACCGCATGGGCTTTACCGCGGTGGAAAGCCGCGAGCTGGACGACGACTTCCATATGTTTGAGGCGCTCAATTTTCCCGAGGGCCATCCGGCGCGCGACGATTACGACACTTTTATGACGCAGGAAACCGACGCGGCAGGCAAGCCGCTCATCGCCCCGGCGCACACCAGCACTATGCAGCACCGTGTATTGCAAAAGTACAAGGGTAATCTGGAGCAGGGCAAACCCATCGCCGTGGTCATCCCGGGCCGTGTTTTCCGCAATGAAGACCTCGACGCGCGTCACGAACACACGTTTTACCAGCTCGAGGGTGTGTATGTAGGCAAGGGTATCCATGCCGGCAATCTTATAGCCACGCTCAAGACGTTTTTGCAGGAGTACTACCAAAAGGAGCTGGAGGTCAAAACCCAGCCGTTTTACTTCCCGTTCACCGAGCCCAGCTTTGAGTTTGCCCTCAGCTGCCCGTTCTGCGACAAAAAGGGCTGCAATGTCTGCTCATACTCTGGCTGGATTGAGCTGCTGGGCTGCGGCATGATCCATCCGGCAGTGCTGCACAAGGCTGGTATTGACACCAACGTCTACACCGGCTTTGCCTGGGGCGGCGGCATCGAGCGCCTGGTGATGATGAAATATGGCATCGAAGACATCCGCCACTTCGAGTCCGGCAAATTAGACTTCTTGAGGCAATTTTCATGAGCAAAGAACTATCGTCAGAAGACATGGACTTATTGAGAGTTGCTAAAGAGCAACTGCTAAAAAGCCCAAATCGTGATGAAAATAACGTATTGGCTGCTATAAGGACCAGACAGAAACGAATATTTACTGCATTTAATCTGTTCAAAGGTTATTGGTCAGGCAGTCACGATGCAGAACTTGGAGCTGTTGCTGTAGCTATCGCTGAGCTTGCCCCACAACAATTTGAACCTGAACTTTTCGTAGGGGTTAAATTTGAAGCGGATCGTGAACATGTCTCAGTAATCAATTCTTGTGGGCATTGCTTGCAGTGGATGAAAGACTATTACCCAGAAGTACATTGTGTGACAGTGCAAAACGATAGCACATTAGTTGTTTCGTCTGTACAAGAGTTGTTAATACATGGTTATGATAATAATCGTGGAGCACTGGCATGAAAGTAAGTCTGAATTGGATTAAGCAGTTTACTGACGTTGACCTTAGTGTCGACGAGCTGGTCGGGAAAATCGGCGCACAGCTGGGTGCCGTCGAAGAGGTCATCGACCTAGGCGCTAGATATAAAGGCGTCGTCGTGGCAAAAGTGGTAACGTGTGTCGACCACGATAATTCCGATCATCTGCACGTCTGCAAAATAGACGACGGAGGAAAGACCCAGGGTGTAGAGCGCGATGAAAACGGCCACGTGCAGGTCGTGTGTGGGGCGCCGAACGTGCGCGAAGGTTTGACGGTTGCCTGGCTGCCGCCTGGCAGCACGGTGCCGGCTACCTACGACCACGACCCATTTGTGCTCGAAGCGCGCGACATCCGCGGACAGAAAAGCAACGGCATGCTAGCCAGCCCCAAGGAACTTGCCCTCGGCGACAACCACGAAGGCATTTTGGAAATTGACACTGATGCAGCACCCGGCACGCCTTTTGCGGATGCATACGAGCTGAATGATTACATTATCGACATCGAAAACAAGATGTTTACCCATCGGCCTGACCTGTTCGGCGAGCTGGGTGTGGCCCGTGAAATAGCCGGCATTACCCACAAAGCCTTTACATCGCCGGAATGGTATCTGAACCAGCCGCCCATCTACGAGCAGGGCAGCGAGCAGTTGCCGCTGGAAGTGTTTAACCAAGCGACAGAGGTCGTACCGCGCTTTATGGCCATCGCCATCAAAGATGTTGAGGTCAAGCCAAGCCCCGTGTGGCTGCAGACGTACCTCAACCGCGTCGGCATCAGGCCTATCAACAACGTGGTGGACATCACTAACTACATGATGATGCTCACCGGGCAGCCGTTGCATGCCTATGATTATGACAAAGTCCGCGCCCAAGACCGGGGCAGCGAGACCGCCACGCTCTGCGCCCGCTATCCGCACAGCGGCGAGAAAGTGATGCTACTAAACGGCAAAGAAGTTGAGCCGCGCGCTGAGGCTATCGTGATTGCCACCGCCAGCAAAGCCATTGGCATCGGCGGCGTGATGGGCGGCGCCGACACAGAGGTTGATGAGAATACCAAAAACATCATTTTGGAATGTGCCAGTTTTGATATGTACTCTATCCGCCGCACCAGTATGGCGCACGGCTTGTTCACCGATGCGGTGACGCGCTTTAATAAAGGCCAGAGCCCCCTGCAAACTGACCGGGTGATGGCGAAAGCGGTGGAAATGCTGCGCGAGCTGGCGCACGGTGAGTCTGCCGGCAAACCACTGAATGATGTAAAACCGCTGCCCGGCCGTGCGGACGTGACGGTGGGCGTGCAGTTTATCAATGAGCGCCTGGGCCTGAAATTGTCGGGTGACGAGATGGCGCAGCTGCTGCGTAATGTCGAGTTTGGCGTGGACGTACAAAACGACGAACTGACTGTGCATATACCGTTTTGGCGCACCGACATCGAAATCCGTGAAGATGTCGTAGAAGAAGTCGGGCGTCTGTACGGCTACGACCACCTGCCGCTCGAATTACCCCATCGCGACATGACACCGACGCCCAAGGATGCACTGCTCGAAGCCAAGTCCCACATCCGTCGCACATTGAGCGCCGCGGGCGCCAACGAGGTGCTGACCTACAGCTTTGTACACGGCAACCTGCTCGACAAAGTCGGCCAAGACAAAGCCCAGGCCTATCAGCTCAGCAATGCGCTGAGCCCCGACCTGCAGTATTATCGCCTGAGCCTCGTACCCAGCCTGCTGGAAAAAGTCCACCCGAACATCAAAGCCGGCTACGATGACTTTGTGCTCTATGAAATCGGCAAAGTACACACCAAGGAGCGACCCGGTGAAGATGGCTTGCCCTCGGAAGACGAATATACGGCGCTTGTCGTGGCCGCAAGCAGCAAGGCAAGCAAGACAGGCGCAGCCTACTACGAGGCCCGCAAATATTTGGTTGATTTGGTAGGTGTACCGTTGAAGTTCCAGCCGCTTACCGCCGAGGCGCAAACCTTTGCTGTCGTGCAGCCGTACCAGCCGGGCAGGGCAGCCATGGTCAGCACGGCAGCGGGCAAGTTCTTGGGAATAATCGGTGAATTTAAATCTTCAGTGACCGCAAAACTCAAATTGCCGACGTACTGTGCCGGCTTCGAGCTCGACACAACCGCCCTCGCCGAGGTGCTTGGTTCCGGACGCTCATACGTGGAGCTTCCGAAGTACCCCAAGGTAGAGCAGGACATTTCCCTCAAAGTACCGGCGGATTTGAGCTATCAGGAACTGTACGATTTTGTGTGGGACGAGCTGAGCAAAGTCCAACCCGAGCACACCTTGCCGTCCTTAGGCCCACTGGACATGTACCAAGGTGACGACAAACAGCACAAAAACATCACGCTTCGCTTCACCATTGCCAGCTACTCAAAGACCATGAAGGCCGAAGAGGTCAATGCCATGCTCGATACGGTGGCCGCTGCTGCTCACGAAAAATTCGGCGCCGAACGCCTCTAGCCTCCTAAACGAAGCCGTGTTATAAAGATAGCAAGATGAAACGTGGTGATGCGTATTTGCGTTCTGAAGAGAAGCAGATGGTCGATGCGGGGATGGCGATGACAATCGCCCTCATGTTGGGCCCAGCGGCGCTTTATGGCGCCCATTGCATTCGTGCCGAAGAGGGGAGTCCGGCGCTCTATCGACACCCTAGGTACGGCCAAGGCTGGGCGTCGTTTGACATGCTCAAACTCCGTACCATGATCGAAGGAAATGCACCGCTTCATAAAGATGACCGCCTCGATAAGCGAATTACCCATACCGGACGCTGGCTGCGCAGGTACAACCTTGATGAGGTACCGCAGATTTTGCATGTTCTAAAAGGCGAAATGCATGTGGTCGCGCCCCGGGCTGTAGATGAAAAAGAGCGAGAGCGTTTGGCTGACACTGATCCGGTGCTCTATGACGAATGGGAAGATGCCTATGGTCGGTATCGCCCGGGCATTGTAGGTGGAGGAAACATGGCTCAACGCAAATTGTTACGGCAAGGTAAGCCAGCAGAGGCTTACAGGGTTCGTATGCAAGGAGACTTGCGTTTCTGGGATGGCGACAACATGGGGCGTGATGTACGGGAATTCTTTGCCGTACCTGGTGAGTTTTTGGCTCACTGGCGTTACTGTAGGCCACCGGTGTTTTCCGATATAGTTTCGACGGCCACTGCTGCCGCCCCATTGCTCTCTACGGTGCCCGTCTCTAAAATTGAGGAGCCGGAGCGGTGAACTTATGCTTGACGTTTGCTGTGTGGGCAATTATATTATTACGCATCTTGGTTGAGCGTTCTCCCCACTAGGGTTGAGTTTGTTCCCAGGCACATTATCGGTACAAATGGAAAGCTACTGATTTGAACCGCTATCGACGCATAGCGCTTCTGATCAGTAGCTTCGAACTATTGAAGCACTATAGAGTTCCGGCTCCCCGGAATCCCCCGTCACGGGGAGTCGGAGCCCACCTGGCACGACGAGTACGATTGGTATGCAGACTCGACGGGAGCTTACGCGCCCCCTGCATCCAGCTGGATCGTCTCGTGTGTGCACACGGGGTCCGGTGCGAGAGGTTTATCGTTGTGGGTCCCCAGGGGGGGTTGTCCACACGATAAGTATGGGCAATCGTCGCTTTTATGGCGGCGCACAGTGGTTGTCCACGGCCTCTCGCACCGGGCCCCTTAAGGGCTCCGGACATGTGGGGCAAAGGCTTCAGAACGATGGGTATACCCCTTCATTCTTCCTTTATCCCATTTCCGCTTCTTGTCCCTCCGTTTGTACCGCTTCTCCCAAAACCCAAGACGCGTTCGTGGATTTTGTGCGAAGCAGCAAAGACTCTATACTAAAACGCGATGAAACAAATCTGGCGGATTATTCGCTTTACCCGGCAGCTCTGGCCGTACTACGTAGCGGTCAGCGTCTTTACGATATTGCTCGCCGGCATGAGCCAGCTGCAGCCGTTGTTTACCAAGACGGCCATCGACCAGATAACCCACCTGCTGGGCGGCGGCCACGCCGACGTGAAGCTAGTGGCGCTCATGGCCATCCTTATCTTTCTGACCGATATTGGCCAGACGCTATTCAGTAACTTTGGGGGCTACCTGGGCGACATCCTGTCGGCGAAAGTCCAGCGCTACATGAGCGAGCGCTATTTTGAGCACCTGCTGACGCTGCCGCAGGCGTACTTTGACAATGAGCTGACCGGTAAGATTATCAACCGCATGTCGCGCGGTATTTCCCAGATAACAAACTTTATGAACATCGTCAGCAACAACTTCTTGCAGTTTGTGTTCAGTACCATCTTTGCACTGGCTATTGTCTTTTACTTCTCGTGGCAGGTAGGTCTCATGCTGACGCTGCTGTACCCGATATTTGTGTGGCTGACGACCCGAACAAGCGTCAAGTGGCAAAAATACCAGAAAGAAATTAACGAGGAGCAAGACATCGCCAGTGGCCGGTTTGCCGAGGCAGTAGGCCAAATAAAAGTAGTCAAAAGTTTTCTGCAGGAGTCGCGTGAGCTCAAACTGTTCAGCAAGCACTATGGCAACGTCATCACCACGACGCGTCCGCAGTCCAAGCTCTGGCACACCCAGGATGTGGTACGCCGGCTAGTGCTAAATGCCATCTTTTTTGCAATTTATATCTATATTTTTGTAGAGACGGCGCGCGGTGTATACACCTTGGGCACCATGGTGCTACTTATCCAATACGCCCAACTTATCCGTATACCGATCTTTAGCATCAGTTTCTTGGTGGACCAGACGCAGCGCGCCGTGGCCAACACGCGTGATTACTTTGAGGTGATGGACACTGAGCCAGCCATCACCGACATCGCTGACGCTACTGAGCTCAAGGCAAGCAAGGGCGACGTAACATTTCAAAACGTCCGTTTTGGCTACGACGACACCGTGGTATTTAAAGACCTGAGTTTTACGCTGGTGCCCAGCAGCAAGACTGCTCTGGTTGGCGAAAGCGGCGAGGGCAAGACCACCATCACGAGCCTGCTGTTGCGCCTCTACGAGCCCTCCAAGGGCACTATCCTTATCGACGACCAAGATATTGGCAACGTAACGCAAGAATCTCTTCGCCACAACATCGCCGTGGTCTTTCAGGAGCCAGCACTATTTTCGGGAACTATCCGTGAAAACATCGCCTATGCCAAGCCGCGGGCAACCGATGTCGAGATTATCGCCGCTGCCAAAGCGGCCAATGCGCACGAATTCATCGAAAAGTTCGAAAAGGGTTACGACAGTGAAATCGGTGAGCGCGGTCTCAAGTTGTCCGGCGGCCAAAAGCAGCGCATCGCCATCGCCCGGGCGCTGCTCAAGGATGCGCCAATTCTCATCCTGGACGAGGCAACGTCCAGCCTGGACAACAAGAGCGAGCGCATGGTGCAGGAGGCACTAGAGCGTCTGATGCAGGGGCGTACCACGCTTATCATCGCGCACCGGCTGAGCACGGTTAGTCATGTCGATCAGATAATTACACTTAAAAATGGTACCGTTGACGAGATCGGCTCACCGCGTACCCTGGCCAAATCGGGCGGTATCTATGAGCAACTGCTCGAAATGCAAGAGCAGCACACTGAGGCCACCGAGAAAAAACTCAAAGAATTTGAAATCAGCCAATAAAATTTTGGCGGCAGCACATTATTTGGGTAGAATAGAGTCATATGACGAGGAAACGGGACCGATTTTTTGCGTTGGTAGGCGCGCTGCTGTTTTTGGTGACATCGGCAGCCTTTACGATTGCCGTGGTCTGGCAGTCAACACACCAGGACAATAACGCTTCCGCTACTAACAATACGCAAAGCAATAAAGTACAGGGGACTAAATTGAAAGATTTCACACCAGTTAACACGGTTAACCAACTAAAGATTACTGATACGAAAGTCGGCACCGGCCAGGTTGCCAAAGACGGCGACACGGTAAGTGTGCTGTACACCGGCGCCGTAGCTAGCACGGGCGTTATCTTTCAAAGTACCCAAGACACGGGTCAGCCCGTGTCTCTGCAAATCAAGTCGGGCAGTGTCATTGAGGGCTGGGCCAAAGGTATCCCGGGGATGAAGGTTGGCGGTACCCGCCGTTTGCTTATCCCGGCTGCTGAGGCGTACGGTGCCAATCCTCCAGCCGGCTCGGGTATACCCGCCAACGCGCCGCTGGTCTTTGATGTGACGCTTCTCAAGGTCGGCAGTTAGCTATACTCTTCTCCGTAAGCATATGCAAAAAACACAACATGTAGCGTATTGACGAGACGGTAGGGCGCTATTGTATACTTTTTAATACAAGAGTTTTACATATAAAACTAAAATAATTACCAATAAGGGGAAACAATATGGTCAAGAATATTACCATCTTCACGACGAACACCTGCGCGTACTGCGCCATGGTAAAGAAGTATCTGGACGTGAAGAATCATGCATATGAGGTGGTAAACCTTGACGAGCATCCTGAGCGTCAGGCTGAGGCGCTAAGCCTAAGCGGTGCCTTGACGGTGCCAGTTACGGTGGTGACCAAGCACGACGATAGCCGAGAAGTGGTGGTGGGATATAACCTGGCTAAGCTCGCTCCCGCCCTGGTCTAAAACTTTTCTGAAGCGCATTACTGCGTTAGTGGCTGCGCTGCTACTTCGCCGTATGGGGAGATACGGCTCAGTCCGCTGATCACCACTGCCTTGTACTGCATCTTCATAAAGAGTTTTATAGGCCGGAGAAATTCTGTAGAATAGAGAGACGATTATGAGTGACATACCGAAACATGATGTGGTGATGATTGGTGCCGGGCCGGCGGCCCTGACGGCAGCAGTTTATACGACGCGCGAAGATATCGAAACGCTACTGTTTGAACGCGGCGTGGTGGGGGGTTTGGCTGCCGTTACTGACATGGTTGACAACTACCCGGGCTTTCCGGAGGGTATTGAGGGCCTGACGTTGGCAGAAAACTTGCGTAAGCAGGCTGAGCGCTTCGGCGCGGTCATCGAACTGGGCGAAGTAACGGCTATTCATGACGAAGGCAAGTATAAGCGGCTTGAAACCACCAGTGGCGACATGTTGGCGCGGGCAGTGTTGATAGCCACGGGCAGCGATTATAAAAAAGTTGGCGTGCCTGGCGAGCAAGAGTTTTACGCCCGCGGCGTGCACTACTGCGCCACCTGCGACGGCGCGTTTTATCGCGACAAGCGGCTGGTGGTGGTAGGCGGTGGCAACAGTGCCGTGCAGGAAAGTATCTTTTTGACGCGTTTTGCGAGCCACATCGATCTGTTGGTGCGTTCGACCCTCAAGGCCAGTGGCGTATTGCAGCAGGACCTGCAAAAATACGTCGACGAAGGCAAGATTACGGTGCACCTCGGTACGACCACCGACGAAATTGTCGGCGAGGACAACAAAGTCACCAAAGTTATCGGCACCAAAGACGGCCAAAAGGTGGAGTTTGAGACGGACGGCGTTTTTGTGTTTGTAGGGCTCATGCCTAACTCGCAATTTTTGAAGGGCACTGAGATTGAACTGGACGAGATCGGCTTTGTAAAGACCGACGATCATCTGCAAACGAGCATGAAGGGCGTGTTTGCCGCGGGCGACATCCGCAGTGGGGCTACCATGCAGATTGCCAGCGCAGTAGGCGAGGGTGCCACGGCGGCACTCATTATCCGCGAATATCTCGAGGGCAAGCTCACACCACATTCCGAAAGCACCGAAGAAGTCGCCAGCGCTCCGGTTGCGGACGTCCAGCAAGCCGAACCCGAAACCGTGTAGCTTGCTTATTAGTATAACTATTGTATAATATTTCCATGAAAAGTGCCGAGAGCACCCTTGCTCCGCCGAATGTTGACGAGCTGCCCTTGCTCGCTTGGTGGCCGGATGCCGATGACGAAAAGCTTTCTGCTACGCCGGAACTAATGCGTATGATAGGTGAAGAGCAGTTTCTGCAGTACGCTGAGTATCTGGAAGAGACGCATCCCGACGAAGAGGGCAAAATATATGACGCCTGCGAGGTCTGGTCGCAAATTGCCTCCCGCTATGACGCAGCCCTGCGAGCAGTAACCCAGCTGAATAACAACGAAACACCTGACAATTATGCTGCCGAGGGGTATGTGGCATGGAACCAGAGCAAACTAGCAATGCTTACAAGCGCAAACGGCAAAAAGGCCCTCACTACTGAGTCGTTGGTGGAAAGCGTGGCGAGCGGGCGCATCCGAACACTCCTGAGCGAGTGGGAGCCATTTGTTGATATTATCGTGGAGACTCTGGAATATTGGGGTATCTCGGTGCAGCCGGGTGACTGGCGCCCTGTATATCCGCTAATACAAACGCAACGAAAAGGTGAGTCATCCGCTCAGTCGTATCATCAATTGCATTTGTTCTCTCCAGCGCTACAGACATATGTCGAGCAAGAGCGAGATCATTCAGTGGCATCGGCTATACGGCTTGCATTCTGCGAAGCTAGAAACGCTTCATTTGAAGGTAAATGTATTTCCGGCCCCTACCAAGAACGCTTTGCGGCGGCACGGAACCACATGCTGCGCTTGTTAGCCGAGGCGGGCATACAAGTTCCCTTCTCTATATTGCAACCTGAGGAGTACAGTATTGAGTACGAGCGGCACTTGATTCGCGGTAAATTTTCTCCGGAGCAGCAGGCATACATCGCCGAGGTCTACACAGCGAAAAGCGACTATTTTGAAGAGGTGGCGGCAGCGACATGGGACGCCGACAGGGACCAGACCATTGCACAAGGTTTATTTGACCACCCAGCCTTTTTACCACAGCGAGAAGTCATGCGGTGCGCCAATGCGGCATTTCGCATGATCTTACATGGCCTAACTGGCGTTAAGCTTACCGAAGCGGCACTGAACGATGCGATTTATGGCGCACATGGCACTACCTTTATCTCAGACGTGGATTATCTCAAAGTGCTTAATACACGCGCATTCACCGAATGCTTTCAAAAAGAAGTTCAATGCATAAATTTTGCGGCGATGGATCTTGCCACCCTCGGGCGGATAGCCCAGCGCGCTAAAGAGGCTAGTTATGGAGTGCTGGGGGTGGCTACCTTGGGAACCGAATTTGCAGCGGATAAAAATGTGCAGCACCGGGTGGTTCTGCTGAACGTAGATCGCGATACGGTAACCATGCACGATCCATCCCCCGATGCGAGAGCAGAAGGTAACGCACGGGTAATCTCAAAGCAGGAGTTTTGTCGCCGGTGGGCAGGGGCCCAAAACTCGGGCTATCTCGTGCTAACTCGTTAACTATAAGTCGTGGTAGCCGTCGAAGAAGTCGTACACGATGCGTTCATTGGGCACCGCGTAGTTGTTTTGTAACTCGTGCCGATAACCCTCCACAAACTTTTCGCTGCCAGACAGATACACCAAGCCGTCGTCGGCCGTGTGCGTTTTGATGGTTTCAGCTGTGAGACGTGGAGTTTCGGGGCTGAACATGTGCAGAGTGATAGGGTGTGGGTACTGGTCGATGACGTCCTGAAATAATATGGCAGCAGGGTCGCGCACTGCATAGAGCAAGGTAATATCGCGCGCTTCATTTTCTCTGGTGAGCCAGCGCATGATGCTCACAAATGACGCCATGCCAAGGCCGCCTGCCACAAAGGTAAGGGGCACCAAAGAGCTTTTGGGCAGCACCACATCGCCCATAGCGTCGGTGATGGTAGCCTCCTGGCCGCGCTCCATAGCAAACAAAGCCTTTTTATAACTGCTACTCGGCTCATCAAAACGGACCGCAAAACTCAGATGTGGCTCCTCGGCCAACGACGTAAGTGTAAACGTGCGCTTAGTGCCGCGACTGTCGGGGTTGGTGTGAGGAATGAGAAAGTCCACGTATTGCCCCGAGATATAATCCAAAGCCTTTTCAGGTACAAAAAAATAGTGCCATACTCCCGGCGATAGCTCTTCTTTTCGCTCAAACTTTACACGCATCGCTCTAAGTATAGTACGCTTGGCGGTCAAGAGAGTAATCGGCGCCCGAATAGTAGTGTACAATATTTTTAGAAACGTTAAGGAGATACACCCTATGGCTGATTTTAACCAAGTACTAAACCCTGGCGATTACCAAAACGGCACCATCAACACGGTCGTAGATATCCCCATGGGTTCGACCCTTAAGACCGAATGGGACCGCGAGCGCGCCTGCTTTGTGCTTGACCGCGTTGAGCCGAGCATCTACGCCAAGCCGGTCAACTATGGCTTCATACCTCAGACGCTCGACGAGGATGGTGATGAGCTTGATACGCTTGTGGTGTGCAGCCAGCCTATCCCCACTGGCGTGTGGCTGGAGGCAAAGGTAGTTGGCGTGTTCAATTTTGAGGACGACGGCGAGATGGACTACAAAATCGTGTGCGTACCGGCCGACGACCGCGATACCGGTGACAGTATCAACTCGCTAGAAGATCTAGGTGAGCGCTGGCAGCGCAAGATTGAAGAGCACTTTGCGCACTACAAAGACCTCAAGAAGCCTGGTACCACGAAAGTACTCGGTTGGGGC
Organism: Saccharimonadales bacterium (SeqCode); assembly: GCA_035545275.1. Classification (GTDB taxonomy): domain Bacteria; phylum Patescibacteriota; class Saccharimonadia; order Saccharimonadales; family UBA4665; genus DASZYT01. The sequence goes on along the minus strand of DASZYT010000021.1, from coordinate 69,042 downwards.
GGTGTGGAAGAGGCCAAAAAGGTCATCAAAGAATCTATCGATCGTTTCCAGACCAAATAAGATGACAGAGACTCGGGTTGTTGCCAAGACTATCATCGTGAATTCTGAGAGCAAAGTATTGCTTTTGCGTCGAAGCGCAAGCGATAGTCGCCGGCCATTACAGTGGGATATACCCGGTGGCCATACCGATGGTGATGAGTTAGCCGAAGAAGCAGCCGCTCGCGAAGCTCACGAAGAAGCCGGCATTATACTTAGGGAGCGTCAGCTGCGCCTAATTTACACGGATTGCACACTGGTGCCGGAAGGCCTGAATGTGGTGTGGCTATTTTTTATTGGCTACACCGATCGGCCTACGGTCACTCTCAGCACAGAGCATGACCAATATCGTTGGGTTACGATAGACGAAGCACTCGAGCTTATCGAGTACGAGAGGCAGAATAAGGTGTTTGCCTATGTGCGCGACAATGATTTGCTAGGTCCCCCCGATGCTTGACGACATCGTCAGTGCCTACATCCGGCAATTTCCCGATGAGCGTAAAGGCCTAGCGCCACTTATTGAGCAAATTGTGCAGGGGCAAAAGCTTAATGATCGCAAAAACTTTGAAGGTCATGTGACGGGCAGTGCCATCGTGCTGTCGCCCGACCGCATGCAGGTGTTGGTGATTTATCACAAGCTGTTCGGCCGCTGGCAACAGCCGGGCGGCCACTGGGAAATTGCCCAAGAAGCCGACCCCCTGGCCACTGCGCGGCGCGAAGTCGTCGAAGAAACCAGTGTGGTTCTATCAGAGTATGTCCCCCTTGAGGCAACCAACCCAATATTACCTGTTGATATCGATGTGGGTGCAGTACCCGAGCAGCCTCGCAAAAGCGAACCCCAGCACGTCCATTACGACTTTCGTTACGTGTTTATTGCCCAAGACGAGCATGTCGAGCAAAAACCAGACGAGCCCAACATTACAAACATTGGCTGGTTTGATTTTGACGCACCAGAGGCTGGCGAAATTATGCGGACCATCCAGAAATTGCGCGAGCTGCAACTTATTCCCAGTTAGCGGTTGCATCATACCCCTTATGCTTCTACAATAAAACCGTATACACATACATAACGCTAACAAAAACCAGGAAGGATGGGTATGAAAACACGCATCGCAATCAACGGATTTGGCCGGATTGGCCGCAACGCTTTTAAGATAGCTTTCGAGCGAAGCGACGCTGAAATTGTCGCTATCAACGACCTCACCGACACCAAGACATTGGCATATCTGCTCAAGCACGACACTAACTATGGTGCCTACGGCCACGAAGTAGGTTTTGATGATACCAGCATCATTGTTGATGGCAAGAAGGTGAAAGTGCTGGCCGAGAAAGACCCGACAGCCTTGCCCTGGAAAGATCTAGACGTCGATGTGGTGATTGAGTCAACTGGTTTCTTTGTGGAGCCAGACAAGGCTCGTGCCCACATTACTGCTGGCGCAAAGCGTGTGGTCATCAGTGCTCCTGCGAAGGGTGAAAGTGCCGACAGCGCACCTACTGTTGTGCTGGGTGTCAACGATGACAAACTGAAAGAAGTGGCAGACGTGGTAAGCAACGCCTCTTGTACAACCAACTGTATTACGCCGGTAGCTAGTGTGCTCGAGAGCGCCTTTGGCATCGAAAAGCTCATGATGACCACCATCCATAGCTACACCGCTAGCCAGCACTTGCAGGACGGTCCTGGTAAGAACCTTCGCGAAGACCGCGCCGGTGCTCAGAACATTACGCCCACCACTACAGGCGCATCAATCGCAGCAGCCAAGGCTCTGCCGGTACTCGGCGGCATCTTCGGTGCTTTTGAGGTCCGCGTACCTACACCAGTAGTGAGCCTAGCCGACTTTGTTGTAGTCACCAAGCGCAGTGTCAGTGTCGAAGAAGTCAACGAAGCCTTCAAGAAGGCCGCTAAAGAGCCATTTTATCAGGGTATCCTGGACGTAACCGAAGAAGAATTGGTAAGTACCGACTATATTGGCAACAGCCACTCGGCCATCGTCGACCTTAAGCTCACGCAAGTGGTCGGGGGGAATCTGCTGAAAGTGGTCGCCTGGTATGACAACGAGTGGGGCTACAGCAACCGCTTGGTCGAAGTGGTAGCTGACACTGGCCGTATCTTACATCAAAAAGAGGGCCACTCTCACGAGTAGACTATGAAAATCTTCATCGGGGCGGACCACAACGGCTTTGTGCTGAAGAAAAACTTGAGCGATTTTTTGCGCCGGTCCGGCTACGAAGTAGTAGATGAAGGCGATGTCAAAATCGATAGCCAAGATGATTTTCCCCAGTTTGCCGGACGTGCGGTCAGTGCGTTACTTGCCGACGGGGATGACGAGTCGAAAGCTATCCTGATATGCGGCAGCGGCCAAGGCATGTGCATGGCAGCCAACCGGTTTAAGGGTATCCGCGCCAGTCTCTGCTGGGATGTGCGTGAGGCTCGTATGGCGCGTAATGACGACGACAGCAACGTGTTGTGTCTGCCGGCGCGTGTTCTGGATGAACGCGAAGCCCAATCGATAATGGTGACGTGGCTTAATACCTCATTTGCGGGCGCACCGAGGTTTAAGCGTCGCATCCAACAATTGGATGAGTTAGGGTAGGCCGATGGCAGCGACCGTATGCCCTTCTGTGACCGCTACTACCCCGGATGAATATCGGGCGCAACTGGAGCGCGTAACCGGCTTTGCCGGGCGCATCCACCTGGATGTGGCCGATGGAAAGTTTACGCCTCGGCCCTTGATAGACCTTGACAAAATCTGGTGGCCGGCCAATGTGGCGGCCGACTTGCACATCATGTATCAGCGTCCCTTTGAGCACGTGGAACTCATCAAAACGCTTCATCCGCAGCTAGTTATAGTGCATGCCGAAGCCGACGGTGACTTTATATCGTTTGCTACCGAGCTGCACAACCACGGTATGCAAGCAGGTGTGGCATTGCTGCCCGAAACACCGGCCGAGGTGCTCAAAGGTGCGCTCGACTATGTCGACCATGTACTGATATTTTCGGGTACATTGGGCCAGTTTGGCGGCACGGCGGACCTGACACTACTCGACAAGGCACGCCGCATCCGCGAGTACAAGCCGACAGTCGAGATCGGTTGGGATGGTGGTGTCAGCGAGCATAACATCGGGCAGCTGGTGCAAGCCGGTGTTGATGTGTTGAATGTCGGGGGCCATATCCATCAGGCACCAGACCCTAGAGAATCCTACAATACTCTCAAAACGTTAGCGGAGCAGCGATCATGACGCAAAAGTATCCTCTGGAGTGGCTGGAAAAGAAAGCTGAGGACATCCGTATGGATGTCATCCGTATGCTGGAGCACGCCGGCAGCGGCCACAGTGCGGCGCCTTTGGGTGAGGCCGACATTTATACGGCACTTTATTTTGACATCATGCGCCACGACCCGAAGAATCCTGATTGGCCAGAGCGCGACATACTGCTGCAGAGCAATGGCCATGCGGTACCGGTGCGTTACGCCACGATGGCACATGCCGGCTATTTTGACCGCAAAGAACTTTTGACCTTACGTAAACTGGGCTCACGCTTGCAGGGTCACCCTGAACGCGTACGCTTGCCGGGGCTCGAGACAACGAGCGGTCCACTTGGCTGCGGCCTGAGCCAGGCTTGTGGTATGGCGCTGGCAATGCGTATGGATGGCGTGGCACATCGGTGGATTTACGTTATGCTGGGTGATGGCGAGCTTGACGAGGGTAACATATGGGAAGCTGCCATGCTGGCAGGGAATTACAAATTGGGCAATATCATCGGCATTATCGACCGAAACAACATCCAGATCGATGGCACCACCGAAAATGTAATGCACCTGGAAGACCTGAAGACCAAGTGGGAAGGCTTCGGCTGGCATGTGCTCGAAATAGATGGCAACAACATTGAGGCGGTTATCGATGCCTGTGCTATGGCGCGCTCTATTGTCGAGAAACCCGTCATGATTATCGCCTATACTACGCCGGGTAAAGGAGTGGACTTTATGGAAGGGGATTTCCACTGGCATGGTGCGCCGCCCAATGCCGAACAGGCCAAAAAAGCCCTGCAAGAACTGCGCACATTGCGTGGCAAGATCCGAGGTGAACATGAGTAATATGTATTTGCATGATATATCCGGCAAGCTTGAATCGCAGCCGATTCGGGCAGGGTTTGGCTCGGGGCTCCTCAAGGCCGGTCAGATTGATGAGCGGGTTGTGGCAGCCTGTGCCGACTTGACTGATTCGACCAAGATGGGTGATTTTGCCAGGGCCTTCCCGGAACGATTCATTGAGATTGGCGTGGCTGAGCAGAACCTGGTAACAGTAGGTGCTGGTCTGGCAGCCATGGGCAAAGTACCTTTTGTGAGTAGCTATGCCGCCTTTAGCCCGGGCCGCAACTGGGAACAGATCCGCACGACTATCTGCCTTAATAATCGACCAGTGAAAGTTATTGGTAGCCATGCTGGCGTATCCGTAGGACCCGACGGGGCTACGCATCAAATGCTTGAAGATCTGGCGCTGATGCGAGTGTTGCCAAACATGGTCGTCATTGCGCCCTGCGATAGCGTAGAGGCTGAGAAGGCGACGCTTGCTATGGTTAATGACCTGCGTCCCAACTACATGCGTTTAGCGCGCGAGGCTACGCCCGTTATCACCACGCTCGAGACACCCTTTGAAATAGGTAAGGCCTATGTCTTTACCCCGGGGGCCGATGTGACCATTTGTGCCACCGGTACCATGACCTACCAAGCCTTGCTGGCTGCCGAGAAGTTGTACAAAGACGGTATCGATGCCGAAGTCGTTCATGTACCTACTATTAAACCGCTCGACGCTGAGACCATCCTTAGGAGTGTGCGAAAAACCAAGTGTGTGATTACGGCCGAAGAGGGCCAGATAAACGGCGGCCTGGGCGGTGCCATCGCCGAACTTTTAGGCGAAGAATTGCCGGTGCCCATGAAGCGCATCGGCATGCAAGACCACTTTGGTGAGTCGGGCGAGCCCAATGAATTACTTGAACATTTTGGGCTTGATGCTAAGCACATCCAGCTGGCGGCTCATCACATCGTAGATAAAAAGTAGGAGATACTATGCCACTTTCACTTATGCAAATCAGAGACAACTGCCAAAAAGCTCGAGCTGCGATGCAGCGGGCGCGTGAGGAGCACTGGGCATTTGGTGCTTTCAACCTGGACGATGAGCAGACGTTGAAAGCGGTCGCCCGGGCGGCGCAAAAGCACAACGCGCCGGTGCTGGTGGAAGTCAGCCATGGCGAAGTCGAGGACATCGGCCTCGACAACGTGCGCGACATGGTCGACAACTTTAAACGCCAGTACGGCATCGAGATATACGTCAACCTCGACCATAGCCCGAGCGTGGAGGCTGCCAAGGCTGGCATCGAGGCTGGCTTTGAGTTCATCCACATCGACCTAAGCCAAGCAAAACATGACGCCACTGACGAAGAAATCATCGCTGCTACTCGCGAAGTAGTGGCATATGCGAAGTTTACGGGGGCATTGGTGGAAGCGGAGCCGCACTACTTCGGCGGCTCATCCAACCTGCACATCGAAAAGATTGACTACGAAGAGATCAAAAAGACATTTAGTACGCCCGAGGGCGCCAGGGCCTTCGTGGAAGCCACCGGCATCGACACCTTTGCGGCCGCCATCGGCAACCTGCACGGCAAATATCCGGTGCCAAAAAAGCTCGACCTGGAACTGCTGCAGCGTATCCGTGATGCCATTCCCTGCAACATCAGCCTGCACGGCGGTAGCGGCACACCGGGGCATTACTTTGTCGATGCGGTAAAAATCGGCGTTACCAAGGTGAACATCAACAGCGATATGCGCTACGCCTACCGCACTACGCTCGAAAAGGTGCTCAAAGACAATCCAGACGAATACTCCGTGGCCAAGCTTATCAGCGGCGAAGTCGTGGATGCCGTACAAGCGGTGGTGGAGAGCAAATTGGCCGACTTTAACGGTGGCGGCAAAGCCCGCCCCTAGCATGAGCTAAGTTTTTCGCTCACCTTCTCAATGTCAAGCAGCAGCCGGTTTAGATATTGGCCGCCATTTGTCTGGTGTAGGGCTCCGTATATGGACGTTTGAGACCAGTTGCTCCATACAATGTAGCTCTGTTCCTCCGAGGAACGCCTCGTAACAGGACTGTCCGTGTGGCGCCATTCATCGGAAAGTTCAGCCTCGGGTTGCATGTCGTCTTGTACCTCCGAAGCTACTGAGATGATTTCTCGAAATGTCTGTCGGAGCGCTTTCCTAAACATAGCTTCATGCGGCGCCCACTGGAATGCGGTACGTAAGGGCTGCCGGTCTCCGCGCTTCTGAGCTTGGCATGACTGCATAATAGCATCGAGAAGGGCGCCAAACTGTCGAAAGTCTGGTGGTACCCGATTTGTTTCTGGCTCTATCAACCCGACACGTTCCAGGGTTGCAAGGGTGGGGCCAAGCCAAGGATTATCCTCGTTTTTCTCAATAGTCTGCTGTGCTAAATCGCGCTGGGATTGGCGATAAATAAGTATGTCAGGGAGTTGAAGCAATAGATTGCCCGCACTGATATCGGCCCGTTCTTTGTCGGTTATTTCGTCCCCATTTGCCCAGCGTTCCATGCCTGTCTCTATGTAGAACGTGTAGGCATCCTCAATAGTGCCACGTAGTATGCCTACAGGATCAGCTAATAATGGCGCTGCCACCACAAATCCGCCCAAAGCCACTAGCCGGCCGAGGTCTTCTGGCCGCTCCAGCGGTGCATCACCTTTATAACGCTCTACAGTCATTAGGGATAGTTATATACTAAAAACATTAATAAGTAAAATTATTGATTTGCAATACGCTTACGGTTTATGGCACACTAAAGACATGGGAATTTTCGGAGCGCTCAGCGCACTGCTCGATGAAAACTCAGACGATTCGTTTGAAAACAGGATGAACCGAGCCCTCGACAAGGTAGAAGGGGCGTTGCAGTCGAGCCTGGACAAGGCCGAGGACGGTATCAAAAAGATGGACAAAACCGCTGAAAAAGCCGTAGAGGGCATCAATAAAGTCGACCGCGTAAGCCAGACGGCAGAAGATCAGATAAAGAAACTAGATAACATTTCATAAGGGGTGGGACCATGGCACAACAGACAGACGTACTGAGTATCGGTGATATCGTCACGGATGATTTTATAGATTTACTCGAAAAGGAAGAAAAAGTTGAACACGGTAATGACGGCAGTACATGGCTGGCTGTCCCTTTCGGCACCAAGATACCCTATGACCATCACGAGGTAATACAGGCGGTTGGCAACGCCAGCAACGCCGCTGTGGCCTTTGCCCGACTGGGCTTAGGCAGCAGCTTTGCCACCAATGTGGGCGGCGACCAAGAAGGTCGCGATATGATAGCGGTACTGCAAAAAGAGGGCGTTGACCACCGTTTTGTGCGCGTAAACCCCGACAAAAAGAGCAACTACCACTTCGTGCTGCGATACCAGGCCGAGCGCACCATCCTCATTAAGCACGAAGAGTACGACTACCACTGGCCCAGCTTTAAGTCCTCGGAAATACCAAAATGGGTGTACTTTAGCTCTATCAGCGAACACGCTATCCCGTATCACGACCAGGTGAGCGACTGGCTCGATGCCAACCCAGATGTCAAAATGGCCTTCCAGCCTGGTACATTCCAGATGGAAGCGGGCGCGGAGCGGCTCAAGCGCATTTATCAGCGCAGCGAAGTACTCATATTGAACCGCGAAGAAGCGGTAACCGTGGGCGGTGGCAACCACGAAGATGTGCATGACCTTATCGACAAGCTGCATGCGCTGGGACCCAAGATTGTCGTGGTTACCGATGGGCCAGCCGGTGCGTATGCGTCCGACGGGCAAAATCGCTTCAAGATGCCACTGTACCCAGACCCAGCCCCGCCGGTTGACCGCACGGGTGCAGGGGACGCCTTTGCCAGCACATTTGTGGCGGCCCTTATCAAGGGCAACACCATTGAAGGTGCGCTGCAGTGGGCACCCATCAACTCCATGAGCGTCTGCCAAAAGGTGGGGGCTCAGGCCGGACTGGTGACAGAGAAAGAAATGGAGCACTTCCTGTCGCAGGCTCCATCGTGGTATAAACCAGAGCGCTTCTAGCTGCCATACCTGTTGATTCGAGGCTAGATTCTTATCAAAAGCGGAGTTAAATCCGAGTTAACTCCGCTTTAACTCCGCTTTCGAACACACAGGAATTTTATGACGCCCCAGGATGATAGTTGGTGCCTATATTACGCTTGTGCTAAGATGGGTGTAAGATGACAAAAATGCTGTCGGAACTGCTTGGGGTCAATGAATTTGCCTTCCGAAGGGGCGTGGCTGACTTGGAGCGGATGAGCGGTCGGCCGAGCCACGACGTACGCATAAGCACAGAGGTAATGCACGGTGTGCAAGCCAAGCTGCGCGAGCTGGGCCTGGACCCGCACGATACGACTGGCCCGGAGCTCTACCAAGCACTGCTCACGAAGATAAAAGAAGACGACAAGCGGCTCATGGTAGCACTGCTCAAATTGTCTCATGGCAAGGCCGACGAAGATTTGGTAAGCCACATCGCGCATGTTTTGAACCGCTTGCCACTTAACAAGCAGTGCTTTGCGCTCAAGGGTACTGTGGCCAAACGCTTACTGAAAAAGGTAGCACCCAAGCGCACCCAAAAGATGCTGGGCTATCGTTCGCTTGATTCCATGCTCAAACACGAGGCGCCGGCGGCATTGTTTGCGGCAGCGCATTTGCTAGAGGGCGTTACCTGGCAGCGCAGCATGCTGGACCAGTACAAAAAGCTTCAAGCCACCGACTTTGAAACGAGAGACGTAGCCATTATCAGCCCCTCGTCCAAGCGCTGGCACGACTTGGCCGAAAAAGTTATTCCGCAGAAGCGCCACAATATCGTGAGTCTGGACGAGCTGGGGGCTATTGTCCTCCTGCCGTTGCCGGATCGTCCGGTAGGGGCGACTATAACCATGGCCGGCCTCAGCGTGGAGGCCATGAACGAAATTCGCGCCAGCAGTACCTATCTGAAACTGTGTCAGGTAAAGCCCGATTTTGGCGAAGTGGTGCGCGCGGTAGCTATGCATGAACCATATCTGGCGGCGCGTATGCTGGATAGGGCAGTGCCGTGGCAGCTGGTGCAGCGCTATTACGCGCGGGTCGCCGACGCCTTTCGAGCCGATGTGTTCGAGCCGCATATCCAGCCAGCCGACTTGTCGTGGCATTCTGTCGAAAAGGTGTTGGCCCACATTGAGCCCAGCCTGGAGTTTTGGCATGGCACATCTCACTTGGGGCTGCTGCACGAAGGGCACGCTGTGTCCATGAACATCCTGGATGTGGCACTGGGGTACTGTAACGAGCTGCCGTTTACGCGCCGTATCGTTCATCACATGCATCACAATCTGTGGCACGAGCTATTGTTGCGGTATTTCAAGCACGACAATGTGGAACAAGCGGTACTAGGCGAATTACAAACAGAATTAGAACCGGCATTAATCTAAACATCAAGAGGAGTGGGAATGTATCAAATTTGTGTATCTGGGGCCGCACGAGGCGAAAGCGTAGAAGAGGGAAAAATGCTGGCCGCTCAACTGGGCGAGGCCATCGCCAAAGCCGGTCACAGCTTGATGACGGGCGCCACCATTGGCTTGCCTAACTATGCCGCCGAGGCCTACAAAGCCGCGGGCGGCACGATGAGCGTAGGCATTAGCCCGGCCAGCAGCAAAATTGAACATGTCATGAAATATCGCCTGCCCACCGAAGCATACGACACCATTTTATATAGCGGCTTGCACTATGTCGGCCGGGACACGCTGCTGATTGTGTCCAGCGATGCGGTGGTGAGCATTGGCGGCCGGTTGGGTACACTGCACGAGTTCACCATTGCCATGGAGGCCGAAAAGCCCATCGGCTTTTTGCAGGGTGCTGGCGGCATCAGCGAAGAAATCCAAACCATCATGGGCCTGGCTCGTCCCATTCGTTCTGAGGCGGCCGTGGTGTTTGAAGACTCTGCCGACAAACTCATAGGTGAGCTCACCAAATATCTCGATACCGAGCATGCCAAGTACCGCAATTTGTATAAATAATAGTTGTGCGCACCGGAAAAATGCGCTTAAGTATACGTAAAGCAAGCGTAACGAAAGGGCACCACATGAAACGCACTTCTTCTAGTGAGCACGGCTTCGCGGCCGTCGAAACTATTCTCATCATTATTATCCTGGCCATCATTGGCCTCACTGGCTGGTATGTCTGGCACAGCAAGCAAAACGCCGACAAGACGCTAAACACAGCTTCGCAGACGACCAAAAATGATACGGTCGCACCGCAGACAAGCTATCTAACCGTCAAAGAATGGAGCGTGAAAATTCCGCTGAGTACAGACATAAAAGATGCCTACTATGTGTATAACCAGCAAAACGACACGGTGTATCTTTCCAAAGACAGCTATAAAGGCACAAACTGTGCTGCCGACCAGACGACACTCGGCGCACTCGGTCGCTTTACGGCCGACCAAAAGGATGCCATGAACGGTCAGCTTATGACGTCACTTTACCCAAATGCGGTCAAAATCGGCACCTATTACTACTATTACGTTCATCCTCAGGCAGCCTGTGATGGGGCTAAAACTGACAGCACGGCTACGTTCGATAGTGCCAAGGCTAGCGTTGCAAGCGGGCAGATGGACAACTTCAAGCAAGCCGTTGCGCATATCATGTCCGTCCAGTAAAGTACGCTCATACTTGCTACAATATAAGGATGGCTAAGTTTGAGCTGAAGAGTGATTTTGGGCCGATGGGCGACCAGCCGTCGGCTATTGCTCAGTTAACCAAAGGTGTGCAGGACAAACTGCAGCACCAGACGCTGCTGGGTGTGACCGGCTCGGGCAAGACGTTTACTATGGCAAACGTCATCCAAAACATTCAAAAGCCGACCTTGGTGCTGAGTCACAACAAAACCCTGGCGGCACAGCTGTACGGCGAGTTTCGCAACTTTTTCCCTGAAAACGCGGTGCATTACTTCGTGAGTTATTTCGACTACTACCAGCCCGAAGCATACATTCCGCGCAGTGACACGTATATCGAAAAAGACAGTCAGATAAACGAAGAAATCGACCGGCTGCGCCACGCAGCCACCGATGCGCTGTTATCCCGCCGTGATGTGATTATCGTGGCCAGTGTGAGCTGCATCTATGGCATCGGTTCGGTAGAAGATTATGACGGCCTATCTATTGGTGTAGAGGTGGGCGAGCGGCGAGTGCGTGACAAGTTTTTGCGCCAGCTGACAGACATCCAGTACCAGCGTAACGACATTGATTTTCACCGCAGCACGTTCCGTGTGCGCGGCGATGTGGTTGATGTGTTTCCGGCGGGTGAAGAGCTGGCGTATCGCATCGAATTTTTTGGCGACGAAGTGGAGCGCATTACCAAAATTGATCCGCTCACCGGCGAGATTTTGGCAAACTTAAACGACTATAAAATCTTTCCGGGCAGTCACTACGTGACACCGCAGGAAAAACTCAAGGTAGCGCTGGGTAAAATAGAGCAGGAGCTAGAGCAACGCCTGGCGCTGTTTAAAAAAGAGGGCAAGCTGCTGGAGGCTCAGCGGTTAGAGCAACGCACGCGCTTCGACCTAGAGATGCTCGAAGAAACGGGCTTCGTGAAAGGCATCGAGAACTACAGCCGATATCTGACCAACCGTGAACCAGGCGAGCAGCCTGCCACACTGCTGGATTATTTCCCAGACGATTTTTTGATGTTTGTGGATGAGTCGCACATGACCATGCCGCAGGTGCGCGGCATGTACAACGGCGACCGGGCGCGCAAAGAAGTACTGGTGGAGCACGGCTTCCGCTTGCCCAGTGCGCTGGATAACCGCCCACTGACCTTTACGGAGTTTGAAAAGCACGTCAACCAGGCGATTTATGTCAGCGCGACGCCGGCAGAGTATGAGCTGAGCCGCAGCCCAGGGCCGGCACAGCAGGTCATCCGTCCGACCGGTTTACTGGACCCGCCCATTGAAGTGCGACCCATCGAGGGGCAAATTGACGACCTGATTGCCGAAATCCGCGCCACCGTCGAAAAGCGCCAACGCGTGCTCGTGACGACGCTCACCAAGCGCATGTCCGAAGACCTGGCCGAATATTTGCAGGAAATCAACATCAAGGTGGCGTACTTGCACAGTGATATCGACACGCTGGAGCGCACCGACATTTTGCGCGATTTGCGCCTGGGCACCTACGACGTGCTGGTGGGTATCAACCTGCTGCGCGAAGGACTGGACCTGCCCGAGGTGTCACTGGTGGCTATCCTGGACGCTGACAAAGAAGGCTTTTTGCGCAGCGAACAAGCGCTAATCCAAACCGTTGGCCGCGCTGCCCGTCACGTCGAGGGACATGTCATCATGTACGCCGACCACATCACTGCCAGCATGCAAAAGACGATGGACGAGACAGTGCGCCGCCGCAAAATTCAGGAAGACTACAATACCGAGCACGGCATTACGCCCACGGGCATCAGCCGGGCCGTTGAAAAGGGCTTGCGCCCCGACCTGCCGGAGGAAGCCAAACGCGCCAAGCTCGACCTTAAGAAAATCCCCAAGGACGAATACCAGTCGCTCATCAAAGACCTCACACGCCAGATGGATTTGGCTGCCGCCAATTTGCAGTTTGAATCGGCCGCCGAGCTCCGCGACATCATCGAAGACATCAAAAAGAAGCTGTAAATTTAATACCAGTTATGAGCAACAGAGTGGGCATTTGCCGCACATGGATCATGGTAACGTCCATTAATGTAGTCCAAGCCCCAGATTTCTTGTGTCTCGGGGTTAGTGCGCCAGTCGGCGCCGGCTGAAGCCATTTTCCCTCCCGGCAATGCTTGGGGAATTCCATATGCACCTGACGTGGGATTGCCGATAGTGGTCACATAATGGGACTCCCGTTTCCATAGGGCGTCGAGGCAGACCCATTGTTCGCCTACCCACCCGTATCGTTGGGCTGCAAGTTGTTGCGCGAGAGCCTCGTTGGCGCTTGGATTGTCTGCTCCAGGAACGGGGTGTGCAGGAATTTCTTGAGAAGCGGCGATGGGAGTAGGCGACGGAGATGGCGAGGTGGCATGGGTGGTTACTTTTGGTGGTGTACGAGGAGCTGCCGGTGGCGTGTCGGGTGCGGTAGGCACTTGTTCTTTCGTGACCGCTAAAAGCGAGGGTATGCTGGTAGCCGAAAGGCGCTCAGCCTGGCGAGATGCTTCCTTTTGCTTCTCTTTAACAATTTGCTGACGTAATACTTTCTCGTCATGGATATCACGGCTTGCGGCAGCGGCTGTTGGCTTGGGCTTCTCGACAGGACGCTCAGCGCCACTTACTAGGGCCGTGCCCCCCACGACTGCTATAAGCCCCCATGATGCGCCACGTACTAGGTTTGGATTATAAAAAATTTCCTTCAATAGACTTCTCCTTTCTTGAAGTTATTTGATGTGTTGAGCTGTTGGTTGTGGCACATAGCAACGCCGTGCCTAAAGAGGCAAGGCATACAAACGTTGCAGGAGGCCTGGTGTGGTAACCTAAGTGCTCAATAGTTTGAGCATTTGGGTTAAATGACAGAGTTGGTGCATGCGTGTGTCATGCGGATAAAGGACTCTCTCATGATCGGTCGATGACGTTCGTGCTTAAAAGTGCTCGTACCAGTATCCAGGGTGGTAGCATGTAAGTCAAATGAAAAATCTTACAGCAGGTGCACATATTTCGTGGCTCACTCTGTTGTTTGGTGTTATACTGGGCTTTAATATGGCAAATTTATCGCGGGACGATGTTTTAAAATTGGCTCGATTGGCACGTCTTAGCCTCACCGATGAAGAAATTGACGAATATGGTCGGGAGCTTAACGAAATCCTGCAGTATGTCGAACAATTGCAATCAATCGACATTGCCGGTCTTGAGCCTACCAGCCAGGTAACAGGGCTAACGAACGTTACGCGCGAAGATGAAGTACGTAGTTACGGCTATGACCCTAAGGACTTGCTCAAGAACGTCCCGCAGGTACAAGACGACCACATCAAAGTACGGAGAATGATTGGATGAGTCAGTGGCTGCCTATTGCTGAGATTGCCGCCAAGGTTCGCTCCGGCGAGCTCAAAGCCGTCGACCTTGTCGAGCAATCGCTCAAAACCATTGCCGAAAAGAGCGAGTATGATGCCATCATCGCAACCACTGAGGAACGCGCCCGTAAGCGCGCCCAGGAAATTGACGCGGGTGATAAAAAAGGCCGGTTGGTTGGCGTACCGTTTATTGCCAAAGATAACTTTTTGGTATTTGGCGCAGAAACAACCGCAGCCAGCAACATTTTGAAGGGCTTTACTGCGCCCTATCAGGCGACCGCCATCGAAAAGCTCGAGGCTGAGGGCGCCATTTGCGTGGCTAAGGCCAACTTGGACGCCTTTGCGCACGGCACCAGCACCGAAAATAGCGACTTTATGACCACCAAAAACCCGCACGACAAAACCCGTGTGCCGGGTGGTAGCTCGGGTGGCTCGGCCGCCAGCGTGGTGCTCGACCTGGCACCATTTGCACTTGGCACCGACACCGGCGGCTCCATCCGCCAGCCCGCCAGCTTTAGCGGCTGCGTGGGCTACAAGCCAACGTATGGCTTGGTGAGTCGCAGCGGCGTGGTAGCCATGGCGAGCAGTCTGGACGTCATCGGGCCGCTGGCGCGAACTGTCGACGACGCGGCGCTGGTGCTTGACGTCATGGCCGGCAAAGACGATTTAGACAGCACCACGATAGACCGTGAAGAAGCTGGGTACATCGAGCTAGCTGGTGACCTCAAGGGCAAAAAAATCGGCGTTATTAAAGAATATATGGGCGAAGGCTTAAGTGATGAGGTTCGTATAAATATCGAAGCAGCTATTGAAAAACTCAAGGCTGCCGGTGCTGACATCATGGAAGTCAGCTTGCCCAGCTTGCCAGCAGCACTTGCCGTCTATTACATTATTTGCCCGGCTGAAGTCAGCAGCAACCTGGCTCGCTATGATGGCCAGCGTTTTGGCTACAGCTATCCCGACGCAAAAGACCTAGATGAAAGCTACACCAAGTCGCGCGGCATCGGCTTTGGCAAGGAAGCAAAGCGCCGCAATATGATCGGCACATATGTACTTAGTAGCGGCTACTACGATGCGTACTACAAGCGCGCCCAAACAGTCCGGACCAAGCTCATCAAAGAGTTTGAGGCAGCTTTTCAGGACGTTGATTTCTTGTTGGGGCCGGTCACGCCCACCACGGCGTTCAAAATTGGGGAAAACGCCGATGATCCCATGCAGATGTATCTGGCCGATGTTATGACTGTGGCTATCAACCTCGTAGGTGTACCGGCCATTAGCGTGCCCGCAGGATTGTCTCATGGTTTGCCGGTGGGACTGCAGCTGATTGCGCCGCAACGGGCCGACCGGGCCTTGCTTAGCCTAGCTAAATCTGCCGAAGAGGTGTTGGCATGAACATGACCAACGATTACGTCGTGGCCGCCGTAGCAGCTGGTGCGCTCATTGTAATCCTCCTGCTAACGGCCATTGCCAAGCGCCTCAAGCCCGCCAAACTCAACACCACTCAATTTAAGAAAAAATGGGACAACGTGCAGTCATTGTGCAAAGACAAGTCTACCTGGCCACTAGCCATTATAAACGGTGACAAATTGGTGGATGAGGCGCTCAAAAAGCGCCACTTTAAGGGCAAGACCATGGGTGAGCGACTTGTGGCTGCCCAGCATGATTTGACTGACAATGACGGCATCTGGCACGCGCACAAGCTGCGCAACAAGCTGGTGCACGAAGACAACCTACCTCCTCTCAAAAAACGGCAGGTAATGGACACGCTGATCGATTTGCGCCAGGCATTGAAGGACTTGGGGGCGCTGAAATGAGCGCCGCCGAGCTTCGCAAACAATACACGGCGACCATCGGCATAGAATGTCATGTGCAGTTCAAAACGGCCTCCAAACTATTCTCGGCTGCTGGCAATGATGCTCGTGAAGCTCCACCCAACACCCTGGTAAACCACATTGATTTTGGCTTGCCCGGCGCCTTGCCCGTGCTTAATGCAGAAGCCGTACATTTGGCCATGCGCGCCGCATTTGCGCTGGACAGCACGCCCCAGAAGTTCAGCAAGTTTGACCGCAAGCACTACTTTTACCCGGACCTTCCCATGGGCTATCAAATTACTCAGTACGATCAGCCTATCGTGCTGGGTGGTAGCATTGACATTGACGTGGATGGCGAGAAAAAGACCATCGGCATTACCCGTGCCCACATGGAGGCCGACGCCGGCAAGAGTACTCACCCAGGCGGGGCTGATTACAGCCTAGTAGACCTCAACAGGGCCGGCACGCCGCTGCTGGAGATAGTCAGCGAGCCCGACATGCATACGGCTGCCGAGGCCAAGGCCTATGCCCGCGAGCTGTACTTGCGCATGAAGTACGCCGACGTGTCGGACTGCAACCTGTACTACGGCAATATGCGCTTTGATGTGAACGTGTCAGTTAGCAAAAGCGACGAGCTCGGCACTCGTACCGAAACCAAAAACCTCAATAGCTTCCGATCTGTGGAGCGCACAGTAGAGTACGAAATTGATCGCCAAATTGCCGAACTCGAAAAGGGTGGCACGATAGTGCAAGAGACCCGCGGCTGGGACGACGCCAAGCAAAAAACATTTAGCCAGCGTACCAAAGAAAACGCCGACGATTACCGCTATTTCCCCGACCCCGACTTGCCGCCCATTGTGCTGACAGATGAATATATTGAAAAGGTTAAGACCGAAATGCCCGTTATGCCCGACGAGTGGCGTAGCCGTCTTGGCAGCTTGGGCCTGGACAAATCACAGATCGAAACACTCCTGGATGCGCAGGTAGAATTTACCGACGAAGGATATCTGCCGCTGCTGGAAGCCTCCATGCACGATGCCAGCTTTGCCAAACAGCTGGCCAACTGGCTCGTCAATGTCGATATCCCGTACGTACGCGATTCCGGCAAGCCGGTAGCGGTTGAACGTGCGGTCTTTTACAAGGCTATCGCTGACCTCATTGCGGGCGGCAAGCTCAGCTCTACCAATGCCAAGGCGCTTATCATTGAGCTACTGAGCGTTGATGCACTGCCGGAAAGCGTCGAGAAATTTGCCGAAGAAAAAGGCTACGTGCAGGTCAGCAACGAGGACGAGATTGCGAAAATCGTCGAGCAGGTGCTGGGTGAAAATGCCAAAGCTGCCGAAGACGTAAAAAACGGCGAAATGAAAGCCATCGGCTTTTTGGTGGGCCAGGTCATGAAAAATTCCAAGGGCAAGGCAAATCCGCAAATGGCCCAAGAACTCATCAAAAAACAGCTAGGTATCTAGTAATGGCACAGAAAGTTACCAAAGCAGTTATCGCGGCAGCGGGGTTCGGCACGCGCTTTTTGCCACAGACCAAGGCCATGCCCAAGGAAATGCTGCCGCTAGTCGACAAGCCCATCATCCAATACATCGTCGAAGATCTGGTGGCGGCGGGCATCAAAGATATCATCATTGTGGGTTCCAGCAACAAACGGGCTATCGAAGACCACTTTGATGTTCCTACAGAAGATTTACTGGCAAATTTACGTGCCGGCGGCGAGAAAAAGAAACCGTATATAGAGCAAGTGGAGGCCATCGCCAACCTGGCAAACTTTGTGTACTTACGCCAAAAGGGTCCGTACGGTACCGCGACACCCATCATGAATGCGGCGCACCTCATAGGCGACGAGCCGTTCATCTATGCCTTTGCGGACGATCTGACAGTGGCTACGCCCAACGCATTTCAACAGATGATTAGCCTTCACGATGAGTTGCAGGGCAGCATCCTACCGTGTATTCGGGTAAAGAACGATGTCGATTATGAGCGTTACGGCATTGTGGGTGGTAAAACAGTGCGCGATGACGTCGTAGCTATCGATACCGTCATAGAAAAGCCTGGCAAAGACAAAGCTCCGTCCGATTTCGCGGCGGTCGGCGGCTATCTTTTTACCGCGGATGTGCTGGCATACATCGAAGCGGGCTTACGGGCATTGCCAGCAGGTAAGGAGTTTTATGTGACAGATAGCATCATTCAACCGATGCTCGAAGATGGCAAGCCGTTTTTTGGCTGTGAAATTAAAAATAGCCAGCGCTACGACACCGGCGACAAGCTGGAGTACGTGAAAACCGTAGTCGATTTTGCCCTCCGGCATGACGATATCGGCCCAGCTCTCAAAGCCTTTCTGAAGACCAAAGTGTAAGAATTCTCTCATAACGTAGCGCCAGATGTGGTATACCTAATGTAGAGGTAATTTCTAACGTAAAGGTATTCTCATGCACGACGCCGAATCTATACTTGTCATTATTGTTTCATCTACACTCACACTCTTTTTGCTGATACTCATAGCCATGATTGCTTTGACAATCCGGGTACTTTTGAGCGTAAAACGCTTAGTGCAGCAGGCCGAGCACATGGTTGATGTTGCTGAGGATGCGGCCGAAGCCTTCAAAGAAGCTGCCGGTCCTGTTTCGCTGATGAAAGCAATCCGTAAGATTGTCAAAACGGTAAAGAGTAAGACTAAATAAGGAGGCGTGGCATGGGCAAGGCACAAAAAGCGAAAAGATTTGCACTCGGAACTATCATTGTGGCTGCTATTGGATATCTCGCAGGTCTGCTCACTGCGCCAAAATCCGGCAAGGAAACCCGTAAGGACATTAAAGACACGGCCGCTAAGACCTATAACGAAGCCGAAAAGCAGCTACAGAATCTTCACGAAGAGCTGGCTGACCTCATTGACGAAGTTAAAGACAAGGGCGGTAAGCTTAGTGATAAAGCTCAAGATGAGCTTGATGACGTCGTCGATAAATCCAACCAGGCAAAATTGAAGGCGCGCGAGCTTCTCGACGCTGTCCGCAGCGGCAATACCAACGATAGTGATCTAAAGCGGGCTATCAAAGAAGCCACTTCGGCTATCGAACACCTCAGAACATATTTGAAGAAATAACAAAGCGTAAGCGTTGTAAATCTTAGCCTAACCTTTTTGGCTTGTCAGGGCTATAATAGTATGACGATAAGCAAAGAGGTAAAGAGTGGCGGGGGGACAAAAACTTACAGCGCGTGATTACGTGCATCTCCACAACCACACGCAATATAGTCTGCTGGATGGGCTGACGCGTGTGCCTGACCTCGTGCAGCTGGTAAAAGACACCGGCATGGAAGCCGTGGCGATGACCGATCACGGTACGTTGTCGGGCACCATCGAGTTTTATAAAGAGGCAAAGGCCAAGGGTGTCAAACCTATCATAGGCATCGAGACGTATGTGGCCGCTCGAAATCATACTGACAAAGACCCGCAAAAAGATAAGGCTCGCTATCACCTCATCCTGCTAGCCATGAATAACACGGGCTATCAAAACCTGATGCGGCTTAGCACCATTGCGAATCTGCAGGGATACTACTATTACCCGCGTATTGACCACGAATTGATTGAAAAGTACAACGAGGGTCTCATTGCCACCAGCGGCTGCTTGAGTGGCGAAGTAGGCGATGCACTCAAAAACGGGCAGTACGACCAAGCTAAAAAAGCTGCTGAGTGGTACAAAAAAATTTTTGGTGACAGATATTATCTTGAAATTCAAGACCATGGCCACCCAGATAATCCTTTGAGCAGTCTTGAGCAGCAACAGGTTAACGAGCAGGTATTGCGCTTGGGGAAAGAGCTGGATATACCGGTGGTCCTGACCTGCGACGCCCACTATTTGAAGCACGAAGACCAGGACGCGCATGAAATCTTGCTGTGCGTGGGTACCGGGGCATTTTTGAGTGACGAAAAGCGCATGTCGCTCAAAGATTTCCCGCTCCATGTTGAAGACCCGAACGAAATCATCAAACGCTGGGGCAAAGATCATCCAGAAGTTATCCTCAACACGCACAAAGTGGCCGATAGGTGTGATGTCAGCATAGAGCTGGGCAAAATCCTTATCCCAAAGTTCCCCGTGCCTAAAGGCGAAGACGAAAAATCATACCTGCACAAGTTGGTGTGGCAAGGCCTAGCGTGGCGCTACGGCAATGTTTCCGCTAAACGACGCGACGAAATAGGTGTCGCCGATGCCAAGAAACTCTTGAGCCCTGAGGTCATTGAACGGGCGGAGTATGAGCTAAAAGTCATGGACGACATGGGCTACAACGGCTATTTCTTGATTGTTCAGGACTTTATCAACTGGGGCAAAGACCATGGCGTTATTTTTGGACCGGGCCGCGGCAGCGCAGCGGGCTCCATAGTGTCTTACGCCATACGCATTACCGAAATTGACCCCATGAAATATACGTTGATGTTCGAGCGCTTTTTAAACCCTCACCGTATATCAATGCCAGATATAGATATTGACATCCAGGACACGCGGCGCGACGAGGTTATCCAGTACTGTGTGCAAAAATACGGGTCTGACCACGTCGCCAACATTGTGACATTTGGTAGGATGTTTGCCCGTAACGCCGTACGTGACGTAGCGCGTGTGCTGCAGGTGCCCTATGCCGAAGCCGACCGATTGGCCAAGATGATCCCGCAGCCCGTGCAGGGTCGGCACATTCCATTAACCGAGTCGCTGCAGAATGATTTTGACTTGAAACGTGAATACGAGACGAACGAAGTCAGCAAACAGGTGCTCGACCAGGCCTTGGTACTGGAAGGTACGGTGCGCAGCCATGGCGTGCATGCCGCCGGCGTGGTGATTGCGCCGGATGACATCGTCAAATTTGTACCGCTTGAAATGGCCCAAAAGGGTGTGGTGGCAACGCAGTACCCAATGGGGCCCGTTGAGGAACTCGGGCTGCTTAAGATGGACTTTTTGGGGCTATCCAACCTTACTATTCTCAAGAACGCCCTCCGCATCATCAAGCGTGTCTACAACAATGACATCGAGCTTAGTGATATACCCAATGATGACGATGAGACATTTGCACTGTTTCGCGCAGGCGACACCACCGGCATTTTCCAGTTTGAGTCGGCGGGCATGAAGCGCTATCTGAAAGAGCTCAAGCCCAACGAATTTTCCGACCTGGTGGCCATGAACGCGCTGTATCGGCCGGGGCCGCTGGCAGAGATTCCGCGCTTTATTGAGGGCAAAAACCATGCGTCGTCGGTCAAGTACCTGCACCAATCGCTCGAGCCGATTTTGAAAGATACCTATGGTGTGATGGTGTATCAAGAGCAAATCATCCAGCTGCTGCAGCTGGTAGCGGGCTACTCGGCGGGCGAAGCCGATTTGGTGCGCAAGGCTATCGGTAAGAAGAAACGCGACATTATGAAAGCAGAGGAGCCGAAATTTATCAAAGGCTGCGTCAAGCAAGGGTTAACCGAGGCGCAGGCACGTCAACTATGGGACCAAATCCAGCCTTTCGCCGACTACTCATTCAACAAGGCACACGCCACCTGCTACGCACAAATAGCGTACTGGACGGCGTATCTCAAAGCCCACTACCCAGCCGCCTTTATGGCTGCACTTATGACCAGTGACTTTAACGACACAGACCGTCTGGCTATCG
The DNA here is from genome assembly GCA_035545275.1 of Saccharimonadales bacterium (SeqCode). Taxonomy (GTDB): domain Bacteria; phylum Patescibacteriota; class Saccharimonadia; order Saccharimonadales; family UBA4665; genus DASZYT01. The sequence continues at coordinate 47,467 of DASZYT010000021.1, read as the reverse complement.
AAATAACCGAGTGCCAGCACATGGGTATACAGGTGTTGCCCCCGGACGTAGATGAGTCGTTCGTAGAGTTTGCAGTGGTACCCGACAAAAAACATCCCGACAACCGCAAGGCTCCTATCCGCTTTGGCATGGCAGCCATCAAAAACGTAGGTACGGGTGCCGTGGAAGAAATCTTGAGGGCCCGCGAACAGTGCGGCGGCTTTAAGGCATTCGAGCAATTTTTGGAGTGCGTAAACTGTAGCATCGTCAATCGAAAAACCATGGAAAGCCTCATAAAAGCAGGGGCATTTGATAGGTTTGGTGACCGGTCACAGCTACTGCACAATCTTGACGTTATCCAGGCATACGCCGCCCGTATCCAAAAACAGCTTAACAGCGGACAGGTTGATTTGTTTGGTGATACTGGTGACGTTGAGGCCATGAAGCCCAAGCTCACACTTGAGCCTGCGACTGATGTATATGACATCCGCGAGCAGCTGTTATGGGAACGCGAGTTGCTCGGGCTATACCTTAGCCAGCATCCATTGCAGGTGTTTGAGCTGTATTTGTCCGAGCAGACTATGCCGCTCAAAGAGCTGACCGCCCAACACGATGGGCGCAGTGTGACTGCCGGCGGGGCCATCACTGATGTACGAGAAATCACCACCAAAAACGGCAAAAAAATGGCGTTTGTAAAAATTGAAGATATGTCGGGCGAGATTGAGGCTATTGTCTTTCCGAATGCGTTTCAGCAAACTGTTGGCCTGTGGGAGCGCGACAAAGTGGTGCTTATACGTGGCAAAATTGACGCCAAAGACCGCGAGGGCAACCTGGGCGAGGAAGTAAAACTAATGGTAGATGATGCCCGTGAGATTACGGTCGCACAGGCTACCGGCTACCAGGAGACCGGCAAAAAACTCAAGGCACCAAAACCGAATACCAAGAAAATGGCAGCTGCAGTCTCGGGTGCCATTACCACGGAAGCTCCACAAAAAGTTTATATCCGTATCCCCAGCAGCGAAGACACTCACACGCTTCTATCGCTCAAGCAGACTATCGACAAGTTCAAGGGAGAGACAGAAGTGGTGCTGGTGTTGGGTACCGAAACGAGTCGCCAGGTCATTAAACTGCCGGCTGGCGTCAACAAAGACAGTGAGGCCATCACAAGCCTTACCGACCTCGTTGGCCACGAAAACTTAGTTATTCGATAACTTTTTATCGGATAAAGCCAGACGCCTGGCTCAGTATGTATCCAAACATGCCTATTGCGGCAATCAGCACATCGAACAGCGGGTGGTGAATAACGAACTGTTCACTCTTTACCAGCGCACGGTGCCAGAACAGTCCATGACGGATAACAAAGACAACGACGGTCAAGCTAATAAGCAGCGATACGGCAAACATACTCCATGGTGCTTGGCCACCTGTCAGTAATTGGATGCGCGAGACTGGCTGGGCTGCTGGTTCAAGACTGACTGGCTGAGTGGTTTTAGGTTTGCTTGTATCTGTGTTTGTCTGCGCGGGCACCTTGGTGGGTGCAGTGGTCGTGTGGGTGACTGTAGGAGTAGTGTGTGGCGCTGAAGCATTGGCATGTACTGGAGCGGTTTGCACTGGCGTGGTCTTGGCTACAGTCACAGTGGCCGGGTCTGCATACATAGCTACGACGATGGTCTCTGGGCCGCTGCCCTGGTAGTTGGCCGCATTGGCAATGCCAAATCCAACTTGCTTGTATGTGGTGTTAAGTATATTTGCACGGTGCTCGGGGCTGTTCATCCAGCCGGTGACGGTTGCGGCAGCTGTATCGAAGCCGTAGGCCAGGTTTTCGCCGGCTGTTTGGTACGAATAACCGGCGCTGGTAATAAATGTCCAGGGTGTCTTACCGTCTGGCGTGTTGTGTGACCAATAGTCGCGTGTTGCCATGTCGTTGGCCTTGGCCTGAGCGGCTGCATCAAGTTGGCCATTCAACTGTAGGCTTGCTTGACCGTTCCCACTTCGTTGAGAGTTAGTGTCATCCAGCAGGCTTTGAATGCTCATGTCGGTGGCATAGCCGAGCACGCTCGTATGCTTAGGCCACGCGCTGTTGAGTAACAAGCCAAGCCCCACCACGGCCAACAATGGCAAATACGGCCAATATGTCTTCACATAATGTCTGCTGTGCCGGTGGTGTTGACCGGTACGTTTCCGATGTATAGGACCGCGGGGTTTTTGCTTGGTCGCGAGTGTCATAGTTTATGTTTTAAGCAATTTATTTCATTGTAGCATAAGAACTACCTAAATCTGCAATGGTAGAGTGCCATCGCAGCGGCTTGGGCGACGTTGAAGGACTCTTTTTTGCCAAACATCGGTATCTCGAGTACGATGTCGCACAGCTCTAGTACTTCCGGTTCGATACCTTCGACCTCTCGGCCCACGACAAGGGCTACTTTGTCGGGTGCTGCGTATTCGGGAAGTGGTATTGCGTGCGTGCGTTGCTCTATGGCGGCTACGGTGTAGCCGTCACGTTTTAGCTGGGCAAGGATTGCCTGAGCATCAGCGCTATGTTCCCAGGGTACTGTTTCTTCGGCGCCCAGCGCCGTTTTGTGGATTTGCCGGTGTAATTTTTGCGCCACGTGCGGCAAGCGGCCATCGCTATTGCTCTGTGGGTATGGCGTGTAGCCAGTCAGATAAACCTTTTGCACACCGAGCCCGTCGGCCGTTCGTAATAGCGAACCCACGTTGTGGGTGCTGCGAATATTATGAGCGATGAGCATGAGTGAACGCATTATTTCACTATATCGTGACTGTGCGCCAACGCATACCGCTAATGCTATACTAAACACATGAGTCAGGATGCTCGCAGTGACGAAGAGCTGGCTACGCAGCGCCGTGCGCGTTTGCTTGGCTTTGATTATGTTGATACGTCACAGCTTCGCGACAAACGATTGTTTCCACAGCTTCTCACCGTGCTGGAGCTAACGCAAATGCGCGTCACGCCCATTCAGGTGGATGAAAACCATATCTTGTTCGGCATCACCACCAACACATCGCAGCAGACTATGCAGCAGCTACAGCAGCGCTTTTTGGACCAGCGTCTGAACTTTGCGCTTATTTCGGACACAGGTTATCGCGAATACATGCGGCTCTATAACCCGCCCAAAGAGGTAGTGTATGAAAATATCGAGCTCAAAAGTGCTGGAACGCAAGATTTGCAGCAGCGTGTCTCTGCCGTGCTGGAGCAGGTGAAAGCGGATGATATGTTGGCATACTTGGTACAACAGGCCCATCGCCTGGGTGCCTCAGATATCCACGTCGAGACGCAGAAGGACTATGTGCGAGTTCGTTTTCGTATTGATGGTGTGCTGCATGCCATAGCCAAACTGAGCGTTGAAAAATATCGTGTGCTTCGGGCCGCCGTGGCGAGCGCCGGCAACATCTCGACAGCCGCCGATGAAGCACAACAGGGTCACATTTCGCAAAAGGTCACCATGGCCGATGGAACGGCAGTGGACGTGAATGTACGGCTCGAGACGGTGCCAACCATCAACGGCATGGATATGGTAATGCGCTTGTTCAATATGGACCCCGAAATGTATACCTTGGACCGACTTGGTTTGTCGGAGTCAGAGCGAAAAGTCGTAGACGACATTATTTCTAAGCCCAGCGGCCTGGTGCTGGCGGTCGGCCCGACCGGTTCGGGCAAGACCACCACGCTGTACTCCATGCTCAATTCGCTCAATAGCGAAGAACGCAAAATCATCACCATTGAAGACCCTGTGGAATACCAATTCCCCGGCGTTACACAGATATCGGTCAAGACCAGCGAGGGCGGTAACGACGACAGCTTTGCAAACAAGCTGCGCGCCGTGCTGCGGCTTGACCCCGACATCGTCATGGTGGGCGAGATTCGTGACATGGACACGGCTAAGACGGCCCTCCAGGCGGCCCTCACAGGGCATTTGGTGCTGAGTACCTTCCATGCTTCGACGGCGGGGGCGGCTATTGCGCGTCTTGCCGATGTCATCCAGCAAAACCCGCTGTTTATTTCGGCCGTGCGGCTCATCATGGCCCAGCGGCTAGTGCGCCGTTTGGATGATTCTACCAAGCAGGCGTATCAGCCCGATGACAAGACGTTACAGATGCTGCAGCAAGTCATCGATACATTACCTCAAGGCATTGAGCGGCCAAACCTTGATGGACTCCAGCTCTACAAACCCGGTCATTCCGAGGACAACCCGTACGGCTACCGTGGGCAGCTAGCCATCCGCGAGCAGTTTACGCTCACCGGTCAGGTTCGAGAGCTCTTAGAAGGTGCGAGGAAGGCGCTTACCGCCCAGCAGATAGAAGAAGCCGCCGTACAAAGTGGCATGCGCACCATGCTTCACGATGGCATCCTGAAAGTCATTGCCGGCGAAACAACACTCGATGAAATTTACCGCGTAGTTGGCTAGCAAAAATTTGACTGTTCACGCAAGGAGTTATATAACGAAACCATGAGTGAGGCTGCAGCTGCATATCCAAACCGTATTGAAACCCCGTCGCCGCTAGCAGTAGTACCTGACGATCCTGGATCAGCTCCATGGCAGGAAAGGGCCGCTTGTGCACCTGGAAGAGTCCCTGACCCCGATACATTTTTTCCCGAGAAGGGTAGAAAGGATCAAGCACAGGCCGCCCGGAGAATTTGTGAGTACTGCGTAGTACGAGCCGATTGCTTGCGGGCCGCCATTGCTAACGATGAAAAATTTGGCATCTGGGGCGGTTTGACCGAAAGAGAACGTAAAAAACTTATACGTGAGCATAGACGTGCGGCTGCACACCAGGGAAGCATTGGCCTCCAAACAGATATGGAAGCTATTGCGTAAAGGCGGGAAATAGTGTAAACTCCACTAGATATGCAAAGTGTGATCCAAAAGATTGAAGCGAATTATAAAAAGGCAGATGTCGTTGACGTAAAAAGCGGCGACACTGTGCGCGTGCACCAAAAGATCCGTGAGGGTAACAAAGAACGCGTGCAGATTTTCCAGGGCCTGGTCATCCGTACCGACAACAAGGGTAGCCACACCAGCCGCATTACGGTTCGCCGCATTGCCAGCGGTGTGGGCGTAGAAAAGAGCTTTTTGCTCCACAGCCCGCTTGTACTGAAGGTAGAAGTTACCAAGCGGAGCAAGGTCCGCCGCAACTACCTGACTTACATGCGCAACCTGACCGGTAAATCGGCCCGTCTGACCGGTGTGGAGTTTGACCGTGAGGCCGTTAATACCGTTCGTGACACTGCTGCCGAAGCCGAAGAAGAAAAGCTGAAGGAAGAGCAAGCCAAGGCTGCCGAAGAAGAAGCCGCCAAAAAAGCCGAGGCAGAGGCCAAGAATGAGGCTAAGGTGGCCGAAGCTCTTGCCAAGCACGACCAGCCAACAGAATAAATTGAATATCGACCAGCAAAAACGCTCCGGCCAAAACCGGAGCGTTTGCTTTTGATGAATGTTCAGTTTAGGCGACAGAGTCGAGGATGGTGGAGTGGTTGGGATATGAGGCGTATCCTACGCAAAATTTTACCGCGCATGGGGAAAAGCTGCGTCCGATATGTCGGAGTGCTTTATGAGTCTATGCTCATCAAGGTCATCGTTGCCTCGTCCCCGTAGCACTTCATTTTGTGCCGATTGCCTTGATCGCTGCGCCACCTGCGCATACCAAGCTTACGAGTCCGGCCGCACATAACATGAAATTCCTTTTCCAGGAGTGGGGACGGCCGATTTCTCGGTCAAGACTCCAGTACACCAGCACGGCCACGAGGCCGCACCAAAAGTAGATGGCCAGGCCACATAAGAGCCACTGAAGCCAAAGAGGCACTTTTTCTCCATTCTGTCGCAAGTCTCAGAGTGTTCCGAAACTATAGTGGTAATAATAAAACGAAAAACAAATATGTCAATGCTCTACAATAACACTATGGTTACCGTAGGTATCGATGAAGTGGGACGAGGCTGTTGGGCGGGTCCGCTGGTGGCGGGAGCGGTGGTGCTTGGCGAGCCTATCACGGGACTCAAAGATTCCAAAAAACTGAGCCGATTGCGGCGCGAATCCCTGGACACCGAGATACAGCTTATGGCCGCCGGCTATGGGCTTGGCTGGGTGCAGCCAGATGAAATTGATGCCCTAGGCCTGACCGCTAGCGTACGCTTGGCTATGCAACGCGCGCTCGAGCAACTAACGTGCTTGTACGACGAAATTATCATTGATGGCAACCTTAATTTCTTTGCTGATGATCCGCGCTGCCGGGCCGTTATAAAAGCTGACGACAGCGTGCCTGCCGTCAGCGCCGCGAGTATCATTGCCAAAGTAGCGCGTGATAATTTTATGAGAGACATCGCCCGGCAATATCCGGCCTATGGGTTTGACAAGCATGTCGGCTATGGCACGGGCTTGCATCTGCGGATGCTCAAAACACATGGAGTCAGCGACATCCACCGCAAAAGTTTCAAACCCATCCAGACGCTTTTAGGGGCTCGCCCATGAGTACGACTGACACTGGGCGGCAGGCCGAAGCCGCGGCCGCAGACTATCTGCAAAAACAGGGTTACAAAATCGTGGAACGTAACTGGAAGACACCCCAGTGCGAGATAGATATAGTAGCCAAGAAGGGTGCCTGCGTTTACTTTGTGGAGGTAAAATACCGGGTATCGTCGCGCCAGGGCGGCGGCCTGGATTATATTACGGTGGCAAAACAACGCCAGATGCGCTTCGCCGCTGAGATGTGGTGTGCTCAGCACCACTGGGGCGGCGATGCCTCGCTGGCCGCCATCGAGGTCGGCGGCGACTTTGCAGTGACCGATTTTATCGACACTATTTACTAGCTTTGAAGAATTGCTGCACGGAGGGCAGGTCGCGCTCCAGCCAAGTGACACGGTTGGTGATTTCTTCCAGACCGACTTCGATGTTACGCTTCAGCACCACTTGGCCAAGCTTGGGCTCAAAGAACGCTTTGTACTTGTCGGCCCACTCTTTCGTGTTACACATGCTGGCGGCATAACGCGGAAAGTAGTCATACGACTTATCGTTTTTGAACGTTTCTTCTATCCAGCTCCAGTTGTCCGTCATCCAGCTCCAGGCAACGTCGCGTACATAGCGGTTGCGTAGCAGATATACCAGCCAGCGGTCCATGTCCTGCGGCTTGATGAGCTTCGCATCCTTCAGCCGGCCAAGCAGCTGCTGGGCTTCGTCGGCAGAGCGTGTGATGGTGAGCGCTGCGGAGACGTCGCCTTTCAGGTCGCTGTTGCTGGTGCTGTCATGCAACTTCACGAGATAGTCAAACGCGCCCGCAGTGCCCTCTTTGACGGACACGCCAAAGACAATGCTGCGCAGCTCAGCCGGGATGGCGGCTTGATCTTTTTTGTACGATTCAAACAACTCGATGGCTTTTTTAATGATAGCCGAGTGCTCGCCGTACGCGCCGAGGGCGATGATAGTGGCGCGCAGCTTTTGGTCACTGGCCGGCTCGTCCGGCTTTTCCTCCCAGCCTAGTCGCTCGTACTCATGGGTGATAAGTTTGCGCACGAGTCGCTTGATGGCGTCTTCAATCTTTTCGTCAAGGTCTATGAAGCGCTTCGTTTCGCCAACAATGAGCGCCATCATATCCCAGACCGGCTCGCTGGTTTCGCTTTCATAGGCTTCCAGCAGGCGCAGCACATCGCCGTAGTGCTGGTAGTTGGCACGCGCCAGCATGCTGGCGTCGTTGAGCAGCATCAGCCGTTCGACGTTTGCCAGTTCGCCAGCTTGTATCAGCCCCAGCAGTGCAGCGCGATGCTCGGCGGTGTCGTAGTTGACGATATAGTGCCCCAGTGCCCCGCGGTTGATGTAGACGAACGTATTGTCTGGTAGCTGGCAGGTCAGGCTGGACTCTTCGAGTAGGGTCGGTAACGAGTCACTGCTGCTAAATAGCGGCACAGGCCAGCGACGAGTAGAATCTATCTTGGCTCTATCGTCCAGAAAATGTTCCTGGCTGAGCCGGACCGAGTCAGCTTCTTGGTGCACAGACACTACCGGAAAGCCGGATTGCTGCAGCCACGGGTTCATGAATGCCCCGATGTCATGCCCGCTAGCTTCGGACAGTGCCGCCCACAAATCGGTGCCTTCAGTATTGCCATAGGTATGCTTCGTGAAATAGGCGCTAAGGCCTTGGCGGAACGCTTCCTCGCCGATGTAGTTCTTGAGCATGGTTAGCAGCCGGCCACCTTTGGCGTAGACAATTGACGGGTCAAACAGGGTGTTGATTTCGTCGGGATGGTGCACGGCTGTCTTGACAGCCTGTACGCCATAGATAGAGTCGCGGCGCAGCGCCGATAGTCCATCGTGGTTGACGAACGTGTCCCAGACGTGCCAGTCGGGGAACATGGTGTCGACGGCCTGGTATTCCATCATGTCGGCGAAACTTTCGTTGAGCCACAAATCGTCCCACCACTTCATGGTTACCAAATTGCCGAACCACTGGTGGGAGGTCTCGTGGGCGATGACAAGCGCAATCTGCTCGCGGACGCTTTGCGATGATTCGCCGGGGTAGGCGAGCAGCACGCGCTCGCGGTAGGTTATGAGCCCCCAGTTTTCCATCGCTCCAGAGGAAAAATCAGGGAGCGCTACGTGGTCGGACTTTGGGAGGGGGTAGGGCACATTGAAATAATCTTCAAAAAACTCGATGGAGCGCTTGGCGATATCCACCGCAAAGTCGAGTGCTTCTAACGGCTGGGCCACGGTCGACCAAACAGATACCTCGGTGCCACGTTGTGTCTTGGCACTTTTGCTCTGCAGCTCCCCGTACACAAAGGCCAGCAGGTATGTGCTCATGCGTGGGGTCTCGGCAAATTCTGTTCTTTGGCGGTGACTGCCGTCATCGGTCTCGTGTCGCACGGCTGGAGTATTGCTCAAAATAATGCCGGCGTCGGGCGCCTCGACTACAAGCGAGAAAGTCGCTTTTGCTTCGGGTTCATCGATGCACGGAAATGCTTCGCGGGCGTGATGACTTTCGAACTGGGTTGCTATCAGTTTCTTTTCGGCCCCTTCATGGGTGTAAAAGCAAGGGTAGATGCCCGTCATACCCGAAGTAAGCTTGCCAGAAAATTCTACCATTACGTGATAATCGCCGGGATATAGCATTTCTGAGGAATGAAGACGTACTTCGTCGTACCCGTCGTGTGCATTGATGCGCTCCACGGCAAACATAGTGTCGCCTTTTTTGTCGGTCCGACGAATTGTCGTGCTCGTGACGGTCAATCCTTTTTGGTGAAGCGTAATGCGTTGGCTGGGGCGCCCGACTTTTTTGCCATGGATAATAACACTGCCCCCAAAAGTCATCGCATCGGGGTCGAGCTTGAGTTGAAGGTCATAGTGTTCTGGCTGAAATTGTTCGTAAAGGCGTTTGACGGATTTGCTCATTGTTTAAGTGTAGCACGGTGATTTTTGCGGAAAATTGACTTTTTTACAGCTTTACGCGTATAATCATGGAGGAATCGTCCGGCCAATTTGGTCGGATTTTTTCGTACCAGAGACCTAAATGAAAGGATATAAAGATGGACTTCGATTTTAAACAGCTGGCTCTTGCGATTAAAGCGATAGCCGAGGAAAAGAATTTACCAGAGGAAACCGTCCAGGAAGTGGTCGAGCAAGCTTTGGCTGCCGCCTACCGCAAAGACTACGGCGACCGCGAGCAAGAAGTGCGCGTCAACATGAACCTGAATACCGGCGACGTAGACGCCTACGTTACTAAGGAAGTGGTTGAGGGCGAAACCGAGCACCCGGCCTATGAAATTAGCCTGAAGGATGCTCAGGTCATGCAAAAGAACGCCAAAGTTGGTGACATGATTGAAGTGCACGAAAAGGTCAGCAGCTTTGGCCGCGTTGCCGCCCAGACTGCCAAGCAAGTGATTTTGCAGCGCCTGCGTGAGGCAGAGCGCGAAATTGTGTTGGCCGAATATGAAGACAAGATTGGCACGGTCATCAACGCCGTTGTATCCCGCGTAGAGGGCAACATCGTGCGTGTCGAGCTTGGTAAAGCACAAGGTATTTTGCCGCGCAGCGAGCAGATCCAGGACGAGCGTTACTACCCAGGCCAGCGCTTGAAGGTATTTCTAAAGGACGTTGAGCGCGGCCCACGTGGCCCGCAACTAGTGGTAAGCCGCGGCAATCGTGAATTTATTGAATGGTTGTTTAGAGGTGAGGTACCTGAAATGGAGAGCGGCGCCGTTGAGATCAAGGGCATCGCCCGCGAAGCTGGTGTGCGCAGCAAAATCGCCGTAGCTAGCAATGTGCCCGGTGTAGACCCCGTCGGTACCTTCGTTGGCGGCCACGGTACGCGCGTGAACGCTGTCATGAGCGAAATCGGCGAGCAGGAAAAGATCGACATCATCGTCTGGAAGGAAAATCCTTCCGAATACATTGCCGAAGCGCTGAGCCCAACCAAGGTCACACAAGTGAAGTTGGACGAAAAGAATAAAAAGGCTACGGTCATCGTGCCGGAAGACCAGCTGAGCATCGCTATCGGCAAGAGTGGTCAGAACGTGCGCCTGGCTAGCAAGCTGAGCGGCTACGAGCTGGACATCGAAGCTGAGCGTGAAGCGGGTGCGACCAGTGAGGCAACTGTTGAAACCAAAGAATTGCCCAAGCAGCCCAAGCTGAAGAAGAAGAGCGATCTCGAGAATAGCCTACTTGAGGCCATCGAAGAACACGGCGAGTAGGCCCAGTTTTCTGATGGCGTATGTCACGCCAGTGCTTGCAATAGCGCTCCCTATAGCGGAATATGGGGGTAAAGGAGTGTGTATACATAATGAGTCACATTGACCACAACGCATTTGAGGCCCAGGTTACAACTGAAGCTCTTCGTATCACCGAGAGTCTTGGCGATATCAATGAAGACGCAGTGTTTGATTTTTGTACGGGTTGTCCTCGCTTAAATGGTCATGCCCCGCATGAAGTTCAACAAGCCAAGGAAAGGGGATGGTTTACTCAGAGTGGCGGATCCGATGTATTTAATGGCTCAGTAATTGGTATGCAACTAGAGTTTCCTGACGGGAGCTGCTCACAAAACATGGTGTTAGGCGGCTACGAAGGATGGTTGTTCACTAGTGCAATGGTGCCCGTAGCGCGTGCTAGTGCGGCACAAAGGACGCAAGAGTGCAAAAAACCGCGGGCAATCCCGCCGTTTCTGGGTCCACTTGCTGTCAAACTATGCCCCGCCATCCGCAGGCAGAGATGATATATTAGCACTCTTGACTTCACGAGTCAGAGCACTACGCCATGCTATCACTAGGTACTCCTGTAGCAGCCTATCGCATCGCTATCTGCTCCGGTTCAGCTCGCTGTAGCGACAGCTGCACCTCGCTCTAATCCTCGCAGCTATCGCCACACTAGACCACTCCAGACGCACCCCAGGACACCATAATTAGCACTCTTGACTCGTGAGTGCTAATTGCTATTATAGATATATTGGCACGTAGAAAGTGCCGCGTACAGTCTAAGACCGCAAGAGCAGCGACCAGGGTAAAAACATAGCAGCAGCTCGCCAAAATTTTTACAGCGAGCTCCAAGAAAGGTAGATAATAATAGCAGTATGATGCCAAATGATAGTCCAGATTTCCAAGAATTTTTGAGCCATTTGACTAACAATGCTTTGCAGAGTTTGAAGCATGCTGACGCCATCGCGCGTAGCTTTGGCAGCGCGTACGTAGGCACGGAGCATCTGCTACTGGGTGTACTGGCACAAGATTCTTCCATGGGTTCTAAGATCTTAGAGGGCGTAGGTATAACGCTTGACCGTGCCCGCATGGCACTCAACCTGACACCAAAAACCCTCGTTATTAATATGGGCGCTAAAGGACTCAGCGAAACCGCCAAACTGACACTACGTATGGCGTATGATGTTGCCCAAGATTATGGCCAGGAGTTCTGCGGCACCGAGCACATCCTATACAGTATTTTGAGCCAAAAGAACGCTCGTGCCACCATACTGCTGCGCGACATGAACGTAGACGTTGATGCCCTCACGAACGAAGTTGAGCAATTCTTAAACCGTCAGCAATATGAAGAAGATGAGACAGGTGGCCCTGCCGAAACTATTCGGCGCGGCAAGAAGGGCCGCAAGACCGCGCTGGATTACTTTAGTACCGACCTGACACAACAGGCTCGTGAAGGCAAGCTGGACCCGGTGGTAGGCCGCGAGAATCAGATCCGCCGCGTCGTCACTATTTTGAATCGTCGCACCAAGAACAACCCGGTGCTCATCGGTGAGCCTGGCGTGGGCAAGACGGCCATTGTCGAAGGATTGGCGCAGCGTATCATATCGGAAGACGTGCCAGACAGTCTGCTTGATAAACGTATCGTGTTACTTGATTTGGCCGGGATGATCGCGGGCACTAAGTACAGAGGTGAGTTTGAAGAGCGGTTGAAAAAGGTGATGAGTGAGCTCGAGAAAGATAGTAAAACCATCGTATTTATTGATGAGCTGCACCTGATAGTTGGTGCCGGGGCTGCCGAGGGAGCCATGGACGCTGGCAACATTCTGAAGCCCGCATTGGCCCGAGGCAAAATCCAAGTCATTGGTGCCACCACTACTGCCGAATATACCAAGCACATTGAAAAGGACGCGGCGTTGGAGCGCCGCTTCCAGCCCGTGCAGGTGCCAGAGACCACACCGGCAGAGACAGTGGCTATTTTGAAAGGCCTGCGCAAGCACTACGAAGAATTTCACGGCGTAAAAATTAGCGATGAAGTGCTGGAAGACACCGTGATGTTCGCTAAGCGCTATGTCAATGACCGCTTCATGCCCGACAAGGCTATCGACCTTATTGACGAAACCGCCGCGCACCTGCGCATCGACAAGGGTCGTACCTCGCCCGAGGTGCGTCGCTTGCAGAAGGAGCTCAAACTTACCAACACCCGTATAGAAGAAGCGGTGGATGCTGAAGATTACGAAAAGGCCGCTCACTACAAGCAACGTGCATCGCAGATCAACGCCGAGTTGTCTCAGGCGCAAACCGACAGTAAGCAAGTTGAACGCCTCAAAGTAACCAGCGAAGATGTGGCGGAAGTAGTTGCCCGCATGACGGGCATTCCTGTTAAGAAAGTCATTCGCAGCGAAGCCAAATATCTACTTAACCTCGAGAAAACCCTGGGCAAGTATGTCATAGGCCAAAAAGAGGCAGTCGAAGCGGTATCGCGCGCAATCCGCCGCAACCGTAGTGGCATCGGTAGCGAAAAGCGCCCCATTGGGTCATTCATTTTCCTTGGCCCCACTGGCGTGGGCAAGACCGAGCTGGCTAGAGTGCTGGCACGAGAATTCTTTGGCTCTGAGGATGCAATGGTGAAAATTGACATGAGTGAGTTTGGTGAGCACCACAATGTGTCGCGCCTGGTAGGCGCTCCAGCCGGCTACGTCGGCTATGATGACGGTGGCCAGCTGACTGACAAAATCCGCCGCCAACCCTACAGCCTGGTGCTATTCGACGAGATTGAAAAGGCCCACCCAGACGTCTTTAACATGCTTTTGCAGCTACTTGAGGACGGCTATATTACCGACGCCAAAGGTCACAAGATTGACTTTACCAATACCATCGTCATCATGACGAGCAACATTGGTGCTGAAAAATTGCAAAAAGAAGCCAACTTTGGCTTCCACGCCACCAACTCTAATGAGGAGAAAGACCTCGATGAATTGCATGAAGCCAACCGCGAAAAGGTACAGGACGAGTTGAAAAAAGCGATGCGCCCGGAACTTTTGAACCGTATCGACAAAGTCATCGTTTTCCGTGCCCTCACCAAAAAGGACATTTTTAAAATCATCGACCTACAAATAGGTGAGCTGAAGCAGCGCTTGACCAAGCGTGGTATCAGTGTCGACCTTACCCCGGCTGCCAAGCAATATCTGCTTGAACATGGCTATGACGCCAAGAACGGTGTCCGTCCACTTAGGCGCCTCATCCAAGACACTATCGAAGACCAAGTTGCCCTTGACCTGCTTGACGATAAATACACCCGCGGCGACATCATCCGCGTGAGTACCCAAGGTGGCAACCTGGCCTATGCAACTGCGGCCGAGTAGTAAAAAAAACGTTTCGCGTAAGCGCCACCATTTTTCACTTTTGGTGCTAGCCGTAGTAGTTGCGGCCGGTCTCGCTCTGTACGTAGAGCGACAGCCGGTGCATGACTGGCTGCGTCTCAGGTCTTTCAAGCCCGACACCCGAGTGGCAGCGCTGGTCACCGATGATGCCATGACGCCCTATGCGCGCCATTTGTTCTACATCAATTGGCCGGTCATTCAGGACAGATCCGCGTTTGCCCAAGATTGTCCTGCGGGCAACGAAAAGACCATTGTACTGGGTTGTTACCATAGTGGTGAGAACGGCATATTTTTGCTGGGAGTAAGCGATCCGCGCTTGAGTGGAGTCGAGGAAGTGACTGCTGCTCATGAAATGTTACATGCTGCCTACGCACGGCTGAGCGCTAGCGAGCGTAACCGCGTTGATGCCATGTTGCTCAACTATTATCATCACGATCTGACCGACCAGCGAATCAAAACGACCATGGACGAGTATCAGAAAAGCGAACCTGACCAGCTGGTCAATGAAATGCACTCGGTGTTTGGGACAGAAATTGCCCAACTGCCGGCGCCTCTTGAGGCCTACTACAAGCAATATTTTACCAATAGACAAGCTGTCGCTACCTATGCGGCTCATTATCAGCAGGCATTTACCAGCCGGCAACAAAAACTACAGACCTATAATGAGCAGCTAAAGTCACTCAAGGTCGAAATAGACGCCAAAAAAGCAGACATTCAGGCCAGGTATGCCGATTTGCAGAGCAGACAGACGCAGTTGCAGCAGGAGAAGGCGGCAGGTAACTATCAGGCATACAACGCTGGGGTGGACAGCTACAACCAACAAGTATCTGAATATCGACAAGTAGTAACTGAAGTGCATAATCTTATCACGCAATACAATCAGATTGTCGATGAGCACAACGCACTGGTACTTGAAGAGCAACAACTCAGTCAAGATTTGCAGGGTGACAATGCGCCCTCGGCGTCGACACAATAGATGATATAGTAGTTAGGAATAGGGGAGTGTTATGGCAAAAAAGCCAGCAATTCGATATGTATGCAATAACTGTGGAGCCGTGAGCAGCTCCTGGGCGGGACGCTGCCCGCAGTGCGGCGAGTGGAATACATTGGAAGAAACGGTGGACGTAACTGGTGCAAGTCCTGGCCGGGCAGCCGCAAGTGGCCGCGAGCTGACCGCGCAAAGCGTTAAGGCTGTCGTGGGGCATGACTTGCCGCGGCTCGTCAGCGGTATGAAAGACGTCGATGAAGTGTTTGGTGGCGGTATTGTGGCCGGCAGCGTGAATCTTATTGCCGGACAACCTGGCATTGGCAAAAGTACATTGCTGTTGCAGCTTGCATACGCGGCGGCAGCGAAAGCGCCTGTCTTATACATAAGTGGTGAGGAGTCGGCACATCAGATCGGCATGCGTGCCAATCGGCTTGGCGCCCAACGAGCCGAGTTGCAGCTAGCCACTAGTACTTCGGCGGACGATATCGCGTCTACTATTGCAACAGGCAAGTACAAGCTTGTTGTGGTGGATTCCATCCAGACAGTTGGGGTGGAAGGCATTGCGTCGGCTGCGGGTACTGTCTCGCAAATTACAAATAGCACACAGTTGCTCACCGCCGCTGCAAAGCAAACCAACACGGCAGTGATTTTGGTTGGTCATGTGACCAAAGAAGGCATGATTGCGGGCCCAAAGGTGCTGGAGCACGTAGTTGATGTGGTGTTGCAGCTGGAAGGTGACCGCTACGGCGGCTTCAAGGTGCTCAGGGCCGTCAAAAACCGCTTTGGGTCAACTAGCGAGGCCGCCATTCTTGAAATGGTTGATGAGGGCCTGAAGCCTGTCGACAATCCATCCGCTGCACTTTTGGCAGAACGCCAAGTTAGTGATGGCTCGGTGGTGCTGGCCACGCTTGAGGGCACACGACCGTTGCTCGTAGAAGTGCAAGCGCTGGTCAATAAGACTAGCTACGGTTATCCCAAACGCGCCGCAAGCGGCATTGATCTCAACCGGCTGAATCTGCTGGTGGCGATGTTGGAGCGCCGTACGAAACTCTCACTGAGCGATATGGATATTTATGTAAATATTGTGGGCGGTATGCAGATCCGCGAGCCGGCTGCCGATTTGGCTGTGTGCATGGCCATTGGTTCTGCCGCCAAAGGCATGCAGCTAAAGGCGAACGCTGTCGTGTTTGGAGAGGTGGGGCTTTCGGGTGAAGTTCGTCATGTGCCATTCGCCGAAAAACGTCTTGCCGAAGCCACAAAACTCGGCTTTGACACGGCCATTGGCCCTGTGCAGAAATCAGGCAAAAAGTTGCCAGGCCTTACCGGCGTACCGGATGTGCGGAGCGCACTCAATCAATTCCTCGAAAAAGACTAAA
Source organism: Saccharimonadales bacterium (SeqCode) (assembly GCA_035545275.1). Taxonomy (GTDB): domain Bacteria; phylum Patescibacteriota; class Saccharimonadia; order Saccharimonadales; family UBA4665; genus DASZYT01. The sequence goes on along the minus strand of DASZYT010000021.1, from coordinate 31,056 downwards.
TTTAAGACTTGGTAAAGTTTACAGTCGGTGAACTATCACCTGAGTCGTCACTAACGGTTACGGTATACGCTCCGCTTGGTGCTCCGCTCAAGTCTATGGTGCAGCTATTAGATCCTGACGTACAGGTTCCCGTAAAGCCTCCACTTGTTCCGCTCACACTGGCTGTATAGTTTCCCGAGCCACCGGTCCATTGCACGTTGAGGCTATGGCCAGTGATGACGCTTCCGTTTGACGGGTTGGTAATTGTTATTGACTGAGTTGTCCCCCCGCCCCCCTGCGTAAAATTTACCGTTTTGCCGTCACTATTCTGATACAAAACGCTGTCGGTCACCGTAGCGACAACTTTCATACTTCCTGATGACGTCGGATTGTAATGGAACGTCCCCGAATAGGGGTTACCACCGCTCATGGAAAATGTGTGTACCGAGTTTCCGTTAATCGATACATCAATCGTGCCTGCGGGAGCTGCCGTGTAGCTGCCTCCATATAGCGGGTGAGTGCCTTGGCTGGCCGTAACAGTGATGTCGCAGCCGCCACTATTGCCATCACACACGCTTGGGGCGGTAAGCGTGATCGTAGGCAAGGCGTCATCGCAGTGGTGTACATCATCGTTGCCGGTGACGGTTGTGCTGCCGCTTGGTCCGCCGCCATGGAATATGTCGACCGAGAAGGCGTTGGCGTTTGCGTTGCCGACCGTCTCTTGGGCGTCTGCAGGTGTGCAGCTAGTCGCAAGTTTGTTAGACACTTTGTCGATGACCTGGGTACCGCCGCCGCTCTTAGGCGGTTTGTACCATGACGGAAAGAGGTCAGTACTGGGGCTTGGGAAGATGGCACCAAACATATCACCATAGCCGCTGCGCATCACATACACAGGCAGATGCTGAATACCTTTGGGCTCTTTCCAGTTGACCGGCTTCATATTTTTGTGCAGATATGTCATGAGACCGTGCGCGAGGGGGTAGGTGAGGGCGTCGGAACTTCCCACCATAGACTTTTCGCGTGTATGATAGCCGATCCATGACGACATCGCATACTGGGTACTGTAGCCTACCATCAAAAAGTCGCGGTTGTTCTCGGACGTACCAGTTTTAAGGGCAAAGTCCCAGCCGTTCCAGTGTTGGAATTTTGCACTGTAATTAAAGTACGAAGCGTTCGGGTCGGAGAGCATATTGTTGACGATATAGGCTGTTTGAGGGTCAATGACCTGTTTGCCTTTGGGTTGCTTGAACTGGTCGATGACTTTGCCGCCCGCATCGGTGATTTTTAGAATGTACGTTTTGGGAATGGCATCTCCGAGCCGGGCAAATGTCGCCAGCCCGTTGGTGTGGTTATCCAGCTGGAGTTCGCCAGAACCGATGGCCGAGGAGCCGTAACATTGCGTGGTCTGAGTGAGACTGTCGTTAGCATAACAGTTGTACGTGTTGCCCTTTACGTACGGGTTGTCCATCATGGCGGTGGCGGTACTGATAACCTTATTGACGGAATCTGTGCGTCCGGAACTTTTATCGTTGGGAACTGCTGAAAGCATGGCCTTCACTGCCGGCACGTTACGAGAGCCGCCCAGTGCATAGCGTATGGGTTCTGGCCCAGGAAACGTACGGTTGTCGTCAAATAGACAGTTGCCACCGCTTTCGGGGCGCGAATGGTTTGTACACGGATATCCAGGCAGTGGGTCAGGTGAGTCGTACAACACCGAGCCAGCACCGACGTTCGTGTTGTTGTTGATAAACGCAGCGTAGTCGTAAGGTTTGAAGCTGGAGCCTGGCTCCACCAGTGCCCCCGCGGCGTAGTTTACTTGGCCGTGGTCGGGGTTGCTAAAGTCAACTCCTCCTACCAGCGAAGTAATCTGCCCCGTCTTGACGTCTTCGACAACCGTTGCTTCCTCGTCACCGCCAGCTGCTTGTACGGCTGGCAAATTCTGCTGCACTAGCTGCTCAGCCTCATTTTGTTGGTTAAGGTCAAGGGTGGTAATCACTTTCCAGCCGCCACGCTGTACGGTGCTGGCGCCATATTTTTGCTCAAGCTCTTGCTTAGCGGCCAACACAAAGTACGGCGCCTTGATACCCTGGTATTTGGGCGTCAACTGATGAATTTGGGCAAGAATGTTAACCTTTTTGGCTGCGTCCGCTTGGGCCTGGGAAATGTACCCTTGTTGTACCATGTTATTGAGTACCGTGTGCTGCCGCGCTATCAAGGCGTCCCTATTGAAATAGTCACCCGATACAGACTTATTGTACGTGGGGCTGCTGTATGGTGAATAGGCGGTTGGTGCTTGCGGGATGGATGCCAACATGGCTGCTTGTGCAAGTGATAGATCCTTACAACTGGTATGGAAATAATCTCGTGCAGCGGATTCGCAGCCATACTCCACACCGCCGTACGGGGCAATGTTCAGGTAGCCGGCCAAGATGTCATCCTTGGAGTATTCGCGTTCTAGCTCCACGGCTATGATGAGCTCTTTAACTTTGCGGGTAATAGTACGGTTGTCGGTCCAGTTTTCATTCAACTTTACGAGCTGCTGTGTAATGGTAGATCCGCCCTGGACGCCGCTGCCGCCTCCGAATACATCGTGTAGGCCAGCCCGCATGATGCCGCTCACACTGAAGGCACCCTCGTGGTAAAAGTTCTTATCCTCAATGGCCACGGTTGCCTGTTTCATATACTTGGACATATCGTCTTTAGGTACGGGGATGCGCTTGACGGCATCGTAGTCTTGCCACAAGACGGTTTTGCCCGTCCGGTCGTAGTACGTAATGCTGCCGCCAAACGTATCACCGGACAGATCCTTTAATTGCGGTAAATCTTTACGAAAATAGGCAAAGGCGCCGAGGAGCAGGAAAAATACAACCACAATGCCGATGCCGGCAATTTTGAGGGTCATAATGCCACCTTCGCGGCTAAACCAGTAGCGGGCAACGCGTTTGGGGTGCATGCGGTAAAGTAGGCGCTTCCAGCGGTTCTTCGGAAGTGTGCTGAGATATAGTGCCTTCTGCTCCTTGCGGGCAGCACGGTTGGCCTTCATGCGTTGGGCAAAATTGCGGTTGAGTCGCAGCTTGTTGCCGCTTTTGGTGATGTAACTATTAGATGGGCGCCGCTTCCTGCCACCCCGAATGTTTCTGGAATCACTCATGCGTGTTTATCTGCTCCCTCAAAATACATGTCTAAGTTCGTATTATACCAAACCGCAGCCAATAAAATCCTCATGTTTCTAAGCATTTCCTCAGCATGTTTATAAGTCGCTGTCGGTACGCTATACTGGCACTGACGTATATATAAGTAGGAACGACATGACGCTATCAGAAGAACTTACCTGGCGTGGACAGATTAAAGACAAGACGTTTGACGATGTAAAGTGGCTCGACACGCCGCAGGCATTTTACCTTGGCGTCGACTGCAACTCGGCGGCCAGCCTTACCATTGGCAATCTGGCGGTTTTCATGCTGGCGCGCCGGCTGCGCAAACACGGCTGGAAGGCCGTACTGCTGGTGGGCGGTGCCACCAGCCTCATCGGCGATCCGGGTGGCAAGGACGAAGAGCGCCCACTGAAGTCCCGCGAAGAAATCCAAGCTAACGCCGCAGCTATCAAAAAGCAGGTGGAGCGCCTGTTCTCGGGTATGGATTTTGAACCGGTGGATAATTATGACTGGTTCAAAGATATCGGCTACCTGGAGTTTTTGCGCGACGTAGGCAAGCACTACAGCATGACCGAGCTGGTGCAGCGCGACTACATCGCGCAGCGCATGGGCGAAAGCGGGGGCGGCATCAGCTACGCCGAATTCAGCTACAATCTCATCCAGGGCTATGACTTTTGGTACTTGTTCAAGAATAAAGATGTGGTGCTGCAGATCGGTGGATCCGACCAGTGGGGCAATATGCTTTCTGGCGTGCCGCTTATCCGTAAAAAGGAGGGCAAAGAAGCGCAGGCGCTCAGCATGCCGCTGGTCATCAATAAGTCAACGGGCAAGAAGTTCGGCAAAAGTGAGGAAGGTGCCGTGTGGCTGGATGCAGCACTCACCAGCCCGACCCAGTTTTATCAGTTCTGGATAAACGCCGACGACGAAGGTGTGGAAGATTACCTGAAAGTGTACACCGAATTGTCCAAGGATGAGATTGGCGCCATCGTTGCCGAGCACCGCAAGAGCCCGCAGGCCCGCTATGGGCAGACCCGGCTGGCTGAAGCCGTCACAATGCTGGTGCACGGCGAAGAGCAGACGGTGATTGCGCAAGATATCACCGACGTCCTGACGGGCGCAAAGCCGGTGGCGGAGCTTACTGACGACACCTTAAAACAGATGCGCCAAGAGATCCCAGCCGTCCAAGCGGCCGAAACAGGCTCTGTGATCGAGGCACTCGTGCAGTCAGAACTTGCGTCATCAAACACCGAAGCACGGCGTCTATTGCAGGGCAATGCCATCACGGTCAATGGGCAAAAAATCACCCGTGAAAACTTCGAGGCGAGCGACTTCCAAAACGGACGTGCGCTATTACGCCGCGGCAAGGCGTACAAAGATTCCGCCTTGGTTGAACTGGGCTAAGACTATAATAGAAGCATGAAGTTAGACAGTCCGCTCACGGACCTGAAGGGAGTGGGGCCGGAACTTGCCAAAAAGTATGCCGTACTTGGCATCAAAACCGTCGGCGAGCTTATCGACTATTTCCCCCGCCGCTACGAGGATTACTCGCAGGTGACGCCGACGAGTCAGTTGCGGCCCGGCTTGGTCACCATCAAGGCCGTCATCAAGCAGGCCCAAGGCCGCTACGTGCGCCGCGGCATGCATATCACCGAGGCGGTGGCCAGCGACGAGCATGGCAGCGTGCGCTTGATATGGTTCAACCAGCCCTATCGTGCGGCCGCCCTAAAACATGACCAGGAATATTACATTTCCGGCAATTATGAGCTGAGCCGGCAGCGCTTCAGCATTATGAACCCATCTGTTGAACTGGTGAGTGAGTTTCCGGTAAATACGGCGCGTATCGTGCCGGTGTACCGGGAAACCAAGGGGCTGACATCCCGACAGATCCGACTTGTGCTTGAGCAGGCGATAGGGCTAATCCGTACCTTGCCCGAGACGCTGCCCGGCTGGTTAGTCAAAGATTCCACACTCATTTCGCACGCCGAAGCGGTCGAGGCCATTCACTTTCCGGCCAGTCCCGAACAGCTGCAGGCCGCGGAGCACCGATTGGGCTTCGAGGAAGTGTTCCGGTTGAGTTTGGCGGCGCTGATGACCAAACGCGAAATTTTGAGCGAGCAGGCACCGCCGGTGCCATTCGAAGAGGCAATCGCCAAAGAGTTTGTGGGCCACGTGCCGTTTCCTCTCACCAATGCGCAGCGCAAAGTCGTCTGGCAGATATACCTTGATATGCAAAAGGCAACGCCCATGAACAGATTGGTCGAGGGCGACGTGGGCTCAGGTAAAACCGTTGTTGCAGCCATGGCGGCTGTCATGGTGATGCACCACGGCCACCAAGTGGCGTTCATGGCCCCCACCGAGCTGCTTGCCCGCCAGCACGCTGATACGTTGCAAAAATTGCTTACGCCGCTGGGCTATGGCGACTCAGTGGGTCTGCTGGTGGGCAGCATGAAACCTGCCCAAAAAAAACGGGCCCACGAAGCCATTACGGCTGGCAAGATCAGGCTCATGGTGGGTACGCAGGCGCTCATCCAGGAAAAGGTCGACATGCATAGCCTGGAGCTCATTATCATCGATGAGCAGCATCGTTTCGGCGTGGAACAGCGCAAAACGCTGCAGGCCAAGGCCGGGCATATGCCACACGTCCTCAGCCTGACGGCCACGCCCATTCCGCGTTCGCTGGCTCTGACTTTGTACGGTGAGCTCGACATCGCGGTACTGGACGAGAAGCCGGCGGGCCGCAGCCCCATTATTACCAAAATAGTCTCACCCAATTCGCGCACACAACTTTACGAGAAAATCGATGCCGAGCTGAATGCCGGTCGACAGATGTTCGTAGTCTGTCCGCTCATTTCGGAGTCAGCGGCGCTCGATGCGAGCTCTGCCGAAAAAGTGTATGAGCAGCTGAGTAAAAAAGATTTCAAACACCGCCGCGTTGGGCTGCTGCATGGCAGGATGAAAGCTGACGAGAAAAATGCCGTCATGCAGGAGTTCGTCGACGGCAAGCTGGACATTTTGGTTAGCACGACAGTCATAGAGGTGGGTGTGGACGTGCCGAACGCCACCATTATGCTCATTGAAAATGCCGAGCGCTTCGGTCTGGCGCAGATCCACCAGCTACGCGGTCGGGTAGGCCGTGGGCAGCACCAAGGTTATTGCTACCTGATGATGGGCGATTCATCGGCACCCAGCCGGCGCCTTAGGGCCCTCGAAAGCAGCAGCGACGGTTTTCGCCTGGCCGAACTGGACCTGGAGCTCCGTGGCCCTGGCGCCATTTATGGCACGCTGCAACACGGCCAGCTCGACCTCAGAATTGCCAAATTAACAGATACAAAGCTGATAGCAGAAGCTCGCCACGCAGCCCAAGCGTTCTTGGACAAGCCCGAAGACTTGCTACAATACCCCGAGCTGCACCGCGAGATTGCACGGCTGCAAGCAGTAACTAATCTAAACTAGATATATGAGAATAATTGCAGGCACACTTGGCGGCAGACAGTTTAGCTCGCCACACGGCCACCGTACTCATCCCATGAGTGACAAGGCCCGCGGTGGCCTGTTTAATGCGCTTGGCGACATTGAGGGACTACAAGTGCTCGACGCCTTTGCCGGCACCGGTGCGCTCGGATATGAGGCGCTCAGCCGGGGTGCCGCATCGGTGGTGGCGATTGAATCCGACCGCAGTGCGCAGACTACCATTGCCCAAAATATCTCAGACTTAGGGCTATCGACGCAGATAAAACTTGTCAAAGCGAGCGCAAACGCGTGGCTGACTTTTTCGAATGATGTGTTTGACATCGCTCTGCTCGATCCGCCGTATGATGATTTGCAGCTGACATTACTCACAAAGCTTGCTGAGCGGGCCAAGCCAGGGGGAGTCATTGTGCTGTCGCTGCCCCCAACGGCTGAATTTGCATTGCCTGAGTCTAGCTACGAGCTGCTCAAGCAAAAGTCCTACGGCGACATCCAGCTAGTGTTTTATAGACGTCATCGCATATAATAAGCACAATGACATATCTGATGACTCTTGTCGGTAAAGCCATCATGCTGGCCTTGCGCCTGCTAGGTCGCAAGGGCTCAGCCCTGCCCGGTCTGGTGATTGAAAAGACCTACCCACACTATCTCACTGTTATGCTGCAGCGCATTCCGCGTGGCGTAATAGTCGTGACGGGTACGAATGGCAAAACGACCACCACGAAAATTATTAAAGCGTTGCTAGAGTCGCAAGGCTTGCGCGTGCTCAGCAACTCCACCGGCAGCAACTTTGTGCGGGGCATCATGGCCACGATTGCCCGCGAGGCGTCGGTGTGGGGCAAACTGCCGTACGATATCGCGGTGTTTGAGCAAGACGAGGCTCATGCCGTTCATTTCGTTAAGCAACACCAACCCATCGGCGTCGTTGCGCTAAATGTCACCCGCGACCAAATGGACCGTTTTGGTGAGATCGATACTACCGCCAAGCTTATCGGCAAAGTGGTGGCGGCGGCTCAAGACTGGGTAGTGCTAAATGCCAACGACCCACGCGTAGCGGCATTGGCTCAAGACGCAGACAAGCGCCACGTGACGTGGTTTGGCCACACGGAAAAGTTGCAGCATTTATTCCCCAGCGATGATCAACTGCATGCTGAAAAGACGGAATTTTATGAAGCCGCCACTCCTGATGTGTGTCTTACCGCCACCCAAGGGGAGAAGGTAGACATAACGGTGCAGGGCAATGAGTATAAGCTGACGACCAAATTGGATGGCACGCACAACGCGCTTAACATTGCGGCAGCATTGGCGGCCTTTGTGGCTCAGCTGCCCGAGGGCGACATCGCTACTGCTGCTGGTGCTATTGAGTCGCTTGAGCCGCCATTTGGTCGTGGCGAAACCGTAACGTTCAAAAACGGTGCAACGGTGCGCTTGCAACTAGTCAAAAACCCTGCCGGTTTCCGCCGTTCGCTCGAGGTTGTACAGCATGGCTCTTACGACGTCATTGGTATCGCCATCAACGACGACTACGCCGACGGGCGCGATGTGTCGTGGCTGTGGGACGTCGACTTTACGACACTCAAGGATGCCCCAATCGCCACCGGAGGCACGCGCTCGGCCGACATGGCGTTGCGCTTAAAGTATGACGATGTAGTGACTGCGGATGTTATTCCCAGCCTCGAAAAGTTTTTGGACCATTTGGGCCAGCCCGGCACGCAGGCCATTATCTTTTGCACCTATACCGCTATGCTACGCGCGCGCGCCTTGCTGAAAAAAGAAGATAAAACGTTAGCAAAGGATGGTGTATGAGCCAGGAAATTCATCTGGTGCATCTATATCCCGTACTCATGAACATCTACGGCGATACAGGTAACCGGCTGGTGCTGCAGCGTCGGATGGAATGGCGCGGCATCAAGGTGCGCACCACGCTGGTTGAGGTGGGCGACGACATACCCAAAGACGCCGATATTATTCTAGGTGGGGGTGCCCAAGATGCTGTGCAAAGTGCCGTCGAAGCCGATTTGCAACAAAAGGCCGACATATTGTTGAAGCTTGCCGAAGACGGTGTGGTGATGCTGATGGTATGTGGCATGTACCAGCTGTTTGGCCGCCGCTTTGTCACGGGTGAGGGCAGGGAAATCAAAGGTATCGGCATACTGCCGCTCGAGACCCATGCTGGTCAGACGCGCTTCATCGGCAACACTATTTACCGTACTCCATGGGGCGAGGTGGCCGGCTACGAAAACCACAGCGGGCTGACCATGCTTGATGATACGGCAGCCTGTCTCGCCCAAGTCGTAAAGGGGGCGGGTAATAACGGCCAAGATGGTACCGAGGGCTGCCTACAGCGCAGCGTGTTCGGCACTTACTCGCACGGCCCAATACTAGCCAAAAACCCGGCCCTGGCGGACGAGCTTATTCGCCGTGCCATTGAACGCAAATATGGCCAGGCCGAACTGCAGCCACTCGACGATACGCTAGAGCTTCGGGCAGCCAAGGCTGCCATGCGTCGCCCCCGCTAGCCTTTTACCGAAGAATTTCGTAAAATAGCAGCAGCCAAGCCCGGGGATGTGGTGAAATGGTAGACACGCTAGTTTTAGGAGCTAGTGCCGAAAGGCGTGAAGGTTCAAGTCCTTTCATCCCCACCAAGATTTTGTAACTCAGTAGTGATAAACTTAAGCTGAATCATGGCATTATCGACACAACCATATAAAGGCGCGCGGGATTTCTACCCGGCAGACAAACGCCTGCAAAAATACATGTTTAACACGCTACGCGATGTGGCGGAGCGGTTTGGTTACGAAGAGTACGACGCGCCCATCCTGGAGCCGCTCGAGCTATACCTCGCCAAAACCGGCGAGGAAATCGTAAACGAGCAAACCTATACATTTGAAGACCGCGGCGGCCGCCGGGTGGCCATGCGCCCGGAAATGACGCCGACCGTCAGCCGAATGGTGGCAGCGAAAAGGCAGGAGTTGGCTTATCCGCTGCGTTGGTACAGCATCCCCAACCTGTGGCGGTATGAACGGCCGCAACGGGGCCGCTTACGCGAGCACTGGCAGCTCAATGTCGACTTATTTGGACTGGCTGGCATCGAGGCCGAGCACGAGATTATCCTCGTAGTCGACACTATCCTCAAGACTTTTGGTGCCACGCACGACATGTACACCATACGTCTTAACAGCCGCAAATTATCTGACGCTTTACTGAAAGACTATTTGAAACTAGACGACGTGCAGGCCCATAGCCTGAGCAAACTCATTGACCGCAAAGACAAGATGGACCACGCCGCCTTTCTCGCACAGGTCGACGCGTTGTTTACGCCCAGCGAGCGTGAAGCTGGCCTGGTGGAAAAGCTCCTGGCAGTACTCGAAGCAAAGAGCGTCGATGCCTTGCCTGATGAGCTAAAAAGCCACAGCTCTGTTGCCGAGCTGCAAAAACTTCTGACACTTCTTGCAGACAGCCACGTGACAAATGTAGTGTTTGACCCGAGCCTCATGCGCGGGTTTGACTACTACACCGACATCGTATTTGAGGTGTTTGACAACCACCCTGACAACAACCGCAGCATGTTCGGTGGCGGCCGCTACGACGGACTGGTAGGCCTCTTTGGCGTGGAGCCGGTGCCCACCATCGGCTTTGGCATGGGCGACGTTACACTTGCCAACTTCTTGCAGATACACGACCTGCTGCCCCCCATTCGCACCGAAACGGATATATATGTGGTGTTGGTGGGCAATGTATTTGAAAAGGCGCAGAAGCCCATTGCCGAGATGCGCGAGATGGGCCTGAACGTGGCCGTGGACCTCTCCGGCCGCAAAGTGGGCGCGCAGATAAAAACTGCCGAGAAAAAGGGTATCCACTACATCGTGACCATTGGCGCTAAAGAGCTCGAGGCCGAACAGTTCCCAGTCAAAAACATCATGACCGGCATCGAGGAAACGCATAGCCTGCAGCGCATCGTGACCATCGTAAAAGACTACCGTAACGTATGAGGGCCATAAACCATGCGCTGACTGGCGCAACCATTGGCTTGCTGGTGCCCGAGCCAGCTGTAGCGTTACCGGCCGCTCTAGCCAGCCATTTTGTGCTTGATGCTATCCCGCACTTTGGTGTTAATGAGGATAGACTAATAGACAAAGACATTAAAACGCACTGGTTTATGGTGCTGCTATTCACCGACGCTATCCTGTGCCTTACGCTCGTAGCTATATTGTATGAATCTGGTACGGCACATTGGCTGCTGGCTGCCTCCTGCGCTTTCGTGGCAGCTCTACCCGACTTTATGTTGGTACCGCGTTTCTATCGTGCCAAACGCTACGGCAATTTATCACGTGTGTCGCATAACGCTGTAGTAAGTTTTCATGACCACCTGCAACGTCAGCTGCCACTCGGCGCGGTCGTGGAAGTGGCATGGTTAGCCGCCGCCGTCATCGTTCTGTCGGCGTGGCTGCACGCTTAAGGTTTATACCCAAGCAATCATCTGTTACACTGGGTACCTATGCAAGTAACCACTACACACCCAGACTCTACTACTACCAAGCTGACCATTACGGCCGACCAGGCTATGCTGGATGAAGCAAAAAAGAAGGTACTGACCGCCCTTGCCAAGCAGGTTAAGGTGCCGGGTTTTCGCCCAGGCAGAGCACCATTGAACGTGGTTGAAAAGCAAGTCGACCAGTCAATCTTGCAGACCGAATTTCTCGAGGAAATTGTCAATCGCATGTACGTCGACGCAGCCGTGCAGGAGAAGATCCGCCCAGTGAACCGTCCGGACGTGACCATCAAAAAGTTCGTACCGTTTACAGATCTTGAGGTGGAAGCTACGGTTGAAACTGTCGGCAAAATTGAGCTAACCGACTACAAGAAAATCAAGCTGGCAAAACCCGAAGTCAAGGTAACTGCGAAAGACATTGATGAAGTCGTCGCGTCGCTTCGCACCCGTATTGCCGAAAAGAAAGATGTGCAGCGGGAGGCCAAGAGTGGCGATCAAGTAATGATTGACTTTGCAGGCCGCGATGCCAAGACTAACGAGCCTATCCAGGGCGCCGATGGCAAAGACTATCCGTTGGTGCTGGGCAGCAACACATTCATACCGGGTTTTGAAGATAACTTAATTGGCGCAAAAGCAGGCGACAAAAAAGAGTTTACCATTACGTTCCCTAAAGATTACGGCGTAAAGGATCTGCAAAATCGCCAAGTCACCTTTAAGACCACCGTTACAAATGTGCAAGAAGTGGTTGAACCCGTGGTAGATGACGATTTTGCTGCCAAAGTAAGCCCATTCAAGACGCTCAAAGAACTTCGCGAAGACATTAAAAAACAGCTGACTGCCGAGCGCGAGCAGCGTGCCACCGATGACTATCAAAGCGAGCTGCTGGCCAAGATTGCCGAGAAGTCCAAAGTAGACATCCCACCTGTGCTCATTGAGGAAGAACTGGACCGCATTGAGCAAAACGAGCGCCAAAACTTGGCGTACCGCGGCCAAACGTGGCAAGAACACCTCGACGAAGAGGGGGTGACTGAAAAGGAGCACCGTGAAAAAAACCGTGCCCCAGCCGCCGAGCGAGTCAAGGCAGGTCTAGTGCTGAGCGAAATAGCCGACAAGGAGAATATTGAAGTAACCGACGATGAACTAGCTGTGCGTCTGCAGCTCTTGCATGGCCAATACCAGCAAGACGAAGCCATGCAAGCTGAGCTTGTAAAGCCGGAAAATGTTCGCGATATCCGCTCGCGCATGATGACCGAGAAAGCGCTCGCCAAGCTCACCGACTACGCCCAAAAGTAAGGAGTATGGTATGACAAATTCTGAACAATTACTTAATGTACAGACGCCTGAAGGTAACAGAGGTGATTTATCTGAACCAACACCAGCGCCTTTTGCAAACGAAATACTACATATGCGCCTGCAAATTCCGGAGGTCATACCGCCAGCAGAGTTACATGATGATGTGTTGGCTCGGGAAATAGCTATCAGAAGCCAGCAAATTGTGGCTCACCAATTGGCGCTGCGCGATCTGCTTGAAGAACAAAGGCAACGAGCACAAAGTTAGCACTCGGGCTTGACGAGTGCTAACGTGCTTTCTATAATAGTTTGCATGAACAATCCCATCTCGCAAGTTTTAGTTCCAACCGTTATCGAAAATGAGGGCCGCTATGAGCGCGCCTACGACATCTACAGCCGTCTCTTAAAAGACCGCATTATATTTTTAGGCACCGATGTCAATGAAGCTACGGCCAATCTTATCGTGGCACAGCTGCTGTTTTTGCAGGCTGAGGACCCCAAAAAGGACATATTCTTTTACATCAACAGCCCCGGCGGCAGCGTGTACGACGCTCTGGCCATTTACGACACCATGCAGTACGTAACCAACGACGTGCAGACCGTAGGTATCGGCGTGCAAGCTTCAGCCGCCGCCTTTCTACTGAGTAGCGGCGCCAAGGGTAAGCGGTTCATTCTGCCCAATGCGACCGTGATGATCCACCAGCCGTCCAGCGGCACCCGCGGCAAGGTCACCGATATGGAGATTGACCTCAAGGAATCACTCCGCATCAAACAGCGCCTCAATGAAATTATGGCCAAAAATACCGGCCAGAAGGTCGAAAAAATCCGTGAAGACATGGAACGTGACAAGTGGATGGACTCCGGCGAAGCTAAAAAGTACGGTATTGTCGACGCCGTCATCACCAGCCCACCCAAAGAATTCAAATAAGCCGTTGACAATACAATCCGGCCTCTATAAACTATACACTCAAGAAGTAGTGTAAGCTGGGTAGTTTATCTGTGCGTACGTATTGATAAACCAAAAACGCCCTCTTAGGATCTTCGCGCGAAACAACTTATAAACCATCATCAATTATTTAAGTTCAAAGCTTTTCTGCTTGGATGTATCACAAGGAAACGGCAAGGAACGAATCAGGCGTATTGGTTATACGCCGAGTGAGTGACGATGCCAGTTGACGCAGTGAGACGCCAAGAGTGACGGCAGAGCTTCTGGCTTTGCCAGAAAACGGGCCGGCGCGTCAGAAAGGTTTGAGGGGGCACAGCTTTTACGTATGGCAAAGACCAGCACCACCAAAGCATCAGCCGCCCAGCGTGTATATTTCACGCGGGACGACAATGTTATTGACCTACCAAGCCTGGTAGATCACCAAACCAAATCATTTATGTGGTTCGTCGAGGAAGGGCTTGGCGAATTACTGGCCGAGATTAGCCCTATAGATGACTACACCGGCTCAAAACTAACCCTAAACTTCAAAGATTATCACTTTGGTGACCCGAAAATGACGGAAGCCGAAGCGCGCGAAAATAATGTGAGCTTTGAGGCGCCATTGCTGGCCAACGTAGAGCTCATTAATAAAGTAACCGGCGAAGTCAAAGAGCAGGAAATTTACCTGGGTGACTACCCGTGGATGACTAGCCGCGGTACGTTTGTTATCAATGGCGCTGAACGCGTTGTGGTAAGCCAGCTGATCCGTTCCGCCGGCGTATTCTTTACCAGCGAGCAACACCGCACTACCAACTTGTATGGCGCTAAGGTTATCCCCGGTCGCGGTGCCTGGCTTGAGTTTGAGACTGCTGCCAACGGTGCACTGTATGTCAAGATTGACCGCAAGCGCAAAATCGCGGTTACCACGCTGTTGCGTGCCCTCGGTCTCAGCGAAGCCCACATGCGCGATGCCTTCAAGCACGTTGACACGGGCAAACTGAGCCACCTCGATGCCACGTTTGAGAAAGATCCGACTCATGGCCAAAACGATGCCCTCATTGAGGTATATCGCCGCTTGCGTCCGGGTGACCTGGCTACGGTGGACAACGCCCGCAGCTTGCTCGAAAACATGTTCTACAACTTCAAGCGCTTTGATTTCAGCCGTGTTGGTCGCTATAAGATCAACAAGCGCCTGGATCTCAATGTGCCTAACACCATCGAAAATCGCGTAATGCGCATTGAAGACCTTGAGGCTATCATTGCCGAAATTATTCGCATGAATAACACCCAGGAGCCATCTGACGACATAGACAGCCTGGCCAACCGCCGCGTGAAGCTCGTTGGTGAACTGGTGCAGCGGCAGTTCCGCATTGGTCTGCTGCGCATGGAGCGCAACACTAAAGACCGCATGTCTATGAGCGAGATTGAAACCGTACAACCTGGACAGCTCATCAATGCCCGCCCGGTTGTGGCGGCTGTTCGCGAGTTTTTCGCAAGCTCACAGCTAAGCCAGTTCATGGACCAGATCAACCCGCTTAGCGAGTTGGCACACAAGCGCCGTCTGAGCTCCATGGGCCCTGGTGGTTTGAGCCGTGAGCGCGCCGGCTTTGAAGTCCGTGACGCACACGCCACCCACTACGGCCGTATCTGTGCTGTCGAAACGCCAGAAGGTGCCAACATTGGTTTGGTGCTGAACTTGGCTAACTATGCCCGAGTCAATGATTATGGCTTTGTGGAAACCCCTTACCGCAAGGTTACTAATGCCGTTACGGCAAAAGACAGTGTCGGGCACATTGCCTCTGTCGACCTTGAAGACGAAAAGGGCAAAGCCATCGTAAAAGCCGGTAAACCCATTACTGCGGCCGACGCCGCGAAACTCGCCAAAGTTACCGGTCGCGTAACGTGGCCCGTCAAAGCAAAGGTTACCAAAGACGTGGTGTATTTGGATGCTTTCGAAGAAGAGGCGGCTGTCATCGCAGGCGGTGGTAACGAAATCGACGATAATGGCTACTTTGTTGACGAGCGCGTCAGCGCCCGCACACATTTGAAATCCGGTGAAGTTGATGCGAACGAAGTAACGCACATGGACGCTTCCAGAAACCAGATCATCGGCTCGTCTGCCGGACTCATCCCATTCATCGAAAAGAACTACGTATACCGCTCTCTTATGGGTAGTAACCAGCAACGCCAGGCAGTGCCGCTGATTCAGCCATCGTCTCCGATTGTTGGTACGGGGCTCGAAGGTGCTGCTGCCCGTAACACCGGTCAGCTAACTGTCGCAGAAAGCGACGGCGAAGTTGTTAAAGCGAGCGCCCAAGAAGTGATCGTGAAGTACAAAAGTGGCGACACGGTCGCCTACCAGCCACAGCACTTTGTGCGCAGCAATGAAGGCACCAGTATCAATCAAAAGGTGGCTGTTAGTACTGGCGATAAGGTCAAGAAGGGTGATGTCCTCGTTGAGGGCATGTCTGTGCAGGGTGGCGAGCTGGCGCTCGGTAAAGACCTCCGCGTGGCATTTATGCCATGGGCGGGCTACAACTTCGAAGACGCCATCGTCATTAGCCGCAAACTGGTCGAAGACGACACGCTGACCAGCATTCACATTGTTGACTTCATGATTGAAGTACGCGAGACCAAGCTTGGCCCCGAAATTGTCACACGCGACATTCCAAACGTTTCCGAAGACGCGCTGCGCCACCTCGATGAAGACGGCATTGTCCGCATTGGCGCGGAAGTGCACCCCGGCGATATCTTGGTAGGTAAGATTACACCCAAGGGTGAGCAAGAGCTGAGTAGCGAAGAGCGTTTGCTTCGCGCTATCTTTGGTGAAAAAGCCAAGGAAGTCCGCGACACCTCGCAGCGCATGAGCAACGGTAAGCACGGTAAAGTGGTTGGCGTAAAGGTATTCAGCCGCGAAACCGGTCACGAACTCAAAGCCGGCGTCATTAAGCAGATTCAGGTCTTTGTGGCCCAGATGCGTAAAGTCGCTGTCGGTGACAAGCTGGGTGGTCGACACGGTAACAAGGGCGTTATTGCCCGTATTTTGCCGGTCGAAGACATGCCGTTTACTGAAGATGGTACTCCTGTTGACATCGTTTTGAACCCACTGGGTGTGCCTTCCCGTATGAACATCGGTCAGCTGTATGAAACGCATTTGGCCATGGCCGCAGAAGCGCTTGGCATCAAGGTTGTAAGCCCCGCTTTTGATGGTGTTTCGTCAGAAAAGATTGCCGAACTACTGAAAGAAGCCGGCCTCCCCGACGATGGCAAGCAGTGGCTGTACGACGGCCGTACCGGTGATCGCTTTAGCGAGCGGACGACGGTGGGCATGATGTACATGATCAAGCTCAACCACATGGTGGCCGACAAAATACACGCCCGCTCGACCGGCCCATACACGATGGTTACCCAGCAACCGCTCGGTGGTAAAGCACAAAACGGTGGCCAGCGCTTTGGTGAAATGGAGGTGTGGGCACTCGAAGCATATGGAGCCGCCAGCACACTCCAAGAAATGCTAACCATCAAGTCTGATGATGTCTATGGCCGCTCCAAGGCCTACGAGTCCATCATTAAGAAGACTGAAATTGTTGGTCCTAAGGTACCGGAAAGCTTCAACGTGCTCGTGAAAGAGCTGCAGGGCTTGGGCCTGAAGGTTGATTTGGTGCACCAGAGTGAAATCATCGATGCCGAGGCGGTACTCGCCGGCAATATCCGTGATGAAGCTGAGCACCAGCCCGAAGTAGAGGTGCCTCAGCTGCAGATTTCTGACATTGATGTTACCGAAGACAGTTCTGTCGATGAGTTTGACGTGGTAGAGCTAGAAGGCGATACCCCCCTGAACGAGGACGAACAAGGCATGCCAGTGGCTGCCGCAGCAGATGACAATGATACTAACGAAGAAGAGGAGGCCTAAAGATGCGTCGCTATTCACAAGGCACCGACATCACCGACTTTGACGCAGTACGCCTCGCCATCGCTAGCCCGGAAGATATCCAGGAGTGGAGCCATGGCGAAGTGACGAAGCCAGAGACCATCAACTACCGCACTCAAAAACCGGAACGCGACGGCTTGTTCTGCGAGCGCATTTTTGGCCCGGTCAAAGACATCAACCCACACGACGCCAAATATAAGGGCGTTCGTAGCCGCGAAGCAGCCGTGGACAAAAATGGTGAGATTGTTACCCGTAGCATCGTGCGTCGCGAGCGCATGGGCCACATCGGTTTGGCCGTACCGGTTGCACACATCTGGTTTCTGCGCGGCACGCCGAGCGCCATGGGCCTCGTTTTGGGTCTGACAGTCAAGAGCCTCGAGCGTGTAGCGTACTTTGCCAGCTACGTCATCACTGAAGTAGACATCACCAAGCGAGACAAGATGCTGGCCGACAAGGAGGCTGAATTTGCAGCCGCTAAGGAAGCCATCAAGCTACGCTTTGAAAAAGAAGCCGAAAAAGAGGACGCCAACGTCAAGGCTCTGGCAGAAATGCAAACCAAAGAGCTCGAAGAGGTTACCAACGACTTTGAGACCCTGCGTGAGCAGCTTACCGGTCTTGAGAAAATGCACCTCATCAACGAAACCGACTATCGCAACTTGCCTGACGAGCTACGCGAGATTATAAAGGTCGGCATGGGCGGCAAAGCCCTGCGTGACCTGCTCGAAGAAGTTGACCTCGACAAACTCATCGAAGACCTTACCAAGGAATCCGAGGAAGCAAAGGGCCAGCGCAAAAAGAAACTGCTCAAGCGCCTGCGTCTGCTGGAGAGCATGCAGCGTGCCGGCATTAAGCCAAGCAGCATGTGCGTGACAGTGCTACCGGTCATTCCTCCCGACCTGCGCCCAATGGTGCAACTTACCGGTGGCCGCTTTGCGACCTCAGACCTTAACGACCTATACCGCCGTGTCATTAACCGCAACAATCGTCTGAAGAAACTGATGGAGCTGAATGCTCCCGAAGTCATCCGTCGCAACGAGCAGCGCATGCTCCAGGAAGCTGTCGATGCGCTCATCGACAACGGTAACGCCCGCAGTGGCCGCGCCGTGGCTGCAACCGGCCAGCGCCGTCGCCTGAAGAGCCTTTCAGACATGCTGAAGGGCAAGCAAGGCCGTTTCCGTCAAAACCTGCTCGGTAAGCGTGTCGACTACTCCGGCCGCTCGGTTATCGTGGCCGGTCCGGAGCTCAAGATTAACCAGTGTGGTTTGCCCAAGATGATGGCGCTTGAACTATTCAAGCCGTTCGTTATCGGTGAGCTCATTGCCCGCGACCAAGCGCACAACATCCGCTCGGCTTCTCGCCTTATCGAGACCGGTGAGACTGTAGTGTGGGACGCTCTCGATGAGGTCATCAAGGGCAAATACGTGCTGCTCAACCGCGCACCCAGCCTTCACCGTTTGAGTATCCAGGCTTTCCAGCCAGTGCTCATCGAAGGTCGCGCTATCCAGCTGCACCCGCTCGTCTGTAAGGGCTTCAACGCCGACTTCGATGGCGACCAGATGGCTGTCCACCTGCCGCTTTCTGACGAAGCGCAGCGCGAAGCACGTGAAATCATGGCTGCCAATCGCAACCTGCTGAAGCCAGCCGACGGTTCACCCATTTTGCACATCGAGCAGGACATCGTGCTTGGTTGTTACTACCTTACCTACACGCGTCCTGGCATTTCCGATAAGAAGCCCGTAGCATTTTCCAGCGTTAACGAGGCCCTCATGGCGCGCGATGCTGGCACTATTTTGCTCCAGACTGCCATACGCGTACCATTCCGCGGTGAAGTCCGCGAGACGACCCTGGGCCGTGTTTTGTTCAACGAAACGTTCCCCGAAGACTTTAAGTTCCAGGATGAGCCCATGACCAAAAAGCGCTTGCAGCAGGTTATGGCTCGAGTGTATGCCAAATACGGCCAGGAAGAGACGGCGCAAATTGCCGATGCCCTTAAGGACCTGGGCTTCATGTACGCTACACGCTCTGGTTTGTCCATGGGCATGGGCGACTTCAGGCCGATTGAGGGCATGCAAGCGGTGATTGAAGAAGGTGAAAAACGTGCCGCTGCCATCTCAGAGCAATACGAACAAGGCTTCATCACCGAAGACGAACGCTACCGCCTGACCGTTGAAAACTGGACAAAAATTGAGGTGCGTGTCCGTGACATGCTTTCTGAGCAGTTAACCGGTCAGGACACCTCTACGGCCATCGGTATTACCTCTGGCGCTCGTGGCAACATCTCGAACCTATTGAACGCTGTCGGTATGCTCGGCGTACTATCGGACGCATCAGGTCGCGCTATTGAGCTTCCAGTAAAGTCCGGCTACATTGCCGGCCTTGACCCGCTGGAATACTTCACCGGTACCCGTGGTACCCGCAAGGCGCTCATCGACATTGCCCTTAAGACTGCTGATGCCGGTTACCTTACTCGTCGCCTGGTAGACGTCTCGCAAGACGTCTTTACCATCGAAGAAGACGAGGAGCTGGATCCTGGTTTTGCCATGTTGCGCAGCGACGCCCATGAAATCGGCGTGACGTTTGCCTCACGCCTCGAGGGACGCTTTGCAGCTGAAAACCGCAAGGGCTATCTCAAACGGGGTGAGCTTATCACGCATGACATCGCCGAGGCTATTGACGCGGACGAGAGCATTGATGGGGTTAAGATTTTGAGTGCACTGAGCGCTACAAGCGTACGTGGCGTGCCTCAGAAGTCGTATGGTGTCGACCCTGCAACAGGTTCATTAGTAGCCGCACATCATCCTATCGGCGTCATCGCCGCCCAGTCCATTGGTGAGCCCGGCACGCAGCTAAGCCTCGACTCCAAGCACCGTTCTGGTGCTGTCGTGGCCGACGATACTGCCCAGGGCCTGTCACGCGTAGAAGAGCTTTTTGAGGTCCGTACTCCGAAGGGACAGGCATATCTGACCGAGATCTCTGGCCAGGTCAACACCTGGGAAGAAGGCGATCACTACATTGTGCAAATCACCGCCGATGCGAACGCCAATGTCAAGCTGGAGCTCGGTGAGCGCACAGCTCGCACTAAGACCGGTGCATCTATAGCAGCCGGTGATGTCGTAGCCGCGCTCGACGATGACTCTGAGCCGCTCGTGGCACCTGTAGCAGGCACCGTAAAGGTAAGTAAGAAGGAAATTGTCATCACTCCGAGCCATCAGAGTGTGGTACGTTACGAAATTCCGGGCTTCAAGCAACTGCTCGTCTCAGACGGCGAACCAGTTGTGGCCGGCCAGCGCCTTACCAACGGTTCTATCAACCTGCATGATCTGATGCGTCTACAAGGCGTCGAAGCCACCCAGCGCTACATCATGAACGAGATCCTGCACATCTTCGCCGGGCAGGGCCAAAACATCGCCGACAAGCACCTTGAAATCATCGTGCGTCAGATGTTCAGCCGCGTCCAGATCGAAGAGTCGGGCGACAGCGAGTTTGTAACGGGCGATATCGTTAGCAAGCTGTCTGTCGTAGAGGCTAACGAGCAGTTGACAGCAGCCGGCAAACAGCCCGCTAAATACAACCAGCTGCTACTTGGCATTACTAAGGCGTCGCTCAGCACTGACTCATTCCTGAGCGCCGCTAGCTTCCAGGACACCACACGCGTGCTCATCGGTGCCGCTACCAGTGGCCGCGTTGACCGCCTGTTTGGCCTGAAAGAGAATGTCATCTTGGGCCGCCAGATCCCTGTGGGCACCGGCTTTTCAAGCGAAGATGACGAGCTTGGCGTAGATGCAACCGAAGACGTTGCATCTGAAGCCTAAAACTGTTAAAATTACTACGTTACATAAGCGATCCGAGCCAGGGAACCGGCATATTCCCCGCTGCAGATAGATCGCAGCCATAAAGGAGACTAGATGCCAACAATCAATCAATTGGTGCGCAAGCCGCGCAGCAAGGCGACTGACAAGAGTAAATCGCCAGCGCTGCAACGTGTCACCAACAACCTAAAGACCAAGAACTACGAGAAGGCTGCGCCTTTAAAGCGCGGTGTCTGCGTAAAGGTCACTACTAAAACCCCAAAGAAGCCAAACTCGGCCTTGCGTAAGGTTGCCCGTGTGCGCCTGACTAACGGCTACGAAGTGTGGGCTTACATCGGTGGTGAAGGCCACAATCTGCAGGAGCACGCAGTCGTGCTTGTGCGCGGTGGCCGCGTCAAGGACCTTCCTGGTGTGCGTTACCACATTGTGCGTGGCAGCCTGGACCTCCAGGGTGTAAACGACCGTAAGAAGGGCCGTTCTAAGTACGGTACAAAGAAGGGGTAGTTATGACGGCAGCAGAAAGTATTCCTACTCAAGATACTCCTGAAACTATCGGTGGTGCAGTATTGGGGGCAGACAAGATTAACGACTTGCTAAAGAACTATTCATTTGACCCAACAACTTTTACCGTAGATGGGCTGCGTATGCGAGTTCTCACAAGTCCTCGTGTTATGGAAGCACGTGCCGCAGCTAGCTGTCCTGACGAAACCGCTACTGGAGAGGAGAACACCGATGCCTAGAAAAACTACCAAATCATTAGTTCGTGAAGTTCAGCCTGATCGTCTGTACAACAGCACCCAGGTTGCCAAGCTTATCAATCGTGTGATGCTAAACGGTAAGAAGCAAATTGCTGAACGCCTCGTGTATGGTGGCATGGAGCAAGCCGCCAAAAAGCTGAAGGTTGACAATCCGCTCGAAGTCTTTGAGCAGGCCTTCAAAAACATTCAGCCGCACGTCGAGACCCGTTCTCGCCGCGTGGGCGGTGCCAACTACCAGATTCCGTTTGAAGTTAAGGGCCAGCGTCAACAGCACCTGACCATCATGTGGTTTGTAGCTGCTGCTCGCTCGCGTAAGGGCATGAGCATGGCTGACCGCATTGCAGCTGAGCTTATGGACGCTTACAACGGCCAGGGCGCTGCAGTTAAGAAGCGTGAAGACACGCACAAGATGGCCGAGGCCAACCGCGCCTTCGCCCATTTTGCTCGAGGTTAGAGCTACATGGGCGAGAGTATTCTTTCAGAAAAAGCACCTGAGGATACGTCTGAGATAGTTCCAGCTCAAGCCGAAAGAAAAATCGTGCCTCTTCCAAAGGGTGCACTACGTCCAAATGACGTACTCATACCTTTTGGTAAAGCATTTGAGCCACAGGTCGGTGACCCCTACCAGGCGACACCTGACGATCTATTAGTAGACTAAGTAGGATAGGAATGTAATGGCAGAGAAGAAATACGCACTAGGAAAGATTAGAAACATTGGTATTATTGCGCACATTGACGCCGGTAAGACCACCACGACCGAAGGTATTCTGTACCGCACGGGTTTGAAGCACAAAATTGGTGCTGTGCACGAAGGCGAGACGACCACAGACTGGATGGCTCAGGAGCGCGAGCGTGGCATCACCATCGTGTCTGCTGCTGTGACCTGCTACTGGAAAGAGCACCAGATCAACATCATCGACACACCCGGCCACATCGACTTTACCGTCGAAGTGGAACGTTCTTTGCGTGTTTTGGACGGCGCCGTGGTGGTGTTCGATGGCAAGATGGGTGTCGAGAGCCAATCCGAGACCGTGTGGCGCCAGGCTACCAAATACGGCGTGCCGCGTATCTGCTTTATCAACAAGATCAACCAAACGGGCGGCGACTTTTACAAGTCGCTCGACAGCATTCACAACCGCTTGAGTAAGCATGCATTTCCTATCCACTTGCCAATTGGCTTTGAGCAGAGCATCAACGGGGTGGTCGACCTGGTCAGCATGACAGCGTATACCTACAAAGACTTTACCGACCACGAGCTGGTCGAGGGAGAAATCCCGGCCGACATGCTGGAAGAGGCCAAAAAATGGCGTAGCTTGCTCATTGAAAACGCCGTTGCCGAAGATGAGGCTATGCTCGAAAAATACCTGGAGGTAGGTGAAGAGGGCATGACCGAGGACGAGATCCGCCACGCCGTGCGTTATGCCACCTTGACCGGTAACTTTTTCCCTGTAACGGGTGGCGACGGCCGTGGTGTTATTGTTGAAAAGGTGCTTGACATGGTCAACGACCTTTTACCCAGCCCCGAAGAAGCCGGTTCGGTATGGGGCACCCATCCTAAGACTGGTGACGAGATTGAGCGCAAGCCATCCGAAACCGAACCGTTTGCCGGCCTGGCCTTCAAGATTGCTACCGACCCATTTGTGGGCAAGCTAGCTTACTTCCGCGTGTACTCCGGTAAATTGCAGAGTGGCTCATATGTATTCAACAGCACTACTGGTGAAAAAGAGCGCGTGGGCCGTATCGTGCGTATGCAAGCCGACAAGCGTGAGGATGTTACCGAAGTCGGCGCCGGCGACATTGCCGCCATCGTGGGCCTCAAGGGTACTACCACTGGTGATACGCTTTGCGACCAGAACAATCCCGTCGTGCTTGAAAGCATTACATTCCCGGAGCCGCCGGTATCCATCGCCATCGAGCCCAAGACCAAGGCCGACCAAGAAAAGATGGGCATCGCTCTGCAGCGTCTGGCCGAAGAAGACCCAACCTTCCGTATCCGTGTAGATGACGAAACCGGACAAACTATCATCTCTGGCATGGGGGAGTTGCACTTGGAGATTATCGTAGACCGTATGAAGCGCGAGTTCAACGTAGAGGCCAACGTCGGTCAGCCGCAGGTGGCTTACCGGGAAACCATCCGCAAGGACGGCGTCGAAGTGCAGGGCAAGTTCATTCGTCAAAGCGGTGGCCGCGGCCAGTACGGTGACGTGTGGATTCGCGTAAGCCAGAACGAAGCTGGCAAGGGTTTTGAATTCATCAACTCCATTAAGGGTGGTGTGGTGCCCGGCGAGTACATCCCCGCCGTAAAAGCCGGCATCGAAGAAGCTATGGCCAACGGCGTGCTCGCCGGCTATCCAGTTGTCGATATCAAGGCCGAACTGTACGACGGTAGCTACCACGAAGTTGACTCTTCTGAGATGGCCTTCAAGATTGCTGGCTCTATGGCCCTGCAAGAAGGTGTCAAGAAAGCTGCTCCAGTTATACTGGAACCAGTCATGAAGGTCGTCGTGGTCACGCCAGAGAACTTCATGGGTGATGTCATTGGCGATCTCAACAGCAAACGCGGCCGTATCGAGAGCATGGAAGACCTGCAGGCTGGCATCAAGGAAATTACCGCTTTCGTACCGCTTGGTGAGATGTTTGGTTACACCACAAACCTGCGCAGCATGACTCAGGGTCGTGCCAGCTCCAGTATGGAGCTTGACCACTACGCCGACGTGCCCAACAACGTCGCCGAAGCTATCATCGCCAAAAACGCAAAGTAGCGAGTATATAGCTATGACTTTTCCTGGCGAAGGTGCACCGCTAAACGCAGCAGAAGCAGCCGCTTTCGATAACCTCAGGCAACAGTTTGAACGCCCCAGAAAAATCGCCGAACTTTTGGGTCGTCTGGTAGAGAATGATACCGAGGAGTTGCCGGTGTCATGCGTGCCAGCCGGATGGCGTGATCCGAAGTACATCAAGCGGTTCGAGGGTTACCACGTCGAGTTGCCTTCGCACCAGCCGCATGTCACGCCCTATATGTCACCACATCTGATTGACCGACGCGGTCAATAAACGAAAATCTACACAGCTCACCTCTTTACAAACTTCTTAAAGTTTCCTATACTGTCCCGGTAACTCGTGTGAGTTCTACTATGCTCATGCAAACTATAATTTAAACAAGGAGTCCTACCACATGGCAGACAACTTTGACCGCAGCAAACCGCACGTGAACGTCGGCACCATGGGCCACGTTGACCACGGTAAAACTACTTTAACCGCAGCTATCACCGCTGTACTTGCTAAAAAGCTTCCGAGCAGCATTAACAAGCCAGTTAAATACGACGAAATCGACAACGCTCCAGAGGAGCGCCAGCGTGGTATTACCATCGCTACCTCCCACCAGGAATACGAGAGCGAAAAGCGCCACTATGCGCACGTCGACATGCCCGGCCACGCCGACTACGTCAAGAACATGATTACCGGTGCTGCTCAGGTTGACGGTGCTATCCTTGTGGTATCTGCCGCTGACGGTCCTATGCCTCAGACCCGCGAGCACGTGCTGCTTGCCAAGCAGGTGGGCGTACCTTCTATCTTGGTCTTCCTGAACAAGATGGACCTGGCCGACCCAGAACTCGTCGACCTCGTCGAGGAAGAAGTTCGTGACTTGCTTGAAAAGTATGAATTCGACCGCAACTGCCCGATTATCCGTGGTTCTGCCACCAAGGCTCTCGAAGGCGATGCTGCCAACGAAGATGCTGTTATGGAACTCGTGAAGGCTATGGACGACTACATCCCAGAGCCAAAGCGCGACCTCGACAAGCCATTCCTGATGCCTATCGAAGACGTTTTTTCCATCAAGGGTCGTGGTACTGTTGCTACCGGCCGTGTTGAGCAGGGTATCGTCAAGGTCAATGACGAAGTCGAGATCGTGGGCGTCAAGCCTACTACCAAGAGCGTCGTAACCGGTGTCGAGATGTTCAAGAAGAACCTCGACCAGGGTCAAGCTGGCGACAACGTCGGCGTATTGCTGCGCGGTATCGAGCGAGACGACATTGAGCGCGGTCAGGTGCTTGCCAAGCCTGGCACCATCACTCCTCACACTGAATTTGATTCAGAAGTGTACATCCTTACTAAAGAAGAAGGTGGTCGCCACACCCCGTTCTTCAAGGGTTACAAGCCTCAGTTCTACTTCCGTACCACGGACGTGACTGGTGAGGTTGAGCTGCCGGCTGACAAAGAAATGGTCATGCCTGGTGACACTGTAACCTTCAAGGTTAAACTGCTGGCTCCTATCGCTATGGACCAGGGTCTGCGCTTCGCTATCCGTGAAGGCGGCCGCACCGTTGGTGCTGGTGTTGTCACCAAAATCGACAAATAGTCTTCTATTACGGATGACATGAAGAGCCTCCCAAGCCAAGGGGGGCTCTTTTCATGCGACAAGATCTATACTATTGTAAAGACTGTAACGGAGTGCATTATGAAAGAGAAGGGTGATCAGAGCGGTAAGAGCGATACGCCAGCCGGAGCGTACATACAGGCTCTCGGTGCATCGATAGATCGACATAATCAAAGAGAGCGTCTTAAAGGGTCTGCTTTTGAAAGAACATCTAGCACTAGCAGCGATCCGCAGGGACATGATGCATTGTTACGCGAAATCGGGCGCGTAGCTGATCTGGCAGACCCGGTGCCTGCGCCAGTTGTCCAAGCCGCCAGAAAGACGTTTCCAGACGATTTGGATGCTAGTTACAGGATTCCTGATGAGCTATTGTTCTTGCCGCCGGACCAACAGTTCAGGCTAAATCCCTGAACGAGGAGCTTACTTGCGTGCCAAGGCCTTTTAATATCTTTGGAATTGTTGTAGAATACCGAACGTAAACTAATCGCGCGCGAGAACTCGTCCGGTCACTCATCACTCCGGAAGAGGTTACGCCGCAAAGCTAAAGGAGCTATAACCTATGGCTGAAGCCAAAGCTGCCGATGCAAAGCAGCGCATCCGTATTCGCCTCAAGGCGTACGACCACAAAGTAATTGACCAAGCTGCCAAGCAGATCGTCGACACGGCGCTGCGCACCGGTGCAAGCTTGGCGGGGCCGATCCCGCTGCCGACCCGCAAGAGCACCTTTACGGTCATCAAAAGTCCGCACGTATACAAAAAGGGCCGCGAGCAGTTTGAAATGCGCGTCCACAAGCGTCTCATCGACGTGTTTGAGCCAACGCCCAAGACTATCGACAGCCTCACCAACCTGAGTCTGCCAGCCGGTTGCGACGTTGAGATCAAGATGTAACTAGGCAAAGTTCTCAATAAAAGAGCCCCAACTCAGGGGCTCTTTTTGTGCGTGTTAGCTATTTCATATCTCTTGCCAGCAAGGCGCGTTATGCTTGAGTTGAACTAGATTGTAAGGAGACATATGTCCCGATTCGCATATTCGCACGATAAACCATTTACCGAAAAGCCGTCATGCATAGCGCTCATCGCAGCGCTGTCTGCGGCTGTTGGTGCATTAACAGCAATGTTCGTAACTCCCAAAAGAGGCTCTGAATTGCGAGGCGATATAGCCGACAAGTTTCATGGTGCTACGCATAAAGCTGCGGAGAAGTCAGAGGACGTAAAAGACGCTGCTAAATCAGCTGCGTCATCAGTCGCCTCAAGCGCTCACGACGTTGTTACTACGGCAGCCGACAAAGCTCAAGACGTTAGCGATGCAGCCAACGAAAAGGCCAACCAAGCAGCTGATAACGCCAAAGAAAAGAGTGATAAGGCGGAGACAACGACTCGCCGGCGCACAGGTAGGTAAAGCCTCCAAGCATCTGGTATAATGACGGTAATGGCTAAAACAAAAAGAAAAGCAACGCCTACGCGCCAAGAGCTCGATAGCGTATATTTGCTCAAGCTTGTACTGTACCTAATTGTCGGGGCGCAGTGGATACGATTTACAAATGTAGCTGGTACCACGCAGTTTCCGGTGCCTGTAGGGCTTATCATAGGTGTGCTGTTTGCCTCACACGACCATTTTCAAATCGATCGCAAAATAGAATACGCCGTGCTACTTATTGCGGCACTGGTTGGTTTTTGGAGCCAAATAGGCATTTATATTACGACGTAGAATAGACAACATATTGACAGAGGTACGTAACGTCTGTTACTCTTATAAGGTATTTATCAAAGTTCTGTAACTTGGTGAGCTCGGATAGGTCACTCCAACAGGGGTAGAAACCGCCAGCAACCAAGCATTTTTATGCTCACGCTTCAAACAATTGTGAGCCTACAGATATAAACCAGAGGTAACTATGAAAGCTCTTATTACACGAAAGGTTGGCATGACAAGCACCATTGCAGAAGATGGCGCTATGACTGCTGTTACCTTGCTTTCCGCTAGTCCCTGCGTTATCACGCAGGTGAAGTCAGCCGACAAAGACGGCTACACCGCTGTGCAACTCGGCACAAAAGAAGACAAAAAAATGGGTAAGGCGCAAGCCGGACACTTTAAGGCTGCCAAAATTCAGCCCAAGGTCATCCGTGAGATTCGCATTAACGAACTATCTGATGACTTAAGCGTCGGCGCGGAATTCGCAGCCGACGTTTTTGAAGTTGGCGATAGTGTCGATGTAACCGGCACCAGCAAAGGTAAAGGCTGGGCCGGCACCATCAAGCGCCACAACTTCCACCGTGGCCGCAAAACTCACGGTGGCCGATCATACCGTCGCGTGGGTTCCATCGGCTCGATGTATCCTCAGCACATCTTTAAAGGCAAGAAAATGGCCGGACAGATGGGTTATGAGCAAGTTACCGTCAAGAACCTCAGAATTGCCCTCGTTGACAAGGAAAACGGCGTTATCGGTGTAACCGGTGCCGTACCTGGTCCACGCAAGGGCATTATTGTTATCAAGGAGGCAAAGTAATATGGCTGTTGCAACCTATACCAAGAGTGGCACCAAAGCCACGACCACGGCCAAGCTTCCAAAGGAAGTCTTTGGCGTGATGCCCAAGAACCACACTTTGCTCAAAGACGCCTACGTTGCCTACTTGGCTAATGGCCGCGACAACCTAGCTATCGTCAAGACCCGCGGCGAAGTCAGTGGTGGTGGTAAGAAACCATGGCGCCAAAAGGGTACCGGACGTGCCCGTTTCGGCTCATCTCGAAACCCTATCTGGCGACACGGTGGTATTGTGTTTGGCCCTACTGGTGAAGAAAACTACACCAAGCGCATGAACGTCAAGGCTAAGCGCCAAGCTATCCGGCAGGCGCTTAGCGTAGCGGCTGATGCTAACAAAATTGTCGTCATGGAAGACGTGGTAGCCAAGGACGGCAAAACTGCCGAGCTTGCCAAATTACTCGAGAAAATCGGTGCCGGCAAGCGTGTTCTGGTAGCCGTAGACACGAAGGGCGAAGAGCTCGTTCGTGCTGCGTCTAACTTATCTAACGTTAAAGTTGTCCAAGCAACCTACCTGAATGTTTTTGATGTACTGAACGCCGACACCATTGTGCTGAGCCAGAAGGCACTCGCCATGGTGGCTGAATGGCTGGGAGGTAAGAAGTAATGAGTAGTAAAGCTATCCAGATTGTGCCGAAACTCAGCGAGAAGACGTATGGTCTGGCACAGATTCACAACGTATACGTGTTTGAAGTGCCCGCGGGCATCAACAAGCACGAAGTTGCGCGTGCCGTGGCCGCTCAGTTTGAGGTTACTGTTGAAAACGTCAACCTCACCAACATTCCCGGCAAAACCAAGCGTACCATTTCTTTGAGTGGTAAGCGCATGACCAACCGCAACGGTCAGCGCGCAGACACACGCAAGGCTTATGTCACACTGAAGAAGGGCGACAGTCTACCGGTATTTGCAGCGGTTGAAGAAGCTGAGGAACAAGAGCAAGCCACGCAAGAAAAGCTAGACAAAGCCGCAGCAGCCCAGAAGGCTAAAGAGGAAAAACCAACTCGCCGCGGTCTGCACCGCACTAAGAAAGAGGAGAAATAATTATGGCTATTAGCTCATACAAGCCTACCACTCCCGGTCGACGCGGCATGACTTCGCAGGATCTCAGCACCGTCACGACTAATAAACCGTTGCGATCATTGCTTGTACCCAAGCGTCGTGGCAATGGCCGCAACAACCAAGGCCGTATCACTACCCGTCACAAGGGCGGCGGCGCACGCAAGTTTTACCGCTTGGTCAATTTTGGCCTCGCCCCTGGCACCGAAGCTGTCATCGAGCACATCGAATATGACCCTAACCGCAGTGCCCGCATTGCTCGTATCAAAGAAAACAACGGCACGTATCACTACATTATCGCTGCACAAGGTATGCGAGTTGGGCAAAAGATTGTAAGTGGCGAAGAAGTAGCCATCGAAAATGGTAATCGTCTGCCCATCAAGAACATCCCTATCGGTAGTACTATTCACGCCATTGAATTACAGCCGGGCCGTGGCGCTCAATTGGTTCGCTCTGCGGGCAACAGCGCCCAGCTTATGGGACGTGACAACGGCTACGCCCAGGTGCGTTTACCCAGTGGCGAAGTTCGTCTTATTAATGAAAACTGTACTGCTTCGTTGGGAGTCATTGGCAATGAGCAGCACCAGAACGTCAAGATCGGTAAAGCCGGTCGCTCGCGCCACAAGGGTATTCGCCCGACTGTCCGTGGTGTCGTACAAAATGCCGTTGATCACCCACACGGTGGTGGTGACGGTGGTCGTCACGGTGTCGGTGGTGGTAAGAACCACGGTGCGGCACCAAAGACGCCATGGGGTCAGAAGACGTTGGGTTACAAGACCCGCCGTCGCAAGAGTACCAGTCAGTTTATCGTAAGAAGCCGTCACGCGGCCAAGAGAAAGTAAGAGGTAAGATATCATGAGTCGTTCACTGAAAAAAGGACCATACATCGATTTCAAACTTGCCAAGAAAGTAGCAGCTCTTGGCTCTGAAGATCGTACCATCATTAAGACGTGGGCTCGTGCCAGCGTGATTTCGCCTGAGTTTGTCGGCCGCACCATTGCAGTGCACAACGGCAAGGTACATGTGCCGGTCTTTGTTACAGAGAACATGGTAGGCCACAAGCTGGGCGAATTCGCTCCAACCCGTAAGTTCCGCTCTCATGGCGGTAAGTTAGCGAAGGAGAGCTAAGATTATGGCAGTTACAGCAATCGCTAAAGGTGTTCGTATGAGTCCGCGCAAAGTAGGCGTGGTGGCCGCTTTGGTGCGAGGTCGTACCGTCGAAGATGCCTTGGTTATTCTGGAGCACACTCCTCGCCGCAGTGCGTTGGCTGTACGAAA
>DASZYT010000020.1:0-30978 GCA_035545275.1 Saccharimonadales bacterium (SeqCode) | reverse complement strand
ACATCATATAGCAGCGCTCCAGGCAGCGCAAGATATCCCAGCCACAGCGACTTACGATACGTGACTGCTACCACTTTGCCATAATAATACATAAGCAGTATTATGCTGATCACGTTAACCACTATCCACCCCCAGGCATAGCTTTCCGTAATGGCCACCAATAGGTTGACGACAGGCGCCACGACGAGCCCCAGCTCGACCAAGGTCAACAGCCACACTATCTCGGGCTTACGATGCAGCTGCGGATATCTGGTGCGCAACGCAGTGTTGTGTTGCTCGGCTATGTTTTTATGGCTCATGAGTGCCATGTCGTCGTTGCTCTGCACAAACGTATAGCCGTCATCCTTTATCGCTTGGCGCACAAAGTAGCTTTCGGGCACGATTTTCCGGCTAACCGCTGCAAATGTACCGGCTTTTTCAATTTCCGAGCGATAGGTTATCCAACACGTACTCAGTACCGGTGGTCTATGTAGTAGCCGTCGGGGCAGTGCCAGCTCCCAGGTATAACGCATGGGCTGCACCAAAAGCATGCTCATAGTACGACCACGCCAAACGTTCTGAGGGACGATACTCATCATTGATTTTTTCTTCTTGAGCAGAACCGTCACAATAGCGCGCAAGCTTGTGGGCTCGAATCGTGTGTCGACCCCGCAAAACAGCAGTAACTCCCCACTAGCTTCTTCATAGAGCCGCTGGTAGGCCTGGTTTTTCGCCAGCCAGGTGTCCGAAGGTTCTGTGCCTTGCACGAAACGCACGCCGTCGTGGGCAAACGACCGAATAATTTCGGGTGTATGTCGGTTTTGGGAACAATCATCGAGCACGACAATCTCCAGTTTTGGGTAATTGCTCGCTATCAGCGATCTTAAGCACGTCTCCAGATCGTCTGTCTCGTTGCGGGCAGGGATTGCCACGGTAAGAGTAGGCAGTTCTGCATCGGTCAACAAATGTGAGAGCCGAGGTAGGCGAGTGGTCCGTAAATGGCGTTCTGTAGAGGCCGCAAACACACACACACCAGCCAGCACAACGACGCTTGTTATCATCAGCCAGTCGGAAAAAGTAATAGAAAACCACCGCGACAACTCCCATAGCACAATTAGCCCCAGTTGCATGCTTATAAGGGCCAGCGCAGTCCGGTGCGTCATACGCCGCAAATATGCCTCGTGCATTCTACCCTTAGATAGGCGCAGCAAATTAAACACTCGGTATGCACTCAAAAACAACAAAAGGGCGGCCCACACCGACCACAGCACTACCAGTGGCCACACACTGAATACAAAGAGGACGCCTGCCAGAAACGGTGCGGTGGCCTTACGGGTTCGCCAGCCCCATGGCGACCACAGCAGCAGCTCTAAAAGACTCACACACGCCAACCCAAAAAAGGCGATAACCATAACCTTCATCATACCGTATTTTTCTGACGCATGGTATCGCAGCCACACTATTGACCCTCCAGACGTCATTTGCTATGCTTGACATGTCGGCACTTACCATATTGGTAAGTGTTTTAATTTTGAGGAGAAACTGTGGCAGAAGTATCCAAGCCGAAACGGCGCCGTGTCCGTCCAGCACCAACGGTACGAGAACGAGCAGAGAAAGCGCAAGCCGAGGCATCGAAACCAAAGCGCCAGAAATCATCGCGCGTAGGCAAGGCCCTTAAAGTTGCCTTTAAGCCACTTGCTTTCCTTGGGGTGCTTGGTAAATTCCGTATCGTACAAGTATTAGGTAAAGTTTTTCGTTTTATCGGCAAGATACTCTGGCCCGCCTACTTTCGTAACTCGTGGCGAGAATTGCGGCTAGTCAGCTGGCCCAGCTGGAAACAAAGCCGCCGCCTCACCTATGCTGTTATCATTTTTGCCGTTTTGTTCGGCGGTATCATTTACGGGCTCGATTTTGGGCTCGACAAAGCATTTCGTCATCTATTAATTGGTAAGTAAAGGAACGTCATGGTTACAAAACGCTACGACACAACCAAACAGTGGTACGCCATCCACACCTACAGTGGCTACGAGGAAAAGGTAGCCGAAGCCATCCGCCAGCGTGCGGATTCGCTCGACATGAAAGACAAAATCTTTGAGGTGCTCGTACCCAAAGAAAAAATGATCGAGATCAAGAACGGCAAGCGCCGTGTGGTCGAAAAGCGCATTTTCCAGGGCTACGTGCTCGTGCAGATGAAAATGAGCGAAGACGCATGGTACATCGTGCGCAACACCCCGTCAGTCACTGGTTTTGTGGGGTCAGGCACAGAGCCTACACCCATCGGCAAAGAGGAGATTGAGAAGATCCAGAAGCGCATGGGTCTCGAACAGCCCAAGCACAAGATCGACTACACGCTGGGCGAAGTCGTCAACATCATCGACGGTCCCTTCAAGGGCTTCGACGGTTCCATCAGCGAAATCGACGCCCAAAAGGGTAAGCTCAAGGTGCTCGTCAACATGTTTGGCCGGGAAACGCCGGTCGAGCTTGACAGCCTGCAAGTCAAACGCGTTTAACGATTGTAAAAAATCTTACAATAACAGTGTGAACTAGCCATCTCTAACGGGGGTGGCTCGTTACTTGACATGCTTATCTTTTGCGCGTAATACGGATGTATACAACATTTTCATAGCGCAAGGATAATAAAATGGTTGAACTTAATAATGATACATACAATAATGACGCGGCTTTGCGACGTTTACGCTGGCAAGCATTGCTCGAACTTCGAAACCATGGCGGCTATCACACGACACTGGTAGGTCATGATGCGGATCTTGGAGAATTCTTTGACGACTACGAGAAAGCTGGCCCTTTGTCGGCCGATGAAGTGGTACTTGGTCCTCATGCAGCACATCTGGAGGAGGAACATGTGCGGCCTAATGCTTGCGTCTACGACTTTCCGTTGCGAGGAGCAGGCGTTGTGCACGATGAGGCTGTAGGCCTATAACATTGTCTAAACTGCCTTTTTGTAGTAAAATCCATCTGTTACGCACTTCTTTATTAAATAAATTTTAAGAGGAAGGAGAATTCCGCCTTTTTAGTGCGGATTTCGAAATTATGGCAGAAAAGAAAGTAACTGCGAATCTGAAGATGAAGATTCCCGCCGGCAAAGCCAGCGCCGCTCCGCCCGTCGGTAGTACGCTCGGCCAGTACGGCGTCAACATGATGGACTTCATCCAACCGTTTAACGACGCTACGAAGGAAATGAGTGGTACGATAACGGCGCATATCACTATTTACGACGACCGGACAATGAGCTTCCGTGTCGTAGGTGCGCCCACCGACGACCTTATTCGCGCCAAACTTGGCATCGACAAAGGTTCGGGCCGACCCAACAGTGAAAAAGTCAGCAAAAAACTCAGCCAGCAAGCATTGACTGAAATTGCTGAAACTAAAGCTCAAGACATGAACACAACTGATGTCGAAGCCGTCAAAAAGATGGTGGCAGGCACCGCGCGCAGCATGGGCGTCGAGGTAGAATAGGCATGACGAGCATACTTGAGACAGCGCCTGAAACCATCCCGGTTCCAACAAAGGCCGATCTATTTAGAGCTATTGAGGCAGCACACTTTGCTCTTTTAACTGTTGGCTGTGAGGCCACCGAGCAATACCTAGCCGACAAACGATCTGGCAAGCCGGCAGTACCTCTCGAGAATAATGAGCGATATTTGTTTGCAGAAGCCGAGCATGAAGGTCTTCAAGCAATTTTGATGTACATGGAATGAGCAGAGAAAACTGAATAATCAGACGTTAGCAAGTAATTGTGGGAGGCCGAAACGGCCGTTCGCACCACGAAAGGAGCAATCATTATGGCAGAAGCCAAGAAAAAAGCTGTTAAAAAAGACGAGCCAGCAGTAGAACCAACTAATGTTGAGGCGCCTGTCACACCTGAAAAGGATGAGACAGCCGCAGCTGTAGAAGCTGCCGAGCAAGAGCAGCAAGTCATTGAGGAAAAGCGCGACATGCCGGTCGCTAAAGCCGGCAAGCGCAGCAATAAGGCCCTCCAAGAAGCCGCTGAAAAGCAGGCAAAGGAAGAGCGCAAGGCAACGGGTGCCGAGGAAGCCGAAAAGCCAAAGCAGGCTACCAAGCCAGCTCGTTCTAAGCTTGAACGCCGAGGCAAGAATTTCCGCAAAAGTGCCGAGCAGATTGAAAAGGGCAAAGTATACCCGCTTGAGCAAGCTGTCGAGCTGGCCAAAAAGACCTCACCGGTCAAATTTGACGCTACGGTAGAACTACACATCAACCTGTCAGTTGACCCTCGTCACGCCGACCAAAACGTGCGCGACAACCTCGTACTGCCGGCCGGCACCGGCAAAAAGGTGCGCATTGCCGTGTTTGACGACGAAAAGGTTGACGGTGCAGACGTAAGCGGGGTAGAGACCATTACCCAAGCGCTCGAGAAGGGCGATATCAATTTTGACATTCTTATTGCCACCCCCGCACAAATGCCCAAGCTGGGCAAATACGCACGTACCCTGGGCCCGCGCGGGCTAATGCCCAACCCCAAGAGCGGTACTGTTACTACAGATATCGCTAAGGCTGTCGCTGAGGCCAAAGCTGGGCGCGTGGAATACCGTGTGGATAGCACAGGTATCGTACATCTAGGCGTCGGTAAGGTGAGCTTTACTGCCAAGCAGCTGCAGGACAACCTACAGGCCGTCATGGCATCTATCAAAGCCAACAAGCCGGCCAGTGTGAAAGGCGAGTACATCAAAGTTGCCTACATCACGACAACCATGGGTCCGAGCATCAAGCTCGATCTGGCTAGCCTGTAAATAAAATAGTCAGACCAAAAAACCGCCTGCAACCTTAGGCGGTTTTTTGTGTCATAATAAAGCCTATGGCTCAAGAAAATCATGGCTGCGTCATAATGCTTGACGGCCCCGACGGAGTAGGGAAGAGCACACAGGTCTCTCGTTTGCACGAAGCCCTTTCGTCACGAGGCTATACGGTACATGTTACGCGCAGCCACGGTGGCACACCTATTGGTGAAGCTCTGCGTGAGGTTTCGCTTTCCAAGAAAAACCGCCCAGCACTCACCGATTTTTATATATCGCTCGCTATTCACGCCGCTCTGGCCGAAGAGTTGGACGCCCAGCGAGAAGCGGGGGTTATTTCTATCGTCGATCGCAGCCCATTGTCCATCTGGGCATACCAAGTATATGGAAGCGGGCTCGGCAAAAAGATAGCTGAACGGTTACTGAAAAGTGATCTCGCCTTATTTAGGCCGGAGCTTATGGTTGTTTACACCGCTACACTCGACGTTTTGAAATCACGTCGCCCAGAGCTGCACACAGGCAACTCAGACTATTTCGAAAACCAACCAGAAGCATACTTTCAGCGTACCATTGAGGGATATGCTGACGCCGCTCAGCGGTTTGGTGCCACCCTTATCGATGCCAGTGCAAGCAAGGAAGAAGTACAGCAGGCAACATGGGCCGCCGTCGAGAACATATTGCCTAAATTACAAGACTAGACTTTTACCTTCATAGCCCGCATGAGTGCATTCATGATGCGAGTAAAGCTACCCACGCCGCCCGGGTACGCCACAAAGCGGCTGTGCCAGACAGGATCATACTTGGCCTTAAATCTGTGTAGCCCACTAAAGGAGTAAAACCTGTCGCCATTACTGTAGACAAACCGTAGCAGCCGGTCCACCGTCGTGGGGTCATCAGCGGGCTTATCCAGGCCAGCCAAAGGGCACAGCCCGATGTTTAAACGCTCATATTCGGACTCGTCGTGAAGGTGCTCCAGAAACGATACCAGCACGAAATCATTAATGTTACCCGGGCTGCCTTGACTGTAGCGTAACAAATCAAAGTTGGCTTCCCGGACGTCAAACGATTCAATCTGGTTCAAGAACGCCCTGATGGTACCAGCATCGTCACGCGCCACCATAATACTGGAGCGTTGCATATACTCCGAATTGAAATAGCCCATCACAAAACCGCGCTCTACTCGACCCGGGAGACCCAACCAGTCGTCAGAGATCTCTTTAAGTCGTGTCAGCAAGGCATCGCTATGGGGCGGCTGAAGCATTTCTGCCGTGTAGCCCAGCTTTTCAAACCTATTTTTAATGTTACGAAAGTATTTGTTGCGCCGCGTGTCGTCGTAAAACTGCTTGACGTCCACAATGGCTTCCTCACCAATTTTTTGCACGGACAGGCCGATGCCCTCATAAAATTTGTTCCACTCGGGCTCGATGTGAATAAAGGCAATTTGCCAATCATTCGTTACACATAAATCCTTAAACGCATTAAAAGTGCGCCGGACGGCCTTTTTATCGCCCAGTGGGTCTCCTGCCACGAGCGCCACACCAGCTTGAACTTTATAGGCTATGGCGCTGGTGTCATTGCTGTTGAAAAAGTACGTTTTGTCTTCAGGCCACAGCTTAAAAATATCTTCACTGCTCCCTCCATAGTGCTCCAACAGTCGCCGGGCCTTGCCCCGATCTTCGGCCGAATGCTCTTCTAGGCGTGCTCGAATGGGTTGAAACAGCGATATGGCCACGTACGCCAGCGCAGCCACGCTCATAAAGTTGAGTGAATCAAGAAACACCCGCGCCCGCCTGGTATACGGCGTAAGCGGGTGGGTGGTGGTGATGTCAAACTGGTCCACGGTCCGGTGCATGGCCTCGGGCAAACTAATTTCCTGGTGAAAATCGTGCTGGTCCATGAGCATAAAACCGGCCGTACCATACACAAAAGTCACTAGCAACACCAGAGCAGTAAACCGTATAGCCGTGCGAAATGTCCGTACGTCACTTTTGGTTGTAAAGTAACGCTGATAAAGCGCCAATACCGCTACGATAGCCAGCGGCAATACGAACAGGCGCAGGACGTTGAATACTCCAATAGAGTAATGATGGTGCAATCGATTGATGAGCTGAGCCGTATCAAGGCCCAGCATAACGATATAAACCAGCAAGGTTACACCCCACGCTGTTCGTTTGTAGCGCCTCAGCAATGTGCTCAGGTAGATTAACGTCAGCCCAAACAAAAGCGGCAGGTCCGTGAATAAGCGAAACAGCCGTAGTTCATCATCTCGATGCAATGCAAAAAACAAGCTGCTAGCCAGGATGAGTAGTCCGTGCAGCCCTACTACATAGGCGACAGCTCGAGGTGCCCATCGTGTATCGCGCTGCCAAAGCCCGCTTTTTGTTATGACCATATAGACCTATTGTAGCGCAACGCCAAGACGATACGCACTACAAGTGTGTACTTTTTACATTACGCTTGCGTCAGTCTATAATTATTACGTAGAATAGAGTGAACTTGGAGGGATCCGTGGGGGTATATAGCAATAAACAAATTTTTGAAGCCGTCGAAAACGGCCATATTGTTTGTCACCCTTTCATTCCTGAGCACGTTGCCGGCAGCAGTGTAGACGTTACGCTAGGCGATTGGTTTTACCGGACCGAGCGCACGGGCAGCAGCGGCTTTTATAACCCCTTTGACAAAGGCGATGTTAGCCGTTATTTTGACGGGCCGTACCAGGCCGAGGTGCACGAAAGGTGGGCCAAGCAAAATGGTCGCCAACTATTTGAGGGTATCCCGCCAAAGCATCGCATCATAGTACTTCGGCCAGGCGAGCGCATTTTGGCGCACACCCATGAATTCGTAGGCATTAAAGCTCCCGGCACCAGCACCTTACAGGCCCGCAGCACCTGGGGACGTAACGGCGTGGCCGTCTGCCTGGACGCCGGCTGGGGCGATCCTGGCTACATCAATCGCTGGACGCTGGAGGTGTACAATATGAATCAACACGAGAGCGTGGTACTACCGGTCGGGGAACGCATCGCCCAGCTGGTGTTTTATGAAACCGGTCCTGTCAGTGGTGAGTACAAGAAGCTCAGCGGTAAGTACCAGCCGGGCATGAGCTCAGACCTTAAAACCATCATCAAGAATTGGAAGCCGGAGCAAATGCTTCCGCGAGCCTACAAAGACACCCGCAAAGCACCGATTAAGATAGAGGACTTGTCCGTGTAGCAGAACCTCAGTCCATTAACGTAACGGGTGGGGGAGTAGGCACAATGAGCGCACAACGAAAAGGGTATTTCATCGTTCTTGAGGGCACAGATGGGTCCGGCAAGACAACACAGTTCAACCAGCTCAAGGAGCGTTTGGAAGCCGCTGGCCACGAGGTGGCAACGTTTGATTTCCCGCAATACGACCAACCTTCTAGCTACTTTGTGAAGCAATACCTAAATGGTGAATATGGCACGCCCGACGAAGTCGGGCCGTACACCGGTTCGTTGTTTTATGCACTTGACAGGTATGAAGCCGGCCCCGCCATCCAAAAGGCCCTCGACGAGGGCAAGGTGGTGCTGT
Source organism: Saccharimonadales bacterium (SeqCode) (assembly GCA_035545275.1). Lineage (GTDB taxonomy): Bacteria > Patescibacteriota > Saccharimonadia > Saccharimonadales > UBA4665 > DASZYT01. The sequence continues at coordinate 22,675 of DASZYT010000020.1, read as the reverse complement.
CTAACCGTTTTACAGCGTCAAACATGGCACACCAGGGCACCAAGTTTCACTACCCCGAAGAGCGCCGCGGCTACTTCATTTGGCTGGACAATCTTGAGTTTGAGATGCTGCACATTCCGCGGCCCGATATCAACCTGGTACTACGGGTACCGGCCGACGTTGCGCAAGCTATGGTCGATCAAAAATCTGCACGCACGTACACTGATAAAAAACGCGACATCCACGAGGCCGATCTTGACCATCTCACCCGTGCGGTAGAAGTGTACGACGACCTGTGCCAGCTCTTTCCTAAGGACTTTACCCGCATTGATTGCGTACGCGGCAATAAGCTCATAAGCATCGATGAGATAAGTAAACTCGTGTGGGAAAAAATCCAGCCGCAGCTGCCTGAGCCTGCAGGCAAAAAGCCGGCAAAGAAAGAATCTGCCAGCGCCTCCGCTGGTGCGAGCAAATCACTGAGTACCGACAACCCGTATGTAGTCAAGAAAGCCGGCCGCACCGAAGCCACCGAGAGCGGGAAAGAATATCTCAAAGACGCGGTTACGAGCGTTGAGGGCAACGTCTACGCTTTTACCGACAAGCTTAGCCCGGTCACCATCGCTGCCGCCATGGCACGTTTGTCCCGACGCGGCGACGATATGCGCGTAACTATCTTGGATGAGTTTGCCAACGCCATAGGCAAAGACGAAAAGCTCTTGCAGCGCGTCATTACCGCCTACGGCGACGATTCGGTACAGCAGCTCGCTGGTATCCATGTGGTGGTCGAAAATGCGTCAAACTGGCTTACGAAGAAGCTGGAATGGGGCCGTTTGGCAGCCTATCTCGAGCAATCCACGCGCTACATTTACTACGATCAAAAAGATGCCCGTGGTCACTACCGGTATCACGTTCCCACCAATCTCGACAAAGCCGCCAAACAGTTGTACCGAGCCAAAATGGACCGTATATTTGACCTGTATTCCGACATGGTCCACAAGCTGACCGATTACGTTCAAGACAAGTCCACCGTGCCGCAGGCGGAGCGTGACATCGCCTGGAAGGGCGCCACACGGGCCCAAGCGTGCGACGCCATCCGCCCAGTCTTACCAGTCGCCACTACCTCCACAGTGGGCATTTTTGCCTCTGGCCAGGCTCTCGAAAGCCTCATTATGCACCTCATGAGCGATGAAATGCTGGAAGCACACCAGACCGGCCAAGCTTTGCTTGACGAAGCGCGCAAAGTGGCGCCCACCTTTTTTGAGCGCGCCGACAAACCCGACCGTGGCGGCGCTATGATTGCGTATCGCGCCAACACCAAAGCTGCCATGGCCGATGTAGCCCACAAGTATCTGCCCGAAAGCCACGCCTCAACTTCAGAAGCTGTTACGCTCGTGGACTATTGGCCCAAGAATGAGCTAGCCCTGGTGCCCGACATGCTTTACGAGCATAGCAATTTGCCGCTTGAAGACATCGAAAAAGAGGTAAATGGCTGGCCATACGACAAAAAGCTGTTCGTTATGAACACCTATATGGGCGAACGACTAAACCGCCGGCACCGGCCAGGGAGGGCACTCGAAAAAGCCCACTACAGTTGGGATCTGGTGTGCGACTACGGCATTTTCCGCGATTTGCAGCGCCACCGTATAGTCGACGACCTGGAGTGGCAACAGCTCACACCTCGCTACGGCTACGACGTACCGCCGCTCGTTGAAGAAGCCGGGCTAACAGATCAATTTCAGGAATGTTTTGACGTGAGCCTAGAGCTCTATAGCGAGCTGCAAAAGGCGGGCTACACACTCGAGGCGCAGTACGCCACCTTGCTCGGTCACAAGATGCGCTGGAAGATCACCTACAACGCCCGCGAAGCGTTTCACCTGCATGAGCTACGCACCAGCCCACAAGGGCATCCTGGTTACCGCAAACTGGTCAAAGAAATGCACGAAAAACTCACCGAAGTCCACCCCATCCTGGCCGAAGCCATGAAGTTTGTGAACAAGGGCGAGGATGAAGCCCTCACCCGGCTTGCTGCCGAGCGCTACACCCAGTTCAAGCTCAAAAAGCTAGACAGTTAGTTAATCGTCAGGGTGACGAATACCTTGCCGCTTGAGTATCTCGCCGGCTGTCGCACGGACTCTTTGTAATTCAAGTAAACGCGGTTCAACCGGCCGGCCTTCTTCAGCATAAAAATTTACGGCAGCCAATCCGGCTCTTACCATAAATTCCTCATCTGTATCGGGAGGAACACGGCCAAGGACGCCGCTTAGTGCAAATAACTCAACATTAGTTAATGGAGGCTCAAGCCCTACGCTTCCGGCTGCATCACATACAGCAGCCACGGCTGCGTCTTCGTACCGCTGGCGTACGCCTTCTCTTGCCATACTTCGTAAATCAAACATACTTCTCTCTATCTTTGGATAACCCAGCAAACAATCTTACACTCTTTTGCCCACTATTTCAACCCTCCTAACGCTGCGCTTGACAAAAAAACGGCTAAGGTGTTAGCTAGGCTGCAATAACACTGCCCCATGCAGTTAGTGCACGAGAAAGTACCTAGTGAGTCTTGATATGCCAATAACGAGAAGCCAGCTACCAACAGGACAGATAGTTGAAGACCGAAGCAATGGAAACGGCTATCGTGCTTTTATGCCTGATAATCCAGAAGTGTTTAACACCGAGAATGCTATCAAGGCCCTGGATGACAGGTTCCTGGAAGGACACGCCATTATTGAAGCAATCGGTCAACATGAATCGGTAGTTTTGGCCGGAGCACCAGGTAGCGGTAAAAGTAACTTTATTCAAGACGTCGAATCGGCGTGCGAAAAGCTCTCTGTACCCACACTTCGTATAGCAATTCATCAGGCTGTCGGGAAGCTTGTGTACCTCGACAACACTATTGAACGAATCGAAAAGTTTGCATCAGAAAGCACGGGTGGTCTCTTTATCATCGATAATGTGGACTACTTTGCATACAAAGGAAAGTCTCGCACTCGCACCAATGCCATGCGGGCAGCCGAACAATTAGTACCCGCGCTCGTTGAGGTAATCGAGGGTCGCAGCACATACGTACTTGGCACGGGCCACACCAGACAATGGCAACAGAACCACTGGATGTGGAATGAAGAGACGATTGACAATGCACAAGAGGCCTTATGGCAGGCGTTTGACGTTAGTTTACCATTTGAGGGCATTTTAAGCGTGCAGGGGCTCTCGAGTGTGCTCACCGAACGCCACCCTGAAGTGCCGAAGTCTCGTATCAACGCAGCTGTACGTGTTTTGTGTGCCTTGAAAGCACCCTCATTTCACATGGCGTATCACATTGATATGGGCCTGCTTTTTAGCCAACCACGCGCCGCTCAAGCAGCCGTAGAGCAGGGCAGAGCACAACGCATGCGTTTACCCCAATCGGATTGACTTTTGGCCGTCGTAGGGCTAAAATACACCTTAAGTTGCCAGAGACAGCGACGGGCAAACGCCTTAATCATGTCGCCGAGGTACAAACGAAACTCTCTTGAGCGTTTGAACGTCTTTGGAAACAGAGACGTTTTTGTTTGGCAACGAACCTATGTAAAGCTCTACGGTCGATAGCTTTACAAACTAAAGCCATACGAGGAGAAATCTACATGGCCTTAACCAAAGACAAGAAAACTGAAGTCATCAATGAGGTCAAAGACCTGTTGAGCACTTCCAAAATGACTGTCGTCGCCAAGTATGAAGGCACGACAGTAAAAGCGATGCAGCAACTGCGCCGCGACGCCCACGAAAACGGCACTAAGGTAAAAGTCGTCAAAAACCGTCTGGTTATCCAGGCCGTGAAAGACACTGACAGCCTGAAGGACGTTAACACCGCTGCGCTCGAAGGCATGCTGCTGTATGCGTTTAACGGCGAAGATGAAGTGGCAGCCGCACAGGTGCTCAACACCTTTGCCAAAGCCAACCCATCTATCGAGTTCGTTGGCGCTATCAGCCCTGAAGGCACGTTCCTGGGCGCAGACGACGTCAAGGCTCTGGCTAGCTTGCCTGGCAAGAACCAGCTTATCGCTGAGGCTGTGGCCCAGCTGCTTTCGCCGGTCCACGACGTTACCAATGCGCTTTCCGGCAATCTGCACGCGCTGCTTGATGGCATAGAAGCCAAAGCTACCGCATAAATTATTAAGAATAAGGAGAATTATAATGGCTGATGTTAAGAAATTAGCAGAAGAACTGACCAAACTGACCGTTCTTGAAGTCAACGAACTGAAGAACGTTCTTAAAGAAGAGTACGGCATTGAGCCAGCCGCTGCAGCTGTGGCTGTGGCCGGTCCTGCCGCGGGCGACGCTGCTCCGGCTGCTGAAGAAAAGTCTGAGTACGACGTTGTCCTAAAGGACGCTGGCGCCCAAAAGGTAGCCGTCATCAAGGCCGTCAAGGATGTTACCGGCCTCGGTCTTGGTGAAGCCAAGGCTATCGTAGACGGTGCCCCAAAGCCTGTGCTTGAGAAGGCTAAGAAAGAAGACGCTGAAGCCGCCAAGAAAACTCTTGAAGATGCTGGCGCCACTGTCGAACTTGCCTAAATTAGTGCAGGTTTGACATCCGAAAGACCTGCTCCCAAGCGGAGCGGGTCTTTTATTTATCCACAGATTTACAAAAACTTTGACTTGACTTATCAATCATGGTACGTTTAGGTGTAAGTGTACCTAGACAAACACTTGACTTGAGAGACAGGGAAAACAGGGAAAAACATGGCAGACGTACCAGACAAACAGATTAAACGACTCCGGAGCCTTATACAGGAAGCTGAGACCAACTTGGCCGCAGCTAATGAGCTATTGATTAGCCTGGTGGGCGACGACGAGCGTGTTACTGCTCCGGCGCATGACCAGCAGGCTCTCGGTAAGGTTATCGAAGGTGTGTTTGACGGCCAAAACATGGTCGGCTCTGACGGCAAAACCTATCCGGTACCAGCCAACTACGCCAGCAAATCTAAGCTTGTCCAGGGCGACATTCTGAAGCTTACCATCGCCGAAGACGGCTCATTTTTATACAAGCAAATCGGTCCTATTCCCCGCAAACAAGTAGTTGGCACCCTGAAACTCGAAAATGGACACTACTTCGTAGAAGTGGGTGGCAAAGATTTCCGTGTGTTGCTAGCCAGCGTTACGTATTTCAAGGCAAAACCCGGCGATCAGGTAAGTGTCAACCTGCCCGAAGACGACAAGGCTGCCGAGTGGGCCGCTCTCGAAGCCGCCTTATAAATCTCGTAAGACCTCCTAAATCACAACATATCGACCCATATTTTGCGCGTATAATGGTATGCAATGGGGCAGGCATTATACCGTAAACACCGGCCGAAAAAACTCGCCGACGTGGTAGGCCAAGAGCACATCACCACTACGCTTGGTCACGCTCTCAAGAGCGGCCGTATTAGTCACGCCTACTTATTCGTCGGTCCGCGCGGCGTCGGCAAGACATCTATTGCACGCATTCTGGCGCATGAAATCAACCAACTTCCGTACACTGACGATAGCGTGCACTTTGATATTATCGAGATAGATGCCGCCAGCAACCGCCGCATTGACGAAATACGCGACTTACGCGATAAGGTGCACATTGCACCCACCAGCGCCAAGTACAAGGTGTACATCATCGACGAGGTGCACATGCTAACCAAGGAGGCCTTCAACGCGCTCTTGAAGACGCTCGAGGAGCCGCCGGCGCACGTGGTATTCATTTTAGCCACCACAGAGGCACACAAATTACCGGAAACCATCGTCAGCCGCACGCAGCGCTTTACGTTCAGGCCTATTGACCGACAGAAAATTATTGACCATTTGCGTACCATCGCCAAAGAGGAAGGTATCCAAGTGTCAGATGAGGCTCTGGCGCTTATTGCTGAGCATGGCGAGGGCAGTTTCCGTGACAGCATCAGCCTGCTTGACCAGGCCGGCAATCAGAAGGGCAGTGTCGAGCTCACTGATGTCGAAACGCTACTCGGCATACCGCCACGCACTGCTGTTGATACGCTCATAAATACGCTTGCCAAGCCACCGGTGGACATAGCGCAGCTTATGGGTGAGATTAGCAGTCTATACGCGAGCGGTTTCCAGGCCACCCTTATTGCGAAGCAACTGAGCGAGGCTTTACGGGCCGACATGTTGGCCTCACAGCCCCGCCTGCCTCGCCACGCTACGCTACAACTGCTGGCGCAGCTGCTTGAGGTACCCGCGTCCAATCAACCCGATCGTTTGCTTGAGCTAGTTCTATTGCAATCTGTTGCCACACCCGCTTCAGAAAGCACACCGACACCGCCCACAAGCCCAGAGCCGCCTGTGCCATCACCAACCACGCAGGAACCTGAAAAGCCTGAGCCCATGCCTACGCCACCTAAAGCTCCGACCAAGAGGGAAAAGGCTAGTGCTGCGGCTACTGTCACGCCCGCTCCAGCTGTCGCCAAAGGTGCCGGTACCGTCCTTGACGCGGCACTGTGGCCCCAGGTAATCGATTCATTAAAGAAGCAGTACAACACCGTGTATGGTATTGTCCGCAATGCTCAGGTCGCTTTTCCGGAACCCAATATTGTCGAGCTGACATTTGCATTTGGGTTTCACCAAAAACGTATTGCCGACGCTAAAAATAGTAAGATACTAACCGACATTATTTACGAACTCACTCATCAACATGTACAACTACGCTGTTTGCATGACAAAGCGAGCTCACCGACACCACTTACCGCTGCTGCCGAGCCAAAGAAGCCTACCTCTAATAACTTTTCAGCCATAAGCAATATCTTTGGTGGCGGCGAGCTGCTAGAATCGTAAGTACCACTGAAGGGGAATAAGGATGGAGCCTACACAGGGGCAGCATGCCCCGCCGCAAAACATCGAAGCCGAAGCGTCACTGCTAGGTGCTATTTTGATTGATAGCGATGCGGTCGTAAAAATTGCCGACGCCATTACGGCCGATGATTTTTATGACACTCGTCACCGGCGCATCTACGAAGCAGTGAGACAACTGTATGAAAAGCGCAGCCCCATCGACGTGCTAACTCTCTCGGACCAGCTCAGAAACAATGGCTTTCTTGAGATGGTGGGCGGAGCCGCATACTTAACTGAGCTCACCAACTTTGTCCCAACCGCCGCACATGTCGAGCAGTATGCTGATATCGTCGCACAGAAGGCCTTGCGACGCCGCCTGATAGCCACCGCCCAAGAAATGACAGGCCTTGGCTACGACGAATCAAAAAGCTTACGAGAACTTATAGAGGAAGCCGAAACTCGACTATTTGATGTCAGCCAGCAGCATGTTAAGCAAGGGGTCATTAGCCTGGAAACCATTCTGACCGAAAGCTTTGACCGGCTGGACGAGCTGCACAAAGACAAGGCCAAAATCCGCGGTATCCCCACCGGCTATAAAGACATGGACAACATGCTGGCCGGCCTGCAACGGTCGGACTTGTTCATCCTGGCGGCTCGTCCATCGATGGGAAAGACCGCCTTTGTGCTAAACCTGGCACATAACGTGGCCGTGCAGTCAAAGGAACCAGTGCTGGTGTTTTCGCTCGAAATGAGCAAAGAGCAACTGGTAGACCGCTTGCTATCTATGGAATCGGGGGTGGATGCCTGGGCCCTTCGTACCGGCAACCTGACCGATGCCGATTTCGAAAAAATCGGCCACGCCATGGGTACGCTGTCCGAAGCACCTATCTATATTGACGACACGCCTGGTATCACGGTCAGCGACCTGCGCACCAAGGCGCGGCGCGAGGCCCACCAGCGGCCATTGGGGCTTATTGTTGTAGACTATTTGCAGCTGATGAGCGGTGGGAGCCGGTATGGCGGGGAAGCAAACCGCGTGCAAGAGATTTCGGAAATATCGCGCGGGCTAAAGGGCGTTGCCAGGGAGCTCAATGTGCCCCTTATCGCCCTGTCGCAGCTGAGCCGTTCGGTTGAAAGCCGCAGCCCACAAATTCCACAACTGGCCGATTTACGTGAATCGGGTTCCATCGAGCAGGATGCTGACGTCGTAGCGTTTTTGTATCGCGAAGAATACTACAATCCTGAGACTGATCGCAAAAACATCATGGACGTGCTCATCAAGAAGCATCGTAATGGTCCTACGGGCGGCATTGAGCTGTATTTTGACCGCGACAAGCAAAAAATCCGTTCACTCGATACTCGCCACGGCGATCCATTTGAAAGTTAGCATAAGCGACACGGGCAGGTTATACTACATATAAATGAAACGGTTGACTCAGAGGTTGTTACGTCACGGCCGAGCATTGGTGAAAGTTACACTTATCGCTGTACCGGTGGGTGTCTTGCTGTTGTATCGTCTTACCACGCTCACACCTGGGCTCAGCCCAGACGAGGCATCGATTGCCCACCATGGTGTCAGCCTGCAGTCGATGTACAGCTCACCCTTGAACCTGCCGCTGCACTTTTTGCAGTGGTTGTGTTTTGGCGCATGGCACAGCCATAGCCTTTGGCTCGTCCGTCTACCAGACGTGATCTTGGCAGCCGCGGCGCTCGTAATATTCGCCCTGCTTTTACGACGATGGTACGGCATGCGGACGGCCTTGTTTGGTAGCGTATTGCTGGCATTTTCTCCGTGGTTTTTGCACGTGGGACGTACTGCAGGCGTAGGAGCTGAGCAGCTCTTTGCTATCCCCATGGCCGTCTTTGCCCTTGTACATCTCAACCGTGACTTTGCCAAAACGTGGGCGTTTTATGGCAGTGCAGTAGTACTCAGTTTGCTGCTATACGTACCAGGCATGGCATGGTTTATCGGTGTTGCCCTGGTGTTACAAATATTAGATGTCAAGGACGGGCTGAAGCATCTCTCGACGTGGTGGAAACGACTCCTGTATCCTCTCGCCTGGCTACTACCCGCAACTTTGTTAATTTGGGCGTTGGTGCGCACACCATCATTGTGGCGTTCATGGCTGGCGCTACCCATGCACTTTGATACTCCGCTTGCTATACTGAAGCATGTTGGCTCTGGACTTGCCGCCTTCGTGTGGCACGGACCCAACAATCCCGCACTCTGGCTTGACCGCTTACCCATTTTAAATGTTTTTACCATCGCCATGGTGCTGGTAGGGATACTATTTTATGCGCGTCACTGGCTGGCACCCCGAACTAGGCTCTTGTTTATCTTTTTTGTCATTAGCATGGCGCTTTATGCGGTAGATAGTTCAACCAGCTTTAATTTTGCAGTACCACTCGTATACAGCGTAGCGGCAGCCGGTATAGGATACTTGATGCATGAATGGTTAACAGTATTTCCACGCAACCCGCTTGCCAGAGGCGTTGGCACCGTACTCATAGTGTCAGCCTTGGCTTTGTCGTGCCTTTACAATGTCAGGCAGTACTACGTGGCGTGGCCGCATAACCCACGCGTACAGGCAGTCTTTCAACACCCTAATCAACTCTGATACAATACTGTTAAGACAGGAGGAGACCGTTTATGAGTAAGTTTGACCAAGCAAAAATGCTAATGAAAGTTAAGAAGATCCAAAAGGATCTTCAGAAGCTTGTTATCGAAGTAGAGAAGGGCGACGGCGCTGTTAAGGTAGAGATTACCGGCGAGCAGAAGATCAAAAAGATCCACATTGACCCGTCGTATGTTGACCTGGACGACATCGGCCAGCTTGAGCGCTGGCTAGAAGATGCTGTCAAGGAAGCAATTCAGGAAAGTCAAAAGGTTGCCGCAGAGAAAATGCAGCCGATGATGGGCGCACTGGGCAATTTGGGCTTCTAAAACCAATGCCTATCCTGCCGCCCGTTCTGACCGACCTTATTGATGCGTTCGGCGCACTGCCTGGCGTCGGCCCCCGCACTGCAGAACGCTATGCCTATTATTTGGTAAAACACGACGCCACGGCTGCTGAGCGCTTGGCTCAATCCTTAAAAAGTTTGCACGGAGGTCTGGGTTACTGTCAAAAAACATTTGCCTTGGTACCTGCCGGCCAGGAGCTTTCAGACCTATATACAGACCCGCGCCGCGACAAAACCACTGTCGCCGTCGTAGCCGAAACGTTCGACGTGGTGGCGTTGGAAAAAACCGGGCAATACCAGGGTACGTATCACGTGTTGGGCGGCCTTATATCGCCCATCGATGGCGTTGGCCCGGAGCAGCTACACATTGCCGAGCTCATTGCACGCATCAAAGAAGACGAGGTAAAAGAGATTATTTTAGCCACCAATGCCAGCGTAGAGGGCGAAACTACAGCACTGTACATCCAAAAGCAGCTGCAAGGAACGCACGTAAAGCTTACGCGCTTGGCGCGTGGGCTGCCCATTGGGGTAGACCTAGAATATGCTGACCAGATTACGCTTGGCCGCGCCCTCGAAGGTCGACAAGCTTTATAAGAAAGTACGAAACGGCTATACTTTAAACAATGTACGCAGAAGCCGACCAGATTACGCAGATTATTGGCAACGCTCAGAAAATTGTCGTCTTGCAAGCCGACAACCCTGACGGCGATAGCCTAGCCTCCTCATTGGCGTTGGAGCAAATCCTCGGCGACTTAGGTAAGGATGTTTATTTGTACTGTGGCATGGACATGCCGGCCCACTTGCACTACTTGCCCGGCTGGGACCGCGTCAACAAAGATTTCCCGAGCCAGTTCGACGCTGCCATCATAGTCGATACTTCCGCCGATAGTCTATTTGAAATACTGAACAATTCCGGACAAAAAGGCTGGCTGAAGTCTAAGCCGGTCGTAGTCATAGACCATCACGCCACCGAAGCCACCATCGATTACGCTGAGGTGATGTGCGTCCATCCGGCAGTCGCCACGGGCGAAGTATTATACGAGCTAGGCCATCAACTCAACTGGCCGCTTAATCGTGATGCCAAAAACATGTTGGCAATATCCATTTTGTCAGACAGCTTGGGCCTTATGAGCGAAGGTACCTCAGCCCGCTCTATCCACATTATTGCCGAGCTCGTTGAGGGGGGCATCAAGCTAGCCGAGCTCGAAAATGAGCGGCGAGAACTGATGCGAAAAAGCCCTGATATTTTGCAATACAAAGGTAAGCTCATTGAACGCATTGAGTATTCGCAAGACGGCCGCATAGCCACCGTGGTTGTTCCATGGGAAGAAATTGAGCAGTATAGCCAGGAGTACAACCCCTCCATGCTTGTACTCGATGAAATGCGCCTTGTGAGCGGCGTCGATGTGGCTATTGCATTCAAGGTCTATAAAGACGGCAAAATTACCGGCAAAATCCGCTGCAATTACGGCAAGGCCATCGGCCGAGAGCTAGCCGAACACTTTGGTGGGGGTGGCCACCCGTACGCCAGCGGCTTTAAAATTACCAACGGTAAATCCCTTGAAGACGTACGGGCCGAGTGCATTCAGATTGCAACCGAGTTACTAGATGAACTGGGACAGGAAAGTAACCATGACTGAAAAGCTGAACGAAATTAAAAATAATTTGGTGCTTGAGTTGCATGTACCAGACTTTGAGCCAGGACGACAATTTTACAGTGCATTCGGCTTTGAAGAGCTTACGTATGACCCGACATCGGGTGGAGGCAGCGACATGGGATATCTAGTACTGATACGCCACGATAGCATTGGCGACACATTACTTAACTTTTACGGAGATAAAGACAGCGTGGCTCAACACGCGCATTTTTCTGATTTCCCGCCTTCCACCCCTCGCGGCTATGGGGTTGAGATTACAATCCCGGTTAGTGACATAGCGGCACTATGGGAGAAGGTGGACGGCATGCAAGGTGGAACCGTTTCACAGCCCCTTACATTAAAAAGGTGGGGGAAACAGGATTTTCGAGTTGTAGACCCGTATGGATTTTATGTCCGTTTTACCGAACTAGTTGATTGGGGCCAAAAACAATGAAACTTTATAACACCCTTACCAAAAAAGTGGAGCAAATAAAACCGCAGCACCCGCCGGTAGTGACCATCTACACGTGCGGTCCGACTGTGTATGACTACCCGCATATTGGCAACTGGTTTACCTTTTTGCGCTACGACTTGCTGGTACGCACTCTGAGGGCCAATGCCTACGAGCCCAAGTGGGTCATGAACATCACCGACGTCGGGCACCTCGTCAGCGACGCCGATGAGGGCGAAGACAAGCTTGAAAAGGGTGCTCGTCGTGAGCATAAGACTGCCTGGGAAGTAGCGGAATATTACAGCAGTTACTTCATTAATGGCCTGGCACGTCTTAATATTATGCAGCCAAACATGTTGCCCAAGGCAACGCACCATATCAAGGAGCAAATTGAGCTCATTCTGAGGCTCGAAGCCAAAGGTTATACCTACCAAATAGAAGACGGTATCTACTTTGACACCAGCAAATTTCCACGTTACGGAGACTTTGCACAGCTTGATATCGATGAGCTGCAAGCTGGTGCGCGCGTTGAAGTGAACCCCGAAAAGCGCAACCCGACCGACTTTGCACTTTGGAAATTTTCACCCAAAGACAGCAAGCGTGACATGGAGTGGCCCAGCCCTTGGGGTACCGGTTTTCCCGGCTGGCATATAGAGTGTTCGGCTATGAGCATGAAGTACCTGGGTGAAACACTCGACGTCCATTCCGGGGGTATCGACCACATACCGGTCCACCACACGAACGAGATAGCCCAGTCCGAAGCTGTTACGGGCAAACGCTTCGCCAACTACTGGATGCACACCAACCATATCACCATTTCCGGTGAGAAAATTGCCAAAAGCGCCGGCAACGGCCTGACCCTGGAAGACATAGAAGCCAAAGGCTACGACCTGGAAGTTTTTCGGCTGCTTGTACTGGAATCGCACTATCGAACACAGTCGACCTTTAGCTGGGAAGCCATGGAGGCGGCGGCTAACCGATTGCAAGACTTACGTGCCATGGCCGTACTGCGCTGGCAGCCCCAGCACGGCATCAGCGATTACGGCACCTTTAGTTTTGAAGACGTTCCGCAAGAAATAGGGCGGTTAATGAGCGAGGATCTCAATAGCCCGGCCGCACTAGCCTTTCTCAGCCAGGTAAGTACCCAACTAAGCACCGTGCTCGTCGGGGCCAACGGGCTCGATCACTTCATTCTCATGCTACGAAAAATTGACGAACTACTTGGCCTGAAGCTGAGCGACATCGGCGATATCACACCGGAGCAGAAGCAACTTATCGCAAAGCGCGAAGAATCCCGGCTTGCCAAAGACTGGGCGAGCGCCGACCGCGTGCGGCAGGAATTACTGAAGCAGGGAGTAGGCGTGCGTGACACGCCATATGGGCCTATTTGGTTTCCGGAACGTTTGCAGTAGCCAACTCGGCCGCCACACCACTATCGTGCGGCGTCTTGCCTTCAATAATCTCTCGGCTCCGTAAGTAATCCAAGATAAGTATTTTGACACAGCCAGCCACAGGGATGGCCACCAGACCACCTACCAAGCCGCCGAAGCTCACACCAATGACTACTGACACAAACACCATGAGCGGCGACATATTGGTGGTGTTAGCCTGCAAGCGCGGTTGTATCAAGTAGTTCTCCACCTGCTGGTACAAGATGTAGTAAATGAGGATGGTAATAGCAGCTGGAGGGGAGTGTAAAAGCGCCACCAACGTCACGATAATGGCACCGATGGTGTGCCCGACCATGGGTATCAAGCCACAGATGAATATCACCACAATCAGGGCCGCAGGATAACTGACGTGCAGTATGAACAGAGCGGGTGATATCATTAGTGCCGCTAAGGCAGCCAGGGCGACTTGGCCGTTCACGTAGCCTTTCACTACGCCGTACATTTGCGTACTCAAACGTTCCGCATCTTTGTGCATATGATCCGGCAAAAGCTCTTTGCCGAATGCAACCCAACGCGGACCCTCCACGAGCATCATAAATGTCAGGGCAAGTATAGTAAGCACCGCGAAGGCGCTACTGCCTACTCTTGCAATCGTAGACACAGCTGCGCCGCTGGCATGCTTCAACCGATCCCCGAGTTGCGTAGAAATGGTTTGGACCTGACTTTCGAGGTGATAGCGATGAACCAGTCGTCCTACACTGTTATTCTCACTCTGCAAGTCCGATACCAAGTGTGGGGCGGCATTAATGAACTTTTGCGTTTGGCTAACCAGCGGTGGCACCAAGCTAGCGATAAACGCCGCCAAAAGCACAGCGACCAGCAGAAATGATAGTGTCGTCGCCAATGGCCGGCTTCCTTTTTTGGAGCCAGGCAACCATGACGCCACTTTGTGTACGGGTGCATTGAGCGCCAAGGTTAGGAAGAACGAGATAAAAATAAGCAGCAGTGCATGCGAGGCCTTGCGTACCGCTAGCACCCCCACAAGAAAGGCAAAGATGAGCAGTAATATACGCACAACAGTACGTGTACTGACTGTTAGCTCAATTGTCTCTTTGTTGCGTGTCCGGTGCAGCAAGCTAAACATGGTTACCCTTATTATCGCAGATTGTGGCGCTTACGCAACGCCTCTTCGTATATCGCCACTGTTTGCGCTCCTACGTTCGAAATATCAAACTGCTGCACATAGTCCCGTTGCCACGCTCTGGCCGCTTTCCGAGCTACGGTATCTTGCAATGCCGAGACAAGCTTAGCGGCAAACGTTGCGGTGTCACGTGGCTCAAACAGGCTTTCCGGTCGAGGAGCCATCACGCTGGCATACCCTGGGTTGTTACCCGCTAGCACCATGCCCGGCGAAGCAGCCATGGCTTCGAGCAATACTATACCAAAACTCTCACCGCCCGTACTTGGGTAGGCCACCACGTCGGCCGAAGCCAAGTAGCGAGGCTTGTCTTCCTCGGTGATATACCCAGTAAACTCCACGATGTTTCCAAGGCCCTGCCTTTGCACGAACTGCTTTAAGCGTGGCTCGAGTGGCCCTCCACCGCACACCACTACCCGCGTATCGGCTGGCCAAGTAGTGTGCTGGACGGCATACGCTACTGCCTTCAACAAATGCTGGCATCCTTTGCGTTCCACCAGACGGCCCAAAAAGACAACCGCTTTGCCGGAATTATAGCGCTCAAACCCTTTTGCTCCTACAAATCTTTCCAACGGAACAGGTAAAGGCACGACCGTACTCTCTAGCTTAAATGTTTTGCGGGCAAAATCAGCAGCCGGCTTGGAGGTAGCAGTCATGATATCAAACCGAGCAAGCGTTTGGCGCACCCACAAACCCAGTGCGCGATTACCGGCAGTAACCAATGCCGAGTGGGGAGCGATATGGAATGTGCCTACAATGGCAGTCGCGTTATTGGCCGCCTTTAAGATACGGCCAGCCAGTGCAGGACTATATGGTACCTGCACATGCAAAATATCAAATTGCTCTCGCGCCAGGACATCACGAATTGGCTGCATACGCACAGGCAAGGGAATGGCCATTCGGTTTTGGTTAAAGCGCACTTTGACATTTCTGCTCAATGAATAAATGTTGGGCAAGTCATCCCGTACCGTCTCGCCGACTAAGTAGTGCACATCGTGGCCCTGCGCACTCAGCCAACGACCCATGGTCAGCACATATTGTTGCACACCATCCGGCTTGTCTAGCGAATCGTCAAAAACAAAACCTACCTTGAGCGAGCTAGCCATGCTAGGCCTCAGCTTTGTGACTCTTGAGCGCTTCTTTGTAGAGTTCTTCGTATTGGTCGACGACACGCTCATAATCAAACTGTTTCACATATTTGAGAGCCCAGTTTTTCCAAAGTTTACGTACATCGGGCTGGTATAGCAATAGTTCCAGACGTCGGGCGAACTCAGTGGTATCGTGCGGGTTCACCAGTGAAAGGGCGCCCAAATCACGCATGACGGAGGTGTAGCCAGAGTTATCGCCGGCAACGGTGACAAGCCCACTCGCCATGGCTTCAAGCAGCACTATGCCAAAGCTCTCGCCAAAAATGGCCGCCGAGCAGAATACATCGGACGACGCCAAGAGCTGCAGCTTTACCTCCTCACTGACGTGCCCCAAAAAGGTAACATCTGCCAGCTGCATCTCACTTGCCATGGCTTCAAGCTTGGCGCGTTCCGGTCCATCACCGGCAAGCACCAGGGATATGTCGTCGTGGTCTTGTGAAAGCATTTGATATGCGCGCAGCAAATATTTCACCCCCTTGCGACGCTCCAGTCGACCAATGTAAAAGATAGTCTTGCGCCCCACATTATTGGGCTTGGCTACCGCCCGGTGTGTATATACAGACAAGTCAATGCCGTTAGGGATAATGGTAACCGGTTGGTCGGTCAACCCACCGATATATTCGGCAGCTGCATCTGATACGGCGGTCAATTCGTGCAAATACTTCAAAACCGAACGAGTGTAGGGCGTTACCACCTTTGCCACCGTCCGACTCATAAGCGTTTCGGGTACTTTGGCGTGGAACGTCGCAATATTGACGCTATCACTGCGGCTGAGAATTTGCCGGCTCAGATGCGGTACCCATGGCTCATGAAAGTGCAGCACATCAAATTTTTCTTGTTGCAATAAGTTGTCTACTTCTTCGGGTTCCACACTGGCCGATAGCTGGGTGGTGGTATGCAGAGGAGACCTAAAGTCCGTTGCCTGGCCAATGAGTTTTACTCCGGTAAGATCAGTGTTCCCGACATCGCGGGGACGCGGGGTGATAATCCAGGCCTCATGACCACGCTGCTCAAGGCGAAGACGAAGTGCGCGCACAATTTCTTGCACGCCGCCGCCCTTCGCGATGTTGTATGGACAAACCAGTCCTATTTTCATCTTGGGTTCCATTATACCAAACGCTACGGTCGAGCAGCTAACGCGCGCCGCAATTTAGCTGGCAAAAATGGATAGAATTCTTTTTTTCCCGCTAACACACTTGGGGTGTGCGAAGATATGTTGGCATCGGCTTGGCGATAGTCGCTAAACACCACGCGCATGTGTTGCTCAACAATATTATTGTCAAAGTAATGGTCTTTTAACGTACGTACATGCCACACAGGTAAGTTAATGGGCACACCACAGTTATCAACATCGAGAAATTCAGAGGTTGTAGCCCAGTGTGTCCGCACGTCGTTGGCTTGCCACATCACCACTTCCATATCGAGCATGTCGTTAAATTGCTCAGGTAAGATATCGGTCACGCGATGTTTGGCGCGCCCCCAGTGTTTGTAAATAGTACGAATCACAAATTTGTTGAGACACACATGGCGTACAAAAAACGCAATAGGCGTCCACGACACTACCCGGCAGCCATGCTGGGCAATGAAATGGTCCCGAGGCGTAAACAAAAAATCATCGCGGTGCATAAAGCCCACAATACTAATGACAAAATCAATCCGGTTGGCCAGCTCCGGATAGCGCTGGAGCATGCGCGTCACCACTACAAAGCCAAACGATATGCCCGCAATCGTCACGCGGCGGCGCTTGTAGCGCAGTTTGATGAATGCCGCCAGATAGTCAGCGTAATTGTCGATAGTGGGCTTCTTGCCAATCTTGTGAAAACTGTCCATACCACCAAAGCCCGGCAAGTCGGGGATAGTCACCGCACCATAGGCATTGAGATTCTGTGCCAGGCCCCACCAGCGCTCAATGAGGGCATGATGCCCGTAAATGAGAAGAATCTCGCGCGTCCGCTTTTTGTTAGGTGCCGGCATGTGCAGCATACGGCCTTGCAGACCGTTCATGTTGAGCGGCATGATGAAATCTTCCGGATTTTGCGCCTTCTGTTTCGCCATAGTAATCGTTAGGGAAACTGTACCGTAAAATGCTGCCACGCACAAGTCAAGTATGACCATTTCCGCTGGCATTCACGGCCGCGTATAATGAGGACTAATGAAGCGTTTTATGGTAGTTGTTCTCTGCATAGTGGTGATCGCAGCCGGTGCTGGCGGGGCGTGGTGGCACTACGGGCATACAGGCGCCAAACAACCGACCACTACGGCCAAGACCACTACTCAAGCTGCATCAACCCAGCCACCAAAACCCTCGTTTGACAAAACACAGTACTCACTGACCGACCCCAACAGCATTTGGGTCATTGTCAACAAAAAGAATCCCCTGAAGCCCAAGACCTATGTGCCGAACGACCTTATTTTTCCCACTGTCCCTACGCGCGTGCCGGGCAATGTCAGTATGCAAATGCGCAAAGTTGCCGGCACGGCTCTTGAAACCATGTTTGCCGGTGCGAAAAAAGACGGCATCAACCTTATGCTGTCAAGCGGCTATCGACCATACACGTTCCAGCAAGTGCTCTACAACAACTACGTGGCGTCGAGCGGGGTAGCGGCAGCCGACACCTTCAGCGCCCGCCCCGGTTACAGCGAGCACCAAACCGGCCTAGCTGCCGACATTGAGCCTTTGAGCGAAAAATGTGATGTAGACCAATGTTTTGCTAATTTGCCGGAAGGCAAGTGGCTAGCCGCCAATGCCTACAAATACGGCTTTGTTATCCGTTATCCCAAAGGTAAGGACAGCGTCACTGGCTATGAGTACGAACCGTGGCACGTACGTTATGTTGGCGTAGAGGCAGCTACTGAAATGCAGAAAGAGGACGTTGTCACGCTCGAAACGTTCTTCGGCTTGCCACCGGCCCCTACGTATTAGCAGTGTCGCTCAGATATTGCTGCTTGGTGATGAGCGGTACATTTATATACGTATCCAGTGTGTGCTGTATGCGCTGCCTTTGGGCGGCCACCGTGGTCTGCAACTGCTGGCTGTCGATCATGGCTTGCGTAGTCTGATCCAAAAAGTACATCTTGAGATTGTGGCGCGCCAGCAGATCAGCATTGTTTTGGCGCTTGGCCTGGGCGGCCGTCCACTCGTAGTGCATATAAATGGGCAGAAATCCTAGGTGAGTAACGTGGTGGGTTTTAATATCAATGTCTATGGTCGCCAAGCCATTAAAGAGCGTGTCGGGAGGCAACTGTGTGCCAATAAAGTCACCCAGGCTATACCACACGGTAGTTTTGTTGCCATTAGTGCCCGTCAGCTGCTGCACCGTCTGCAAAACATGCGGACCGTGACCAAGCACAATATCCACACCTTGGTCTGCCAGCCACTGAGCCAGCTGCTTTTGTTCGGCATTGACTGTCTCGGAATACTCGGTACCCCAGCGCATGCTGGCAATAATCATCTGTGCGCCGTGCGCTTTGGCTTCTTTAATTTGGGTGGAGGCAAACGATTTGCTGAAGACGTTCACCCCATAGGTGTCCTGGAGTGGCGCATCGGTGTTGATGTACGTCGTGTAGGCCAGAAAGGCAAACTTCACACCCTTCACGGTAAAGTAGTGCACCGTATCGTGCTCGGCTTGGTTTCGATTTTGACCGGCCACCGCCAGCATGTTGGGCAGGCCGTCCCAGACGTCTTGTGTAGCATTAATTGCCGCCTGGTTGCGATCAAAGCTATGGTTAGTACCGGTATTTACCATGTTGCAGCCCACTTTTTCCATGTCCACCGCAAACTCTGTGGGGGAGTTGAACGTAGGGTAGCCGCTGATACCAAATTTAGCACCGCCATTTAGCTGTGCATCATTGCAAAAGCGAATGTCGGATGCGTGGAATATAGAGGTAAACTGGTCCATGATAGGCATGTAGTCGTAGCTGCCATCGGGCTGTTTGGCAGCCTCATTGACGGTGTCGTGCGCCAAAAAATCTCCTGCCGCCAGCAGGTGAATGGTGGTAGGCTGTGGCTTGGTGGTCACCGACGAGGAAGATTGCTGCGTGACGGCATCGTTGGCCACGGGTTTCGCACGATGCAGCCATCGGTACACGCCGTAGCCCCCGCCCGCCACCACTATGAGCACGAGTAGCCACACAAGTGTCTTTTTTGGGATACGCATAGCTCCAGTATATGCCTTACACTGCCCGGTCCAAACCCGGCGCGTTGAATTTATCCGCTACATACGCTAAAATCAATCTGTTTTGATGGGCCGTCGCCAAGTGGTAAGGCACCAAGACTGCCACCCCACAAAACAGGTTTTGCGGGGACCCCGATTTGGTCCTGGCATTCGGGGTGAGAAGCGCCTGTGGTGCTTCGCAAGGCAATCTTCACCTGGCAGCTACGCTGCCTCGGTAGAAGTTGCGGGCTCGCCGAAGGCGAGTCGAATCCCTTAACAAGTAAGTTCAGTTTGTCTCTTTTGACTTTATTGGGGCGTGGCCAAGTGGTAAGGCACCAGGTTTTGGTCCTGGCATTCGGGGGTTCGAATCCCTCCGCCCCAGCCATATAAAAAGCATCGGCTTCAGTCGGTGCTTTTTATATGCCGGTTGTGGATTATAGAACGGGTTCGGTCGTTAGTCACAGCCCCCAGCGTCAGCGGGCGGCTGGATTAACGTGCGCTATCCCTCCGCCCCAGCCAAGTGAAACGTACTGAACTCCATGGCCCCAGCTCAAAAAAAGCACTAACCGTCCGGCTACCGGACGGTTTTTTGTTGCCTAAGCGCAGCGGTAGGGGTATGATTTTTGGTAAAGATTAAAAGGAGATGGGTATATGGACACGTTCTTAGGTTTCGTCATCATCATAGCTGTAATTGCCGGGGGTATTTGGCTGGCCAACAGGAGCAGTAAGAAGCGCATGGCTCAGGAATGGGATGGCACCGTCCTGAAGAAATGGATATCCACGTACACCGACGAAGACGGCGACACCACCGAGACCCCGACCATTCAGGTACAGATTGACGGCGGTAAGAAAAAGAAAATGACCGTGAGTGCCCAGACGTATAACGCGCTCAACGCCGGTGATAAAGTCAAGAAATCAGCCGGCCAAAAAGACCCCGCAAAAGTCTAGGCCGGCCGCGGCACATTAGGCATAGCCTGGGAAAAAGTCCGTTTTGACTTGCCGTGCAGGCACGCCTAGCTCGCGTAGGATATCCTGTATAGTTACCACCATGCGGTGTGTACCCGAGATGTAAAAGGTTCGCTCAGCATAATCTGGTAGCTCTTGCTGTATCAACGCCGCGGTAATAGCACCACGTCTCAATGCGGGCAGGTATTTGGTACTTTGGGCGGTACCGGTTGCCGTGTAGATTGTACTAAGACCAATGGTACGACGCGCTTCCTCAAAAATTGGTACATAGGCAAAGTCGGCAGTAGTCCGAGCAGAGTAAAGCAGTGTGACATCGCGCTGCTCCCCCGTATCAACCAAGTATTTCACCATACTGCGAAACGGTGTGATGCCAACGCCACCCGCAATAAAAGCTAGTTTTTTGCTTTGATCGTCCGGCATAACAAAATCACCGGATAATTGTGCTGCCACAATGGCAGAATTTTGATCCAAGGCCAGCATGGCCTCTTTGAAGCTGCTACCCTTGTCGTAAAACTTTACCCCAATGCGTAATTCCTTTTCGGTGGGTGATGACGCGATGGTAAAGTAGCGACGGCTACCCCGGTTGTCGGTACCCGTGTGGGGCAGAGTAAACTCCATATACTGTCCCGGCTTGTACGTAAATGGGCGATCGGGCACAAACACAAAATCGGCAGTGTCGTTCGCCACTTCAACTTTTTCGCGCAAGCGGGGAAACAATTTAGTCTTGGGGCTCACTATAAACGCAAATATGTTACCGGCTATCAGGGCTACTTCCGGGGAAGAGTAGTAGTGACCAATGTGGAACTGCGGTGCCAAAATGACGCCCACAATGGCGGCATACCACAGCTGCCACTTCCGCACGGTTGGCGAGGTATATGGCTCTGTGAGCATAACAAAGCCCAAGTAAAACATTGCTGAGCTCAGCACCATTTCACGCAAACTCGTCAGGATATTTGTTTTATCAACAATCGAAAAAGCTGCAGTAGTGACGGTGGTTGCTACCCAAAATGCTATCACCATGTGCTCACGACGCACTTTGCGCATTACCAGCACCCCACCAATAATCACAAATGGCAGCAGAGCGGCCGTGCCAACCCACCAGCTGGCTTCTTGATGTGGCCCCAATGCTGTCAGTACTATGGCTACGGCAGCAGGGTTAAAAAGGTGCTTTTCCCGGTACGTCAGCACATACTTCGACCCCATTGCCAACCCAGCCGCCGCCAGTAGGAACAAGAAATTAAGCTTATTACTAAAGTCAGGGGAAATAATAAGTGCCAAAATCAGCCCGGTAAGGATGGATGATTCGGGATTGACCGGTGCATCAAATAGATAGGCCAGCACTTTGTTGATAATCCAGCAAGCCGCTACCAAGATACCTGCCGAAACTGCTATATATATGGCGTTGTAGTTTATGTCACCCACAGCGCTCAAGCCAATCGCGGCTATTAGCAGGCCTAGCAAATAGTACAGCAAAAGCCGGTACATGGTAATACCGTCTACAAGTGAGTCAACCTGGTCAATCAGTTTTTGCCACATATGCCTCAAACCCGCTCGTAAATGTTGCTATTTGGTTATTGTCTACCATGTACACCTCGAAACCCGGCAGCCGTTCTATGAAAGCTATGCCTTCCGTGCCCATGGCAAATGCCGCCGTAGCAAATCGATCGGCCTCGTAAACATTTGGACCCACCACTGTCAAGCTTTTCACTGTGCTTACCGCTTGAGATTGGGCCTTAGGGTTATAAATATGCTCGCCACGTACATATGTACCCGACGTAGCTACGCCCTCATCGCGTATATGTAAGACCTTGATTATTTGCTCTATGTTAAACGGGTTGCGAATACCAACAAGCCATGGCTTTCCCTGGGCATTGACACCTGATGCCTGAATATCGCCCCCAGCCTCAATATAAAAATTGTGACATCCCATACCACTAATCAGCTTAGCAGCATTATGTATCGCCCAACCTTTGACCAAGCCCGATGGGTCTAGTTGGCCAT
>DASZYT010000019.1:0-24829 GCA_035545275.1 Saccharimonadales bacterium (SeqCode) | reverse complement strand
TATGATGTGGGCCTGTTGCACCTGTCGATGTGGAAGTACGAGTTTTCGGAAGTGCTTTGGAAAGGGCGGAACGTGTGCGTGCCCGTCATGCATGTCGTGCCTCGCTTGCCAAAGATGTAAAAAGGCAGTAAGGTCTAATGAATGTTCCATCATAAACGCGCTCATCCCGACAACGAGGAAAGGCCGCCTACGTTAGATAGCCTTAAAGCCGAGTATGCTCGCGCTCGTTCTGTTTTTCGTGCCATAAAAGTAGGCTGCGTAGCCGTGCCACCGGCGGCAGTGTTAAGTGCGTACGAGAGTGACTCGGCATGGAGTCTTGGTGTAGGTGGTGCAGCTGTTGCGCTCATAGCCGCCACGGCCATACGCCAGGAGTTTCGTACTACCGCGTTAAACAACCGTATAAACGAGGAAATCTATATTGAGGAACGAAGTGATTCTGTGTTCTTGACGCCGGAAATGCGACAGTTAGACGACGAGTTGGAAAGAAGTATGGGCTTCGGGGCCTAGCGTTAGGCTAGGGTCTTAGTCTGGAAGTTAGGAATAAAGATGGTAAATCGGCTGCCGTGGTTGAGCTCGCTTTTGAGATTGATGTCTGCGTGCAGCAGCCTGGCTAGTTTCATGGTAACGTACAGGCCTAGCCCCGTGCCGTTAGTTGCCCTCGTGCGGAAATCTTCTGAGCGGAAAAATTTATCAAATACGCGTTCTTGGTCACTTTTGCTAATGCCGATACCAGTGTCGCTCACCACAAATTCCACGCCGTCGTCACGTTGCTCGGCGCTTAGCTCAATATGACCCTTTTCGGTATATTTCAGGGCGTTTGTTATGAAGTTTTGCAATATTTCACGCACATACAGCCGGCTTGACTGCAGCAGTTCGAGCCGGGGGTCAATCCGTGTCCGCAGGGCAAGCCCCTTGGCTTTGGCGTCAGGCTCGTAGTTGCTCTGCAGCTCTTTGACGAGATCGTGTACATTGATGGGTTCGGCTTCGACCGCTAATTTGCCTCGTTCGGCCCGTGACAGCGTGGAGAGATCGTTAATCATATCCGATAAAAATAAGATCTGGTTGTGAGCTTCCTTGAGGGCTTGCTTAATCTGGGCCGGGTCACCGTCCTTGTCGGCAATGAGCTGGGCATTGCTAATATTGCCTTCGGCAATGGCTATGGGGGTGCGCAACTCGTGGCTAACGACACTAATGAATTCGTCGCGCTCTTCCTCGAGGGACTTTTCGCGGGTGATGTCGCGCAACAGTAGTACAAAGCCGCGTACGCCGTTTTGGCCGTAGCCTAAGTGTACGGGCGCAATGCTGAGGTAGACGTTGATAGCGCTGCCGTCCCCGTAGCTTAGTCGTAGGTCGCGGTTAGAGGTGGGGACGGTCGAGGCGTGTACTAACTCGGCAATGTCGACTGGCTGATTCTCGGCATTTAGGGGCCTCAGAAACTGATTGAGCGGCTTACCGTCTATATTGGTATTTACGTCCAGTATGTTTAATGCGGCACCGTTATACAGGACAACCTTGACATGTTCGTCGACCGCGATAACACCGTCGGCCATACTGTTGATGAGGCTGGTCAGGCGCTCATGTTCAAGCGTTGCGGCTGGGGTAGTCGTACTGGGTGAAGCATCGTGCGGCATAACGGTAACCATTATGGCATAGGTTGGGCGGTCAGTATAGGTCGATGCTCTCTGATAGCGCGCCGTAAGTGCTGCGAGCGTGGGTCGAGACGCTGCATCTCTGCCCAAAATGGCGTACCGTGTCGCATAACCCGGGTATGGGTAAGCTCGTGCAGTAATACATAATCGATCAGCTCCCACGGTAGTTGCATAAGAAACAGGTTAAGTACGATGTTCTTGTTTTGGTCGCAGCTGCCCCACCGGCTTCTCAGCTGCTTTATGGCTACGCGGCTATAGGGCGTGTCGTGCTGCTCGGCAAGGGCCTTGAGGCGCTGAGGGAGCAAGGCATTGGCCTGTAGCCGCAGGGCACGTATGCAAGCCTCGGTGGCCTTTTTTTGAACCTCGGCTTGTTCGGCGGTCATGTGTGCGGGATAGGATACGATGATGTCACTATTACGTATCCGGGCTGCAGGGGCCGTGAGCGTGGCACTGGTCGTAAAGTATAGACGGTGGGCCTTGCCGATGTGCTGACCATCCGTCAACAGCGTACTTTGTTTGGTTTGCTGGCTCAGTATCCATGATCTCTGTGCATTCACAAAACTAAGCCCACTGGCATAGGGCATCCAGGTAGGCATGGTGGCGCGAATATCGCCGGCGGCCGTAACGGAAAGGCGGAGCGAACGGCTGCCTTTACGCTTGTATAATTTGACGGTGCCGATGTTCTCGACATGAAACTCTTTGTATGACATTTTGTATATTTAACGGATAATGATATTACGACGGGTCATGTCGACCCGGCCAGCGGCTGGGTTGGGTACCAGATTAACTAGCCCTGGCTTGGCGACATGTGCTCCGCCGGCATCTATAGCTATCAGGTTGCGCTCGCGCATGTGGCTCAGCACGGCGCTAAGCTGGGTGCTAAACACGTGTTTGCCGCTAATCACGACGTAATCTTCCACGTTCGTGGGGTTCTGCATGCCTCCGGCCACGCTTTCAAACATCTGGCGCGATACAGGAGCGGCATATTTGTCGTCGGCACGGCGACGGTCGCGCTTGGCGCTTCGTACGTAGGCACTTTCTGCATCAATCTGGAACCACACCAATATCGGCTCGGCGTGGGCTTTGCGGGCCATGTCGCGTAGCATCCGGCGCTGAGAAGCGCGCATGGCGTTCGCATCATATACTACACTCAAGCCGGCACTCAAAAATTCCTCACTCATGTAGTCCATAAGTTGAGCGATGACATTGTTTTCTTCTTTGTCGTAGCGGGGATTCTCAAATAGCTCGTATCGGATGCGATCGCCTTGTACATGCGCTGCCTGTACGTGCTCGCAAAACTGTCTGGCAAAGTAGGTCTTGCCTGCCCCTGGGTATCCATAGAGCAAAATAAAGACGGGTTTAGAAGGAATCACTTTCGCCATGTACATAATGGTATATCAGATTCCGGGTACATTGCAAAGTAAAACAGATGACATTTGCCAAGAAATTAAGTAAGATGGTTTCTGTATCAAACCGCAATCATAGGGGTGTAGCTCAATTGGTAGAGTAGCGGTCTCCAAAACCGTTGGTTGCAGGTTCAAGTCCTGTCACCCCTGCCACGTTCGACCAAATGGACCCTACGCTAGAGCGTACGGTCTTTTTATAGTCCTAAAGCGCTGCTGACACCATCGACGACCCCGCTAACGGTACCCTGGAGATCATCTGTCAGGGTATGAACGGGCTGTGTTTGTGTGGGCTCAGAGGCGGCGCCAATTGTGGGTTTATCAGTTTGTGGGCTCGTTGCAGGCGCCGGATTGACTACAGCAGCAGTCTGAGGATTGGCCGCAGTAGTTGCTGGAGCCGTAGTGTTGCCCGCTGCGTTATTCGCTCTACTAACCGGGTGGAGCGTGTTTGCGGCGGGTGTCGTAGTACTGCCGACATGTATGGCTAGATTACTGAAATCGTCCGTTGCGGTGGCTTGCTTGCTATTAAGAGGTGGCGCTGCTTGGCTGTAGTGCCATATCGACACCCCGCCCAGAGCGACCAGGATAAGCCCGACTATCGTAAGGACTATTTTTGTGCTCTTACTCACGCCCATATGTAACCTTAGTATAGTCCTAGCGCTTAGCAAACGCAAAGCGAGCCCGCATAACGCTCAAGCTTTTGCCGTGAACTTTGTCACGTAATTTATCAAAATAACAGTTGCGCTTACGCTTATCTTTACCCTATAATGAGCTCAAGACTAACTGACTAGGCGAAAAAACACATGAAAGTTCTGATGTTAGGGTGGGAACTGCCTCCACATAACAGTGGTGGTTTAGGGGTCGCATGCTATCACCTCTGCAAGGCCTTGTCGAGGAAAGCTGTAGACATTGAATTTGTTGTGCCTTACCGCGCAGAACATGACGTTGACTTCATGCGCATTACGGCGGCACATCCGCAAGGTGTCAAAGAGATCCAACTGTCAGGTATCGCCTACGACAGCTACAAGTATATCCTAGAAGACGGCACAGAACAGTGGGCAGATATTTATACGCAGCAATTGATGTACGAGCAAAGCGTGGCACGACTAGTCGAGGAAAAAGAGTTCGACTTAGTACATGCGCACGACTGGTTGACCTTTCGAGCGGCTCTGCGGGTCAAGGAAGCCAAAGGGTGCCCTCTTATTCTTCACGTTCACTCTGTTGAGTCAGACCGCGCTGGGGGCCACCGTGGCAATCCCTTGGTGCACGAGATAGAAAGCACGGCACTCCATATGGCAGACAAAGTCATTGCCGTAAGCCAGCACACCAAAAATTGCATCGTACGTGATTATGGCGTGCCTGCCGACAAGATAGATGTCGTTCATAACAGCGTGGACCATACCGACTTTATTGACTTTGATACCGACAATGCCTATCTCTATCTTTCGGCGCTTAAAGCCCAGGGCTACCGAATCGTCGCAAATGTAGGACGCCTGACGGTGCAGAAAGGGCTTACCAACCTACTCCATGCCGCCAGAGAGGTGGTGGCCCGTGTACCTAAAACCATATTTCTCGTCGTCGGTAGTGGCGATCAGTACTACGAGCTCATTGAGCTCGCGGCACAACTGGGTATTGCCAAAAACGTCATATTTACAGGCTTTCAGCGTGGTAAAAACTGGCGAGATTCCTACAAAATAGCCGATCTGTTTGTGATGCCCTCCGTGTCGGAGCCGTTTGGGCTGACGCCGCTTGAGGCCATAGGTTATGGAACACCGGCGCTCGTCAGCAAGCAATCAGGAGTGGCTGAGGCCATCAACAATTGCCTCAAAGTAGATTTTTGGGACGTTGATGAAATGGCGAACCAAATTGCCGCGGTGATGCGTAGCGACGCGCTGCGCGATACGCTCTACGTCAAATCGTATGATGAGCTGAGAAAATTGTCGTGGAGTCAAGCGGCCGACAAGGTGTTTGCAGCCTACACCCAACACACACAGGCGGTAGCTGCATGAGCAAAGCCATTGTCCTGTACCTGCACGTGCACCAGCCGTATCGTATCCGGCACTACACTATTTTCGATGCCGGCGTCGCACACGACTACTTCTCTGGCCCATCTGACGATCGAACCAATAACGAACGAATTTTGCGCAAAGTGGCTGAAAAGTCATACCTGCCCACAAATCAGAAGCTGCTGCAATTGCTTAACGACAATCCGGATTTCAGGCTCAGCCTCTCTATTACGGGTACGGTGCTGGACCAATTTGATGCTTGGGCGCCCGACGTGCTGGCCAGCTTCCAGGAAATGGTCAAGACAGGCCGAGTCGAGATTGTAGGCGAAACATACCACCACAGCCTCGCGTTTTTTTACTCACGAGAAGAGTTTGAAACCCAGGTGGCAATGCACCGCGAGAAAATTCAGCAATTATTCGGTCAGACACCCAAGGTATTCCGCAATACCGAGCTGGCATACAACAACGATTTAGCCTACTGGGCCGACCAAGCCGGCTACAAGGGTATCCTGGCAGAAGGCTGGGATAAAGTGCTGGGCTGGCGCAGTGCTAATCACGTATATCGCCCGTCATACACCGACAACATCCGTTTGCTGATGAAAAACTATAAGTTGTCGGACGACATTGCCTTTCGCTTCAGCAACCACGATTGGGCAGAGTGGCCGCTCACGGCCGATAAGTTTGCCCACTGGCTCAATGCCGATCACGATGCAGACGTATTCAACCTGTTTATGGACTACGAGACCTTTGGTGAGCACCAATGGGGCGAGACGGGTATATTCGATTTCTTGGAGCATTTGCCAAAGCAGTGGCAGCAAACGGCCGGCAACACCTTTATGACTGTTTCTGAAGCCATTGATTCATTTGAACCTAAAGATCAAATTGACACGCCCTATACTGTCACATGGGCAGACACCGAGCGTGATCTGTCAGCGTGGCTAGGTAACGCCATGCAAACCGAAGCCATCTTGGGGCTTTATGGTATGCAGGAGCAGATTTTGACGAGCGGCGACTGGTCACTAATTGAGGACTGGCGCAAACTGCAAACATCGGACCACTTTTACTACATGTGTACGAAGTGGTTTAATGATGGTGATATTCACGCATATTTCAGCCCGTACGAAACACCGTACGACGCCTATATGAACTTTATGAATGCGTACCATGACATTAGGTACCGCTTAGCCGAAAAGGGGGTGGCAGTATGAAGATAGAACACACAGAGGCGAGGAGTTAATGTCTCGCCACGTCGTACTCAGTAATGGGCATATCTTTGTGGGGCTCGATGAGCACGGGCTTGTACATGATTTTTATTACCCATATGTGGGTCTAGACAATCTGGCGAATGCACGCAATTCGCAGCACAAGATAGGCGTATGGGTTGAAAACCAATTTAGATGGGTAGATGACGGTAGCTGGCAGGCCCAGGTAGACTTTGAGCCTGATGCACTCATCAGCAAAATTAGCTTGCATTCTGATGATTTGGCCATCACACTCAATACCACTGACTTTATCGATAATGAGCAAAACGCCTTGCTGCGCCGCATCGAAGTCGTCAATCACACCGACAGGGACCGCGATATCCGCGTATTTATGCACCAGGTGTTTCAGATATCTCGTAATGGCCGTGCCGACACCGCCATGTACGTGCCCGACGAGCACTATATTTTGGACTACAAGGGCCGGTATTGCCTACTGATAGCTGGGCAGTTCATCGACGGCGGTGCGTTCGACCAATACTCTGTAGGCAATTACGGCATTGAAGGCAAAGAAGGCACCTTTCGAGATGCAGAAGACGGCGAACTCACCGACAACGCCGTGGAACATGGTGGCGTTGATAGCGTGCTACGCTTTAGCTCTACCGTTAAAGCGGACGCCACGGCAGCTTTTGCGTACTGGGTGGTCGCTGGCAGCAGCCAGCAGGATGTTGAGAAGGTACACCGTGCCTACAAAGACATGTCATTCGATGATACCCTTCGCCGCGTACGACAGCACTGGGACGCCTGGCTGGGGCCGGCACGCGAGGTCTTGAATCAAATACCCGAGCAATACCGCATGGAGGTACAGAAGAGTATTTTGATAGTAAAAGCGCACTGTGACGACCGCGGTTCCATTTTGGCTAGCGGGGACTCCAGTATATTTAACTACGGGCGCGACTATTATTGTTACTGCTGGCCGCGAGATGCCGCCTACGCCATTTGGCCACTTATTCGGCTAGGGCTATATGACGAGGCCAAACAGTTCTTTGAATTTGCTCGCGATACTATGCACCCCGACGGTTACCTCATGCACAAATATCAGCCCGATCGGGCTATTGGCAGCACCTGGCACCCACTAGTGCATGGTCGGCGAAAGGAATTGGCTATCCAAGAGGACGAGACCGCTAGCGTGATATTTATGCTGCACGAGTATTACGAGCAAAGTAACGACAAAGAGTTCATCGAAAAGCTATACGACGGTTTCATTGCGCGCTGCGCTAACTTTATGTGTGAGTTTATTGATGATGACACCGGCCTGCCCCATGCCAGTTATGATTTGTGGGAACAAAAGTTTCTGACCAGCACCTACACGGTGTCGACGGTGATTGCAGGATTGCTTGCCGCCGCCAAATTGGCACATGCCCTCGAGAGAGCTTCTGACGCTGCACGCTGGCACCGCATGGCTACCGCTATCGCCGCTCATCTGGACCGTCTGTTCCACCACGAAGGCTACTTCGTAAAGGGTGTGCTGCTCGAGGAAGATCACAGCCTAACGGTTGATGCATCGCTCGACATTTCGAGTTTGTATGGACCATATATGTATGCTGGGCTTGGCCTCAAAGATGAGCGTCTTACTTCTATGGCTGAACAGGTCAAAAACCGGCTATTCAATACGTCGCCGATCGGGGGCGTCATCAGATACGAAGGTGATGGCTACTTTTTGTCAAAACAGCAGTACAAGGGCAACCCGTGGATAGTGTGTAGCCTCTGGCTTGCGCAGTATTCTTTGGCAACCGGAAATCGCGATCTGGCGGTACAGTTGCTTGAATGGGCTCAGGCCCGTGCTTTGCCCAGTGGGGTGTTGGCCGAGCAGTTTGATCCGGATGACGGCTTGGCGCTGGGTGTTGCGCCCCTTGTATGGAGCCATGCAGAATTTGTAAATACTTCGCTGGACTTGTTTGTGGCCGAAGAGGAGTCGACAAGTTCTGAAGAAACATAAAACCGCCCCGTGGGGCGGCTTCAAGCGCAATCTTATAGATACTTATCGCTTAGGCGCTTCGTTGCGGCCCAAGTTTTTCTTGGTTTCGGTAAACACCACATGCTTGCGCAGCTTAGGGCTGTATTTGCGCAAGGAAAGCTTGTCAGGGGTGTTCATAGTGTTTTTGGTGGTGTAGTAAATACGCTCGCCTGACTCTTCGCTGACGAGACCAATAATTTTACGCTTATCGCTTTTCTTTGCCATTGATGATTAATCCTTAGAGTTCCTAAATGTCTCAGACACTATAACAGATACGGCCGCAGATGTAAACTCTCTTTAAAACCCCGCGACGTAGGCGGGGTTTCGGGTGCTTGCTCTTGTCTATTCGCTTCGGGACCGTAGCCCGTCAAGCACAAGTACATTACAGCAGGCTTTATATAACTATTCTGTAAAGTTTTTTACAAATGGAGCCGAAGACGGGATTTGAACCCGTGACCCCCTCCTTACCATGGAGGTGCTCTACCCCTGAGCTACTTCGGCCCAATTGGTGCAGGGAGAGGGATATCGCGCTCACGCGCTCCTTCCTGCGATGCTCGATAGCATTTACGCTATGGCGTATGCTACCTGCGCTTCTCGTGCGCCGAACCCTAAAGGCTTCTCATGCCTGTCCGACATAAAACATTTGCGTACGTCATTGCATGACGATTGCAAATGTTTGGTGCAGGGAGAGGGATTCGAACCCCCGTAGGCGTAAGCCAGATGATTTACAGTCACCCCTCGTTGGCCGCTTGAGTATCCCTGCGCGTCTAAGCTGTGTGAACGTACTCGCCCTAGGCTGCTATGCCTAAAAACGTGGAGCCGACGGAGGGAGTCGAACCCACGACCCGCTGTTTACAAAACAGCCGCTCTGGCCACTGAGCTACGTCGGCAAAAACTCAATCGTTAGTGTATCAAAACAGGGGTTAAACTACAACCCTGCGGTGACGGATCATGCGTTTGGGTTTGCCTGACGGCACAATAAGTTTTTTGAGCTTGTCTTCGATGAGGTCGGCCTCGGCCTGCATATTGTGGTTGAGATAGGCCTTGTGTAAGAGTGAAAACGTCTCTTTGTTGGGCTCAAGCTCGGCCGCCTTTTCCAGCTCCTGGAACATCAGCTTGTCGTCGCCCAGCTTTTCCTGCACCTTGGCATAGGCTACGTGACGAGCCGCTAGGTCGTCCTCCATGTGTAGGGCCTGCTCAAAAGCGATAGCAGCCTTTTCGTAGTTTTCGGTTTCATAATAAATGAGCCCCAAGTTATGGAGGCTCGAAGGTGTCGGTTCAATGCTAGATGCAATCTCAAAGCAATCGATGGCGTCACGGTATTCTTTTTGCTTGGCATAGAGAATGCCCAGACGATTGTAGGCAGCGGCGTTTTTTTCGTCAATCTTCAAAATGGTCAGCAAGGCCTTTTCGGCGCGCAAGAAGCGGTTTTCGCGCATCCCCTGGTGAGCGATATCCCATAATTTGCCCATGCGGTCGCCTACCCGACGAGAAATATTCACGAAATCGTCCTCATGAACTTTCACATTGTGATATGCGAGTATAGCCAGCGCGGCCAATATAAAAAGCTCGAACATAACGGGGATATTATATCAGATTCAGAGGTTAAGCATAAGATTGGTTAGCGCTAGTTTTGCCTGGGCGCCTTTATCAAGCGCCGTAATAGTATCATAACTACCTTGCAATACTGATTGCCACTTGCCCCGCACCGCCGAGCTAGCGGGCCGCGCCAGTGCAATACGCGCCATTTGCTGCAGCACCAGCAGCACGTCGCGCATAGTATTCGCGGGCTGCTTGCTCAGTTCGTCGACGCGCACAAGTCGCTCAAAAGCATCAGTTTGCAGTAACTCCCGAGCTGTGGCTGCGGCTTGGACCAGCGGATGTTCACTATCTGCAACCAAAAGAGCGCTCATTAACCCAGCAAGGCCTCCGCTAATAAGCCATGCCCGCTGTAGTTGTGTTGCGTTGTGGCCGCGGTTTCTAAAGTAATCCATGGCCTGCGATTCCTCGAGCGGGTGAATAGTAATGAGCTGGCAGCGCGAAGTAATGGTTGGCAGCAGGGCTTGTTGAGCCGGTGTGGTCAATACGATGAGCGTTGCTTCGGGCGGCTCCTCGATAAGTTTCAAAAGCGCATTCTGCGCCTCTTGCGTCATACGATGGGCATTACCAATGATGATAATGCGGTTATACTGGCCACTTCGAGGTATTTTAAGAGAAGCAAAGTGCTGCAGCTCACGGACTTCATCTATACCAATGGATTTGCTGTCTTCCGATGTAACAACCGAAAGATACGGGTAGGCGGCTAACTTTTCTAGAGAGGTTTTTAAAAGCTCGCTGGCAATGTGACGCGCCACTGTTTCTTTGCCGGCACCCGCTGGTCCTACCAGTAGGACCGCGTGCGAAGGGTGAGCTATAAAAGCCCGTATGCCCTTCTTCGTGCTGTCATGAAAAATTAAGTCGGTCATGTATCTATTGTAGCGTTAAACTCGCTCGGTAGTGGCGCTTCAAAGATTTTCCGCTCGCGATTTGGCAATGTTAGCTCCAAACGCAATGCGTGCAAGAACAGCCGTTCAGCCGGTTTACCACCATAGAGCTCATCTCCCAAGATAGGGTGCCCTAGATGGCTCAGGTGAACTCGCAATTGGTGCGTACGGCCGGTTTGGGGCTGCAATTCAACCATACTCAGGGTGTCATCTGCTTTCAGCACTTTATATTCGGTAATGGCCGACTTGCCGTTTACGCCTACGCGAAAGGTTTGCGGGCGCTTTGGATTGCGCTCTATGGGCATGTCGATAACCGCATGTGGCTCTTTGAGGTGTCCAGTGACGATGGCGATGTAGGTCTTTTTGGCTTTACGTAGTGAAAACTGGCGCTGCAGCCACGTCATGGCCGTCGGGGTCTTAGCGCAGATGATGACCCCACTGGTGGCGCGGTCCAGTCGATGAACAATGCCGGCACGTTCGCCACTTTGGGCAGTAAGCTTAGACCTCACAAAGCTCGCCACGGTGGCTTCGGGGTTGAAAGCACCCTTGCTGTGCGTGAGCAGGCCAACGGGCTTATTAAGTACCAAGCAATCGTCGTCTTCGTATAAAACAGGTACATCTATAGATGGTATGGCCACATAGTCGTCATTATTAAAATCAATATCTATCTTGTAGCCGCGGCGCAATTTGTAGCCTGCCTTGGTGGCCGGCTGTCCATTTACGGTAACCTTACCGTCCGCTATAAGCTTCGTAGCGGCACTGCGGCTCAGCTGCGGCAACACGTCGACAACGTAATGGTCCAGCCGTTGTGCGCGAGAGATGTCTAGGTTGCTCATTACGGACGGAGGCCGACGGCTTTTTGCACCTTTAATAACATGGCGTTAGCGACGTCGTTCATGGCTTTTTCGTCTATTTCGAGCTTGCTGAGCAGCTCGGACTCGTTGACCTCGGCAAGCTTAGTCTGAAAATCTGTCAGGAAGGACTTTACGGCGTCTGCCACGGCTTTTTTGAGGTCGCCGTAGCTGGTTTTGCCATCCCACTCGTGGATGACATCATCAAGTGGCTTGTTGGAGAGCAATGCGAGTATTTGCAAGAGGTTACTGACGCCAGGCTGCTTGTCGAAGTCAAAATGTATAGCACCGACAGAATCGGTTGTGGCGCTCATGACTTTCTTGGCAGCTTCGTCGGGCGAGTCTGTCAGCATGATGGTGCCAGCGGGGTCTTCGACAGATTTGCTCATCTTCTTTTCAGGGTTACGAAGTGAGCGGATGCGCACACCGGCATGTCGGTTGGCAAACTCCAACTGCTTGTTCCAGTCTTCCGGGACGGTAAACAGCTCGCCAAACTTGTTGTTCATGCGTTGGGCTACGTCCCGTGCTAGCTCTATATGCTGGCGCTGATCCTCGCCTACTGGAATCCATTTAGCACCGTACAGCAAAATATCCGCAGCCATCAGGACCGGATAGTCGAGCAAGCCCATACTTGCTAACCCCTCCTGATTCTCAATTTCGCTAACCGTAGACACCGCCTTTGACATAAGCTCGCTGAGCTCGTACTGAATTGCACTGAGTTGCCGGTAATCGTCAACTGGCTTCTCTAATTTTTTAGCGGCAGCATAATATAGTTTTGCCGCATTGTCCGCTTCTTCAAGAAGGTTTTTACTGCCCACTTTATCTTTAAACTGAGTCATTCTTCTGAGTTGCCCAAACGACGCAAAGCAATTTAGTATCCATGTCAGCTCACTGTGGGCTGGGATATAGCTTTGGCGGTAGATGTAAGTATCTGGGTTATTGATATCTATGCCCGCAGCAACGAATACCTTTAGGTTCTGCAGGGTTTGCTGGTACAACTTGCCATGGTCGATGGGCGTGGTAAAGCTGTGCAAGTCCGGCACGAACATATTCACCTGGTACTCGCCGGCGTGCTGCTTTTGCAACTCTACCATGGGCAAAATGGCGCCCAGATAATTGCCCAAATGAAACTCACTATTGGCCCGAAGCCCCGTTAAAATGACTGGCTTACTCATATTTACCCCTATTCTACTATGTTTTTTCTAATTGCGGCAGAGCTACGCCACCAAGGGCTGCCAGTAGTTCGTCTCTCACCAGGCCTTTAATAGCGAGTAACTCCGGTGTGGGAGGCTCGTAGGGCTTAAGTGATACATCTGGATACATTTGCTGCAGACGATTGGTTGCTACGGCATCTACAATGTATCCAAACGCACGACGATGTCGTTGCACGGCGGTCACCATGCGGTCATCAATAGTCGCCTCGTCAGCTATACCAACCAGTATCTCTGCGCCGTGGCCGCTGGGATTACGCTCTAACCTAATCTCATCTTCGCTCATATTGTCTTTCTCGTGTCAGTTGCTATTAAAAAACCGCCTGGTGGCGGTCTCTTCTATGTCTTTGATGGGTATTTATGCAAAAGCACGGAACAAACCGCCACGCGTGGAGGTGCCGGTAAAGTAATACGCATTGTTCTGTGCCATAGTTGACATGCGTACTAATATACACCTGCTGTCAAGAATCTCCAAACGAGAAGATGAGATAATTGGAAAGAGCAGCAACGGTTTTGTTTAAAAAACAAAAACCCCGATTTACTCGGGGTAGTTGCGATGAGAAAACCAAGCCCGAGGGCCCCAAACCTGTTTGGGGCGGCGCATGGTTGTCTCATTAGTCTTAGCGCTTCGTGAACTGGCGTTGCTTGCGGGCGCCCTTGAGGCCAAACTTCTTGCGCTCTTTTTCGCGTGAGTCGCGTGAAAGCAGCTCGGCACGACGCAAGGTAGCCTTGAGGTTTTCATCCATCTCGGTCAGAGCTTTGGCGATACCGAGGCGAATGGCTTCGGCCTGGCTTTCGTGGCCACCACCACTCACGTGCGCACTTACATCGTACTTACCGTTCATTTCGAGTACCACAAAAGGCTGATCGAGCTTAGCGAGCAGATATTTGCTGTCTGCAAAATATTCGCTGGCTGGCTTTTCGTTGATCAAAATGTTGCCCTTGCCACCCTGAAGCCGTACACGAGCGGTTGCGCTCTTGCGGCGACCTAGTGCATAAAAGTAACTGTCTTTCGCCATATTACTTTCCTTCCTTTACTGAAATCTTCTCGGGCTTCTGCGCTTCGTGGTTGTGCTCGGCACCCACGTAAATCTTGAGCCGGTTCAGACGGTCATCGCGCAGTTTATTTACTGGTAACATCCCGCGGATAGCCTTGAAAAGCACCTGGGTGGAGTCAGTCTCCATCTGCTTGTTCAGCGGAGTCTCGGTAAGGCCGCCTGGGTAGTTACTGTGGCGATAGTAGATTTTCTTGTTCATCTTATCGCCTGTCACAACCAAGTTGTCGGTGTTAACAACGATGACGTAGTCACCGCAGTCAATGTGGTGCGTAAACTGGGGTTTGCCCTTGCCTGTCAGCAATGTGGCGACCTTGGTTGCTACACGGCCAAGTGATGCCTCTGATGCATCAACGACATACCACTTGCGGGTAACGTCGGTGGGCTTTGCGCTATAGGTTTTCATTTATTTAGCCTCCTTTTGAGGAGTTTTCTTAGCGGCGGGTTTCTTCGCCGGAGCAGGCTTTGCAGCAGGAGCCTCGACCTTTTTGGCTGCAGACTTGGCAACCGGCGCTTCCTTCAGGTCATCGACAAAACTTACCTTGGCCATTTGTGCCAGATCGCCACGCCGCAGCTCGGTCTTTTCGATGCGCAAGTGGCCGCTGGTGCGGCTCTTGAGCTTGGGTGCAATCTCGTCCACCAGTTTGTGGGCGCTCTCAACGGTGTGGAGGCCACTTATGACTTGGCGGCGGTTGTGCAAATCGCCCTTCTTGGCCTTGGTGATGAGCTTTTCAACATACGGCACGACTTCTTTGGCCTTAGGTAGTGTGGTCTCGATAGACTCGTACTTCACCAGGCTGTCGGCCAAGCCCTTGATAAGGGCGCGGCGCTGGTCGCGCTCGCGGCCAAACTTCTTTCCTTTATATCCGTGACGATGCATATTACAGCTCCAGCTCCGCTAGCTTTTCCTTAACTTCATCGAGAGCCTTGCTACCAAAACCCTTCAGATCACGCAGCTCTGCGTCATTCAAGCTAAACAGGTCGCGGATGGTGTGAATGTCGTTGTTGATGAGTGCGTTAGTGGTGCGGGCGCTTAGGTTAAGGTCTTCGATGGAAGTGTTGAGCACTGCCGATTCGTCAGCACCATCAACATCAAAGACACCGTCTGAGTTGCTGCTAGTCTCGGGTGCAGCGGTTTCGATACGAGTCTTGCCAGCCAATGCGGTGTATTGGTTTACCAAGATGGCGGAAGCTTCTTCAAATGCGTCTCGTGGGCTGATAGAGCCGTCGGTATCGACGGTGATGATGAGCTTGTCGAGATCAGTTACCTGGCCGACACGGGTGTTCTCAACCTTGTAGCGTACGCGCAGCACAGGGCTAAAGATAGCGTCGAGCGCAATCGCGTCGTTCGCTTTGCGGCTGGTGGTTTCTTCGATAGTGCGGTACCCACGGCCCACTTCAACAGTGATATCCATGACGAATTTGGCTTTGTCGTCATCGATAGTGGCGATGACGTGGTCGGGATTGACTACCTCAACATCAGCGTTTAGCTGAATGTCTTTAGCAGTAACAGCGCCCTTGCCCCTTTTCTCGATGCGCAGCGTCTGTGCTTCGTCGCCGTATACGCGGAAACGGATGCCCTTGAGGTTGAGCATGATGTCGACGACATCTTCCTTCACGCCCGAAACGGTCGTGAATTCATGGGTAATGCCCTCTATCTTAAAGCTGGTGACTGCCGCGCCAGCAATGCTGGAAAGCAGTACGCGCCGCAAGGAGTTGCCCAACGTCATGCCATATCCGCTGTGCAGAGGCTCTACGGTAAAGGTCGCGCTTGTGTCGGTGTGGTCGTCAACGTTGACGATACCTGGTGTGTGAATCATGTTTGCCATAGTATTTACTCTTCCTCCCTTAGCGTGAGTAGTATTCCACGATTAGTTGTTCGTTAATGTCTGGCTCAGCATCGTCGCGTGTTGGTATCGCAGTGACATTTGCTTCCACTTTCTTGCGGTTCACTTTGACCCAAGCAGGCACTGCTGAAGGTGCTGGGCTGACATCGTCAAGCTTCTTGAAGTATTCCGTGTTCTTGCTGTGATCGCGCACCGTGATAACATCACCGATGCTTACACGGATCGACGGCACGTCTACACGAACGCCGTTGAGCATAAAATGGCCATGCGTCACCAGCTGACGAGCGGCGCGGCGCGACGGAGCAAAACCAGCGCGGTATACCATGTTGTCGAGGCGGCGCTCCAAAAGCTGCAATAGCACTTGACCTGATTGACCAGGCGTGCGGTTAGCTTCCTGCATGAGGTTGCTGAATTGGCGCTCCAGCAGGCCGTACAGGCGCTTAACTTTCTGTTTTTCCCGCAACTGCAAGGCGTACTGGCTCTGCTTGCCAAGGCGCATGTTGCTACCGTGTTGGCCAGGGCGCTGGGGGCGCTTTACCAATGCTTTGTGAGCCTTAGGGTGAAGGGCGTAGCCTTCACGACGGCTCATTTTTACGATTGAATGGGTATCTCGGGCCATAAACTAAATCCTCCGGGCCTTTCGTGGACGTACGCCACCGTGAGGCACGCCGGTTACATCTTTGATGGATTCCACCTGAATGTCGAGGCCAGCAAGTGCGCGGATAGCTGCATCGCGGCCGAGGCCCACGCCCTTGACGAAGACGTCAGCGCGGCTAAAGCCGTACTGCTGCTTGGCGGTTTGACCGGCCCGTTCTGCGGCAACTTGCGCGGCGTAGGCGGTGCCTTTCTTGGAACCACGGAAACCACACGCACCGGCGCTGGAAGTTGCCAGCACCCCGCCGCTAGGGTCGGTAAACGATACGATGGTGTTGTTGAATGTTGCGAGTACGTGTACTTGGCCGCTCGCAACAGTGCGCTTGGTCTTGCGACGCTTCGCAGGAGCTGGCGCAGCGGAGGTTGTAGGTGTAGCTTGTTCTTCTGCCATATATCTAGCTCCCTTCCTAGGTCTTTGAAGCGACCTTCTTAGCGGTGCCGCCGACTGTCACCTTTTTACCACGGCGTGTACGAGCATTTGTACGGGTGCGCTGACCACGTGAAGGCAAATTTGCCTTGTGGCGCAGACCACGGTATGCGTTGATGTCTTTCAAACGCTTAATGTTGCCTGTTACGATACGCTGCAGCTCACCTTCAACGGTGTAGCTAGCGTTGACCGCATCTTGGATCCGAGAAATCTCGGCATCGGTCATGTCTTTGACCCGAACGGTAGGCTCTACCTTGGCAGCCGCCAAAATATCAGCGCTGCTCTTGGGCCCAATACCGTAGATATAAGTCAGAGCCACGTGGATCTGCTTCTCGTTGGGTATAACTACTCCAGATATCCGCGCCATATCTACCCCTGCCTCTGCTTGTGCTTTGGCTTAAATTTGTTAATAACGTAAATACGGCCCTTACGACGCACTATCTTGTCGTCGGGGCTAATCTTTTTGACACTTGCACGCACTTTCATGCGGATCGTACTCCTTCCTGGGTGTGCACGACACACTGCTTAGTTGATTATGATTTGCGATAGGTGATTCTGCCCTTCGTAAGATCGTAAGGGGTCAACTCAACCGTCACGCTGTCGCCCGGTACGATACGGATAAAATGTTTCCGCATCTTGCCAGCGACGTGAGCTATGATTTGATGGCCGTTCTCGAGTTCGACACGAAACTGAGTACCCGGAAGGGTCTCAACAATTGTTCCGGTGAGCTCGATTACTTCTTTCCCTGCGGCCATAAATATATCACTGATATACTTGCCAGTACTTGTGAAAACCGAAGTAAACTTCGCCTTTCCTCCGTGCTGACCATATAACAAGGTGTAATTATAACAGTATTCACAACAATTTGTAAACAGTTTTTATTACTTTGGGCCCCTGTAACGAAAACGGCCTACTTTTTGCCGGTTTTGCGGCGAAGCTTCAAGGCGCGTAAGAATCGTAGCCGCCCTGCTCCACCTGCCGCCTCGACAGGCGCCTCGGGCTCATATAAGAAGTCTGGTGCGCTATATTGGTCGTATGTGACCATCAAAGCACGCGACTCCACAGCCCGCAAGGTTTGCAGGCTCACAGACACCAAGATAAGAATGCTGGTACCGCCGATGGTGATATTAGTGCTTAAGAATATCTGGCCGATGATGGGCAACAGCGCCAAAAGGCCCAGGCTGATAGCCCCAAACAGCGTCAGGCGGTTTACAATCTTGCTCAGGTATTTCTCGGTTTGCTGGCCAGACCGCACGTCGGCTACAAAGCCGCCTTGCTTTTGTAAGTTCTCGGCAATCTCTTTGGAGTTAAACGTAATACTCGTGTAGAAGAACGTAAAGATGAAAACGAGCAGGAAGTATGTTACTGGATAGATATAGGCTTTCCAGCCGTAAAGGGCAAACGTTTGGGCGGAAGGTGTCTGAAACCAGGTGGTCAGATTTTGGCCAATGTGCTGCCAGTGAGGATTATGTGAGCCCGTCAAAAGCTGGCCTGCAAAGCTCGGCACGCTTAAGAATGCCACGGCAAAGATAATCGGCACCACGCCTGCCGTGATAAGCTTGACCGGCAAGATGGTCGATATGCCCCCGTAGGCTCTATTGCCCTGCACGCGTTTAGCGTAATTGACACTAATATTTCTGGCCGCTTCGTTGAGCATTACCACAAGCCACGTCACTAATACGACTGACACCAAAATGACCGCACCATACACGAGGGCACCACCATTGAATGGCATAGTATGGCCAAACAGATGCAAGTGGGACTTACCTGTTACCACCGATTTCATAATGTCGGCAATATTGGTGGGCAGGCGTGACACAATGCCGACCGTAATGATAAGCGAGATACCGTTGCCCAGGCTTTGCTCAGTAACCAGCTCACCCAGCCACATAAGAAGCATAGAGCCGCCAGTGAGGGCCGAGATCATCAATATCCATTGCCCAATGGTAGTATGGGCAGTGATGTCGCCGATGCCGCCGATGCTTTGGGCGGCTTGACGAATAAGATAAATGGAACCAACGGATTGGATAATGGCTAACGGAAACGTCAGGATGCGGGTGTACTGGTTGATCTTTTTCTGACCGTACTCGCCCTCTTTGTGCAGGGCTTCAAGCTTCGGTATTGCTTTAGTGAGCAGCTGCATGATAATGGAGGCGTTAATGTACGGTCCAAGGCCCGCTATCATGATGGAAAAGTTGGCCAAAGCTCCACCAGAGAATATGTTTAACACGCTCAAAAGCTGCGGGGTGTTCGGTGAAGTAAACAGGTTGTCGAGTACTTGCTTGAGGGTATGCGGGTCGCTTAAAGGAACCGGAACGTGCGCGAGAACACGGAAAATCACCAAGATGCCAAGCACCGCAAAGATACGCTTGCGCATGTCCTTGTGCTTCAGCGAACGCGCGATAATTTTCCAGTTCATTGTGTGTAGTTGTGCCCTCTTACAACGTCTCGGTTGTTATGCCCCAGTATACCTCACGGCAACGGGGTTTTAATAGTCTCTTATTTTTTAGCTGGTTCTTTGGCAGCTTTGGTCTTTGGACGAGCAGCGCGCGGCACTACTTCGAAAGTCCCGCCAGCTTTTTCGACTGCTTCGACAGCTGTCGAGCTGGCTGCTTGCAGTTTCACGGTCACTTTCTTAGTCAGATCACCTTTGCTCAGCAGTTTGACACTGACGAAAGCATTGCTGATGAGACCATTGTCGGCCAGAAGCTGACTGTCGACGGTCTTATTGGCAAACTGGTCAAGTTGGCCCGTGTAGACCACCTCATTCTTGGTGCGCAGGCTACGGAAGCCTGGCAGCTTGGGAAGCTTTTGCATGAGCGGGTTCTGGCCGCCTGCAAAGCCGGGGCGCTTGGATGAACCGGTGCGTGCACCTTGCCCTTTGGTACCACGACCGGCGGTCTTGCCCTGGCCGGCTGCAATACCGCGACCGACGCGCTTAGCGGATTTGTTGGCTTTGATGTTGAGTTCGTTATACTTCATAACTATTCCTCGCTCTCGGCGGCTTTAGCCTTAGGGGCTGCCTTTTTCGCAGTTTTAGCTTGAGCCTCTTCATTGCCACGAGTTACCCACTCTTTGGCAGGAGTTAGACTCTCTAGAGCAGCCAGTGTGGCATATGCGGTGTTGGCCTTGTTGGATGAGCCGAGAGATTTAGACAGCACATTGCTGACGCCAGCGACTTCCAAAATGGTGCGAATAACGCCACCAGCAATAAGACCCGTACCGGGGCTGGCAGGCTTCAGCAAAATACGGGCGCCGCTGACCTTGGTCTCCACCTCGTGCGGCAGCGTTCCCTTGTATAGACGAACGGTAATCATGTGCTTTTTAGCGACATCGGTAGCCTTGGTGATAGCGGCGGTTACGTCGGCACCCTTAGCGATGCCTACACCAACCTTACCTTTGTGATCACCAACGGCCACGAGCGCACGAAAACGGAAGCGGCGGCCGCCCTTTACTACACGGGCCACACGGTCGATGTGCAAGGTGCGCTCATCGAATTGCTTTTCTTCTGCGGGCATGTCGCCACGGCGACGGTCCCGTTGCTGGGGGTTTGCGGTAGGTGCTGCCATTTAGAACTCCAATCCTCCGTTACGGGCGGCGTCGGCCAAAGCCTTGACGCGTCCATGATATAGTTTGCTGCCACGATCAAATACGACAGATTTTATCTTTGCCGTCTTTGCCTTTTTGGCAACTTCTGCGCCAACACTGGCGGCCTTTTCGGTCATGGTACCCTTGGCGGCCTTGTCACCTACAGTTGTAACGTATACCAAAGTCTTTTTGGCGACGTCATCTATGATTTGGGCAGTGATGTGCATGTTGCTTACATGTACGCTCAGGCGAGGACGTTCTGCGGTACCCGAAACAGTCGTTCGAACGCGCTTTTGACGCAAGCTGCGGTTGTGTAGTTTGTGTGCAAGTCGGTCCATATACTATTTCTCCTTACCTGACTTACCAGACTTACGAAGAATCCGCTCGTCGGCGTACTTAATGCCCTTGCCCTTGTACGGCTCAGGCTTCTTGAGTGCACGTATCTCAGCGGCTACCTGGCCAACCTGCTGTTTATCGATACCGGTCACCGTAATGGTGTTTTGCTCAACGGCGGCGGCAACGCCTTGAGGCAGGTGGTATACCACTTCGTGCGAAAAACCAAGGTTCATACGCAGGTCGCTACCAGCCAGGGCTACCCGGAAACCAACACCGTTGATCTCGAGCTTCTTACTGAAACCAGTGGTTACACCCTGCACTAAGTTATTGAGTAGTGCACGCATAAGTCCGTGCTTGGCACGGTTCTCAGGCTCGTCATTCATCCGAGTAACAATCAGCTGGTTTTCTTCCTGCTTGACAGTAACGCCGGGCATAGTAAATTGCTTAAGCGATCCCTTTGGCCCGGTCACCGTAATTTCGGTGGGGTCGACAGTGATTGTCACACCGGAGGGAATCTCGATCGGTAGTTTTCCTATACGACTCATGTTGTATCCTTTATTCCTTTAATATACCTGGCAGATTAACTCACCGCCGATATGTTCGCGCTTGGCCTGCTCGCCGGTCATCAAGCCCTTTGAGGTAGAGACGATGACGATGCCGCGGCCGCGCTTTACAACCGGGATTTCTTTGCTGTTTACGTAGAAACGACGACCAGGTTTGCTCAGGCGCTTGATTTCGGTAATACGAGCGTTTTCGTGCTCG
Source organism: Saccharimonadales bacterium (SeqCode) (assembly GCA_035545275.1). GTDB lineage: Bacteria > Patescibacteriota > Saccharimonadia > Saccharimonadales > UBA4665 > DASZYT01. The sequence continues at coordinate 3,341 of DASZYT010000019.1, read as the reverse complement.
CCATTAATGCGTACCACGAGAGTTTTGCCGACAGTTGCGTCTTTAACCTCAACTCCGTCAACAAAGTTCTTCTCGGCCAGCAAGCGGGCAACACTCTCCTTGATGTTAGAGTGCGGCAAACTCACCTCGTACTTGTGTACGGCGATGGCGTTACGGATGCGAGCAAGCATATCTGCGATGGGGTCGGTGGTTGTAATCATATGTTCTTGCTCCTTTCTACCAACTACTCTTAGTTACACCAGGGATTTCACCCTTGCTTGCATGTTCACGGAAGGCGATACGGGATAGACCAAACGTCCGCATGTAGCCGTGTGGCCGGCCCGTTTCGGCGCAGCGGTTCTTCCAGCGGGTTGGGCTAGAGTTGCGTGGCAGTTTTGCCAGACCCTCCAGGTCGCCCATGGCCTTTAGCTCGGCACGCTTGGCGGCATATTTTGCAATCATTTTCTGGCGCTTCAAATCGCGCGCAACAATAGATTTCTTAGCCATTACTTGTTCTCCTTTTCGAAGGGCATGCCGAACTTTTCAAGCAAAGCTCGTGCGTGTGCCGGCTCTTGGCACTTAATTACGAATACTGCTTGCAGACCGTGGGATACGGTAGTCTCATCAAAGGTTAGCTCTGGAAAGACCGATTGGTCAATCATGCCGAGGCTAAAGTTGCCCTGGCGGTCAAATGCTTTGGCTGACACGCCGTGAAAGTCGCGCAAGCGAGGCAGCACCACGGTAATGAGGCGGTCCATAAACTCATACATTTTGTCGCCGCGCAGGGTTACTTTCAGGCCAATCTTGTTGCCTTCACGCAGCTTGAAGCCGGCGATAGACTGCTTTGCGACCGTTTCAACAGGCTGTTGTCCTGTGATTTTGCGCAATGTGTTCTCGGCAGCCTCGATAATACGTTTCTCGTCTTTGGCCTTACCAAGACCTACGTTGATGACTATCTTTTCAAGGCGAGGTACTTGGTGCACGTTGGCTAAGCCAAGCTCTTTCTCGAGTTCCTTCACAATGTTGGCGCTATAGGCAGCACGGAGACGTGTAGTAGTAACTGGTGCTGTAGCTTTAGCTGTAGCCATTACTTAATCTCCTTTCCGCTAGATTTTGCGACACGTGTCTTTGTACCGTCAGCCGCAATCTTATACCCTATGCGGGTAGCTTTTTTGGTGGTTGGGTCAACATAGCCTACTTTGGATACATCAATCGGTTTGGTCAATTCAACGATGCTACCTTGTGGGTAGGTGCGATTTGGCTTCACGTGCTTTTTGACGATGTTGACGCCTTCGACGGTCACCTTATTCTCAAAAGGATGCGTCGCCAGCACTTTGCCGGTCGCCCCCTTGTATTTGCCGGAGCGTACGACAACAGTGTCGCCTTTTTTCAAGCGGATCTTAAACTTTTCCATTTAGAGTACCTCCGGAGCTAATGAAACGATGCGGGCATACCCGAGGTCACGCAGTTCACGCGGAACCGGACCAAAAATGCGGGTAGCACGTGGTAACTTGTCGTCACCGATGATAACGGCTGCATTGTCGTCGAAGCGGATGGTTGAGCCGTCCTTACGGCGAATCTGGTCACGGGTGCGAACAACTACGGCCCGTACGACTGACTTCTTCTTGACGTTGCCGTTGGGATTAGCGTCTTTAACAGTAGCCACAATGACGTCGCCGACGCGGGCGTAACGACGACGTGTGCCGCCCAACACGCGGATGCACAAGATTTCCTTAGCACCGCTGTTATCGCAGACTAACAAGCGAGATTCCTGCTGAATCATTCTGCGGCCTCCTCTTGATCACCTTGCTTAGCCTTAGACGGTTTTTTGCCGGTGTCTTCAGCCTTAGCAGCGGCCAATGTGTCTTCTCGCAGGGCCGGTTTTTCAATAATGCGACCCAGTATAAAACGCTTGCGAGCACTCATAGGACGGGTTTCAACAATTGAGACTTTATCACCCACCTCGGCTTCATTCTTTTCGTCATGTGCCATAAACTTATGGCTTACGGTGTATTGCTTGCGATACAGCGGATGGGTTTTACGAGACTGTACGGTTACGACGATGGTTTTGTCACCCTTACTGGATGAAACAGTTCCGATGATTGTGCGGGCCATTAGTTCGTCTCCTTTACAAGTTGTTCACTCAAAACCGTCAGCATGCGAGCTAGGTCTTTGCGTTTTGCCTTAATGAGGCGTACGTTTTGCAGCTCGCCCATGTGGAGTTGACGCTTCAACTGTGCAATCTCTTCACGAGCCTTGGTACACTCGGTGGTGAGTTCATTGGTTGGTAATTTGCGGATGTCAGCAACTTTCATGTTAGGCCTCCTCACGCATAATAAACTTGGTCTTAACAGGCAATTTGTGAGCAGCCAGGCGCATAGCTTCGCGAGCAATTTCCTCGGTGACGCCCTGCATTTCAAACAGAATCGTGCCTGGGCGAACCTTGGCGACAAAGAATTCAGGGTTGCCCTTACCACTACCCATCTTCACGTCCTGCGGCTTGCGCGTCACGGGTGTGTGCGGGAAAATGCGGATCCAAATCTTACCACCACGCTTGATGTAACGGGTCATAGCCTGGCGTGCAGACTCAATCTGGCGGCTAGTAATGCGCTCGTGGCCTTGGGCCTGCAAGGCGTAGTCGCCATACGCAATGTAATTGCCGCTCGTAGCCACGCCGTTGATGCGGCCTTTGCGTACCTTGCGAAATTTTGTTCGTTTAGGAAGTAACATTACGCAGCCTCTCCTTTATAGATCCAAACTTTCACGCCGATGATGCCGGCAGGAGTTTGTGCATCAATGTGAGCGTAATCGATGTCGGCACGCAGTGTGTGCAGTGGCACGGAGCCGGCTACCTCTTTTTCGCGGCGAGACATTTCAGCACCATTCAGACGGCCAGAGACCTGGATGCGGATGCCCTTGGCGCCGGCGCGCATGGTGTTAGCGGCAGACATTTTAATGGCGCGGCGAAAGTTCATGCGACGCTCAAGCTGGTGAGCAATGTTCTCGGCAACCAGCTTAGCGTACAGCTCTGCTTTTTTAATCTCTTCGATGTTGACGCGAGTAGGCGTCTGGTAAATCTTTTCAATGGCATCTTTGAGTTCTTGGGCACCAGAACCGCCACGGCCGATAACTACACCCGCTTTTGCGGTGCTGATAGTCACCGTCACCATGTTGGGCGTGCGGTTGATCTCGACGCGGTTGATAGCGGCCCGAGAACCAAGTTTTTTCTGAATCAGGCGGCGTACCTCGAGATCTTGCTTGAGGTAGTTAGCGTAATCACGCTTGTCGGCGAACCATTTGCTGCGCCAGTCCTTATTGACCTGGAGGCGCATAGAAATCGGGTTTACTTTTTGGCCCATGCT
>DASZYT010000018.1:0-5958 GCA_035545275.1 Saccharimonadales bacterium (SeqCode) | reverse complement strand
AAAGCGAGGTGCTCATTCAGGCCGCCTTGTGGAAGCTCATGGAGGGCCGCACGGCCATTGTCATTGCGCACCGTCTCAGCACTATTCAGAAAATGGACCGCATCATCGTGTTGGACCGCGGTAAAGTAGTCGAGCAAGGTTCCCACCGGGAATTGCTACGGCAAAACGGCACCTATGCCAAGTTGTGGGCCCACCAAAGCGGTGGCTTCATCGAGGAATAATCCGCTGCGGACAGGGTACTTATGCGACGCGCGAAGTTGCTACTGTACGCTTTCGTATTGCAGCTACCGCTCGATCGTTGCGATCCCGAGCTTGCCTATCGGTATAGAGCTGCCAGGAAGCATCCGGATTTTGGTCGGTAGATTTGATTTTAGCCGCCCAATCGAGCACGACGAATACGTCTTCTAGCTTACGTCGCCTGCTCATAACCCCCTCTGGTAGGTTAGGGTCAGCAACGGGTATCAGGAAGGCACCGGTATACTCATTGACTAGTTTCTCGCGTACACCAGCTAGCACCGCTATGAATTGATTCTGCGCGCTAAGTTTCCGATGGCTCTGCGACAAGTCTGCTACGACGCTATGCAAAAAGGCTGCCGAGTCAGGGTTGAGTTTCCGCTCGGGGAGGCTTAACCCCTGAGCTGCTTTAGTAAGGCGAGCTTGCAATGTGTTCAGCCCCAGCCACTCCTCGGCAAAAGTCGGAAGCTTTGGGGCTTGTTCGCTGGCAGTGGCATCTTGGGCGGCCCGTTCGTCCTCAGTTCGTCTTCGTCGTGCTTCTAAAGCCAGCGCTCCACCATACGCCAAGCTGTCCAGGGCAACTGTTGCTTCGCCGATATCTACCACAACTTCAGCGGGAATGGTTGCCTCAAACGATGCAGCCGCTCTCCCACCTAGCACTAGTGCCGCCCCTGCTACTAAACCTGCCGCAAACTGTTCTGCCTTCATCGGCTTCTCCGCTCTTTAGCATAAGCGTACGCCCATGAAAGCCAGCTGACAAGATTTATTCTGCGGATTTTTCGGTTTCGGCAGTCGCTTCGGTAGCACCTTCCTCGGCTACTTCGTCGGCAGTCTTTTCTTCTTCTTCCGTTTCAGCACCGGCAAGTTCTTCGTTGGCGGCCTGCAAAGCGCTCGGTTCAAACACCGTGGCGACCGCATGGCCGGCCTCAGTAAGCACTTCTACGCCTTCGGGCACAATCAGGTCAGCCACGGTTACGTGGTCGCCAACTGCTACCAGTTTTTCGGCGTCATACTCTACAAAATCTGGCAGTTTATCAGGCGTAGCCTTTACCTGCACTTCGTCTAATTGTTCCAGCACCACCAAGCCGGCGCGCTCAGCTGGAGCTGAATCGTTTCCTTCGCCATAACGCGGATGGACTGGTATTTCGGCCTCGACTTTTTCGTTGGCATGCACAGCGTTAAATACTAAGTGGCGCAGCTGGTTTTTCTTGGGGTCAAAATCGGCTTTGCGGATAAGTGCGGTAAAGTTACGGTCGCCCGCCGTTAACTTCACCGCATGGTGACGTCCAGCCTGCTGGTACACCTTGAGCATCTCAATGCGGTTACCCTGTACTACTACCGATGGTTTACCGTGGTCGTGTATAACGGCCGGCACCACACCTTCTCTCCGTAAGTGCTTCACCTGTTTGCCAAGAACATCACGAGGCTCTAGCTTCAGCGAAATCTGATCTTGCATGTATGTCTCCCTCTCTTATAAGTCTCTTAGCTCGTCCAATTATTATACCAGATTGGCAAGCGTTCAGCCGGTCTACAGCCAAATTATGCTACCATTAGGGCAATGTTTGACGTAAACCACATTGTGCAGGCGGGCGGCCTTTTGGTGATTGCCGCCATTATCTTTGCTGAGTCGGGCATGCTGGTGGGCTTTTTCTTCCCCGGTGACACATTACTGTTGGCTGCGGGTATTTTTGCTGCCACCGGCAAGCTATCGGTGGTTGCCGTTATAATTGTCGCTTCGCTGGCGGCTATCGCCGGCGACAACACGGGCTATCACATCGGCAAAAGCCTGGGCCCGAGGCTGTTTCGTAAGAAAGATGGCATACTCTTCAGGCAACACTATTTAGAGCAGGCCGAAAAATTCTTTGAGGTTTATGGCAGCAAGACCATGGCCATGGCACACTTTATCCCCGTAGTGCGCACCTTTGCACCGGTGGTAGCCGGCGCCAGCCGCATGCCGCATGGCAAGTTTTCGCTGTTTGATGCCATCGGTGACATTGGCTGGGCAATCTTGGTTACCCTACTTGGCTACTGGTTTGGTAGCAAAATTCCCAACATCGACCACTACATCTTGCCGGCGTTTATCGCGGTAGTCGTACTGACCTTTGCCCCTACGTTTTACCACGTCTTCAAAGATCCCAAAATCCGCGCTGCCCTACTTCGCAAGCCCGGCCACAAACAGAAAACCGACGAATAACCGTAAGCGATTTGCTACAATATGGACGTGAAGACGTTGCTGATTGCACATCGCGGAGCCGTAGCCTTGGCTCCCGAAAATACTGTGTCGGCCTTTGAACTGGCGCTCCAGCGTGGTTTCCGCGCAGTGGAGTGCGACGTGCAGCTGAGCCGGGACGGGCACTTGGTGGTCATCCACGACAGCACGCTCCATCGCCTCACCGGCGCACAAGGCTGGGTGAGCCGCAAAGAGTTAGGGGCGTTGCGTGCGCTAAGGCTGTCACGTGGCGAGCGTATCCCCACACTCGCTGAAGCCATTAAAACGGTGGTGGTCAAGCATCACAAAAAACTTATCATCGAGATAAAGGGCGACTCGGAGTCGCACGCCGCCAAAGTGGCCGACGCACTTGCCACCTATCTAGCGGCACAACCTGGCGCCATTGACCGCCACATTGAAGTCCATTCATTTTGGTATCCGGCCCTGCTGGCTTTCAAGCGCAAAAATCCGCACATTACAACTGCCGCCATTATCAATGGAGGCTTCTCGCCACAGCAAATTACCGCCATTGCCCGAAAATGCCAAGCCGACGGCGTAAGCCTCAATTACGAATTTATTTCGAAAAAAGTTGTGAAAGCCTGCCATAAGTCAGGCTTATTTGTCGACACATGGACAGCCCCCGACAATACGGTTATGAAAAGGCTCCGTCGCTTCGGGCTTGAAGCCATTATTGAGAACACCACCGGCAAAGCTGCCAAGGCTTAGAGCATGCGCTTAAGGAACTGGCCGGTGTAGCTGTCGGCCACTTTGGCGACTTGCTCCGGTGTGCCTTCGGCAATAATGCGGCCGCCGCCTGCTCCGCCCTCGGGTCCCATGTCGATCAGCCAGTCGGCGTTCTTGATGACGTCCAAGTTGTGCTCAATGATAATCATACTGTTACCGGTGTCAACCAGCGCGTGCAATACACCCAACAGCTTGTTGACATCTTCCATGTGCAGCCCGGTGGTCGGCTCGTCCAAGATATACAGCGTGCGGCCTGTGGCACGGCGGCTGAGCTCGCTGGCCAGTTTGATGCGCTGCGCTTCACCACCGGATAGCTGGGTGGCAGGCTGCCCGAGGTGGATGTAGCCCAGGCCCACGTCTACCAACGTCTGCAGTTTGCGCGCGATAGACGGCTGGTTTTCAAAAAATTCCAATGCTTGTTCGCAGGTCATTTCCAGCACGTCGCTGATGTTTTTGCCCTTGTAGTGGATTTCGAGGGCCTCGCGGTTGTAGCGTTTGCCATGGCAGACTTCGCACGGCACGTACACGTCCGGCAAAAAGTGCATTTCTATCTGGATGATGCCGTCGCCTTTACAGTTTTCGCAGCGACCGCCCTTGACGTTGAAGCTGAACCGCCCCGCCGAATAGCCACGCAGCTTGGCCTCGGGCATACCGGCAAACAGCTCGCGGATGGGCGTAAATAGGCCGGTATAGGTAGCCGGGTTAGAGCGTGGTGTGCGCCCGATGGGGCTTTGGTCGATGATGATAGCCTTGTCGAGTTGCTTGATGCCCTCAATATCATCGTGGCGGCCCGGCACGGTGCTGGCCCGGTGCAACTGCGCCAGTAGCTCCTTGGCTACGATATCGTTTATCAGGCTGGATTTACCTGAGCCACTCACGCCGCTTACCACCACCAGTTTGCCCAGCGGTATCTCGACGTCCACATTTTGCAAGTTGTTTTCGCGGGCGCCCTTCACGACAAGCGCTTTGCCATTACCTGGCCGACGCTTTTTAGGTGTATCAATTTGCTTGGTACCGGACAAATATTGGGCGGTGAGGCTGTCTTTTTGCTTCTCTACCTCGGCGGGCGAGCCCTGTGCCACGATTTTGCCACCGTGGATACCCGCGCCCGGACCGATGTCCAGCAAATAGTCAGCGGTGCGGATGGTTTCCTCATCGTGCTCCACCACGATGACCGTGTTGCCGAGCTCTTTCAGGTGCTCGAGGGTCGTGATAAGCCGCTTATTGTCGCGCTGGTGCAGCCCGATGCTCGGCTCATCCAGCACATACAGCACACCCTGCAAACCGGAGCCGATCTGCGTCGCCAGGCGGATACGTTGCGCTTCGCCGCCTGACAGCGTGTTGGCACTGCGCAGCAGCGTCAGGTAGTTCAGCCCTACGTCCTGCAAAAACTGCAGGCGCGCTTTGATTTCTTTCAAGATCTGGTGGGCAATCTTCTGGTCTTTGTCACTCAGGCGCAGCTCGTCAAACCAGCCCAACGCGTCATCGATAGACAACGTACACACATCCATGATGGATTTGCCATTGATGGTAACGGCCAATACTTCAGGCTTCAGACGTAGGCCCTTACATTTGTAGCACGGCTTTTCCTGCATGAACTTCTCGATGTCGCGGCGGATGAAATCGCTGTCGGTATCATGGTGGCGGCGCTCCAAATTGGGCACTACGCCCTCATACGTCGTCTCAAACGACCGACCGATACCTAACGACACTTTGAAGGTTTCCTTGCCGGTGCCATACATGATGCGGTCGACATCTTCGGGCTTCAGCTGCCCGGTCGGTACGTGCAGGCTGAACCCATAGCGATCAGCCACAGCCTGGAGTTTTTTCATCCACCAGGCGTCCGCATGGAAGCGATTGAACGGGCGGATGGCGCCTTCGGCGATGGTGAGCCGACCATTGGGGATAACCAATTCGGGATCGACTTCCAACCGAGAGCCTAGGCCGGTACAGACCGGGCAGGCACCGTGCGGACTATTGAAGCTGAACGTACGTGGTTCAAGCTCCGGGATGGCAACATCCGGATGATCCGGGCAGGCATACATCAGCGAATACTCAAACTCTTCTTTGGTGTCGGCATTGAGCACCGTCAGCCGCCCCTCGGCGACTTCCAGCGCCTGCTCGACACTCTGCGCCAGGCGCGTGTGTGAGTCGTCATTGTTGACTAAACGGTCAGCCACGATATCGATGCGGTGCTTGTATTTTTTATCAAGCTCAGGAAACTCATCCAGCGCATACACCACACCGTCCACCCGGGCACGGGCAAAGCCGGCACGCTGGTACTGCTCGGGAATATGCTCGAATGCGCCCTTTTTGTCGATTACCACCGGCGCCAATACCATCAGCCGAGCACCCTCGGGCAATGCCCCCACCTGGTCGACGATGGCCTGGGTAGTCTGGCGCTCCACCGGCTTGCCACACACCGGACAGTGCGGCACGCCCACGCGCGCAAACAGCAGGCGCAGATAGTCATAAATTTCCGTCACTGTCGCCACGGTGCTGCGCGGGTTGCGGCTGGTAGATTTCTGGTCGATAGAAATAGCCGGGCTCAGCCCATCGATCTGGTCGACATCGGGCTTTTCCATGAGCCCCAAGAACTGGCGGGCATAACTGCTCAAAGACTCCACGTAGCGGCGCTGCCCCTCGGCATAGATGGTGTCGAACGCCAGGCTCGACTTGCCCGATCCTGACAAGCCTGTAATCACTACCAGCTGGTTACGCGGGATGGTAACGTCGATATTCTGTAGGTTGTGTTCGCGTGCACCCTTAAC
>DASZYT010000017.1:0-9168 GCA_035545275.1 Saccharimonadales bacterium (SeqCode) | reverse complement strand
CCGTCTTGCACCAGCCTGTCTTGGTATGTTTGCGATCGCACCATGGAGGTGATAGACAGCCTGAGCGTGGGATCGTCGATACCGAACTCACCCTGCAGCGTGCGGCGCCAGATTTCCCCGAACAAGCCAGCCACGGCATGCGCACCATGAGTCAAATAGGGCGTGCGTCCTGGCTCATCTTTATGCTTGTCATAGCCACGTATCCGAGCAAGGTTGTCAGTAGAAGTAAACTCAATCAACCGGCCAGCTGCAGCCGCTGTGCGTATTTCATCATCGGTCTGGAAGCGAGGTGCGTCGGCATGCCAGGCCAGCTCAAGCGCCAGTTGTGCAGACAGTGCGGCACGTTCTGCTTGCGAAGGGATAGCAAAGGTCGGCAGATTAGATACGGCCATACACTAAAACTGCTTGAGATAGTTGGTGGTAAAGCTGGTAGTAAGCTGCTGCTGGTGCTGCCAGCGCTCCATAGAGTAGTCGATGAGCTTGCGTACGAGCTCCACGTTGGATACGCCGGCGCGGTTCCAGTTGTGTGCATACAGGCCGCCGGGCAGCGGGTTGACCTCGTTGAAGTACACGTCGTTCGTTTTGCTGTCGATAAGCATGTCGATGCGGGCTGTGCCGGTGCAGCCGAGAGCTTTGTATACGCTTAATCCCACACCCTCGGCCTTGTCATAGAGCGCTTTGGGTAGCTTGGCAGGTACTTCGCTATAGCCCTGTGCGCCTTTGGCGCCTTTGCCCTTCTTGCCTCCCTGCATGTACTTGGTGTCAAAATCAAAGAAATCTTCCGGTTTGGTGAGCGGACGCTCCAGCATGGCAGGTTGGGGCTCGTCATTGCCCATGATGGGCAGCGTGACTTCGATGAGGTTCTGCACGGCCTCTTCTACCAGTACTTTTTCGTCGTAATGGGCCGCTACCTCGAGGCCGTTCTGTAGTTCAGCCTCATTTTGCACCCGGGAAATGCCGATGCTGGAGCCCAAATGAGCGGGCTTCACAAACAGGGGGAATTTTAACTGTTTGGCTACATCTTTGACAATTTTTGCCATGTCACGTTCCAGCTCGGGCCGGGTAAAGTGCACGAATTTGCTGGTGGGGATACCGTTGGCAACGGCGATGTCTTTGCTGAGCACCTTGTCCATGGCAATGGCGCTCGCCGCCACGCCACAGCCCACGTAGGGCACGTTGGCCATATCGAGCACGCCCATGAGTGCGCCGTCTTCACCGAAGGTGCCGTGCATAGCCGGGAATACCAGGTCGATCTTGCGTGTTTGCTTGCGACCGGCGATTCCGCTGGCCTTTATGAGTGTCATACCACCATCAAACTGCACACTGGCAGGCTTTTCACGGTGTAAAAAGTCCTGGATATCACCACCGGTAAACAGTTTGATATCCTTGAGGCGTTGGTCCCAATACCAGGCGCCATCCCGCGCGATATATACCGGTTCTACCCGGTATTCGCGGATCAATTCCAATGGTTTTATGATGCTGGCGATAGCCGTCACTACCGACACGTCGTGCTCGGTGCTGCGGCCCCCAAAGATTACAGCGACAGTTTTCATGCTCATATACCCCTTGCCGGCCTGCGTTAAAAGCTTAAGCCTGCAATTAGTATATGCAATTAAGCCCTACAATTCCACTATTTATGCGTAGTTGTCGGTCCAGTCATTCTGCATCATCACAACATCGCCGGCGGCCACATAGTGCGGCAGGTTGGTATAAAACTCCAGCGGATCGTTTTCGACGTCTACTTTTCCTTTGAAGCCACCCTTGCGTAAGCCCGCCTGGATGGCTTTTGTCGCCGAATTCTTCATGAGTACAACGCGGTCGGGTGCCGCTGCCGCAATGAGCTCACCCATTTCCTCATGCACGGTCTTGGCCTCTTTACCTTGGTCGACAAGGCCAGGTGTCACGTAGGTTTTTCGCTGAGCCGGCAGGGCTTTGAGCAGCTGCGTGCCGGCGCGGATGCCCTCAATATTGCCGTTGTATGTATCGTCAATGACCCAGCCGCCATTCATCTGGTACGGCTGCATACGGTGCTCAAACGGCACGGTTTTGGCAATACCTGCGTGCACTTGCTGCTCGCTGAGGCCCAGTTCGAGCGCCAGAGCGGCCACAAATGTCAGACTACCTACGTTATGCGCACCCAAGAGGCCACTATGAAGCTCTAGCTGTTTCTTGCCCTTGCTCAGTAAGAAGCTAGTGCCATCGACGCCCAGCTCCACTTCGCTCACCTTCCAGCCCAATGCACCTTGCGCGCTGTATACTTCGTACCCTTTTTTGACGAAGTCCTTGGTTGCCGGTGATTCGCCATTGACATAGACTTGCTTGCTACCCAAGTAATCGGCTAGCGCAAAAATATCCTTGCCGGCCGCAGAAAGGCTCTTGTATTTGTCGAGGTGGGCCGGTGCCAGCCCCGTAATGACACCGTGCGTGGGATGAGTGGTCCGGGCAAATCGTGGCACATCACCGGGCTCGCCCTCGCCGTATTCGATAATCAAAATATCCTCGTCGCCCGCTAGCTTTTTGGCAAAATGAGCATGGCTGATACTGACGTTTTTGTTGCCCGGCGTAGCAGCGACTTTTTTGCCTTCTGACAGTACGGTTGCCAGCAACTCTTTCATGGTGGTCTTGCCATAGCTACCAGCTACAGCGATTTTTACACCCGGATGCCCCGCAAAAATCTGCTCGGATTTTTTAATGAGCTTGCGCTCATTGGGCATCACAATAAACAACCTTCCCAGCCACAATGGCACCACGGCCAGATGGGCCCACACTACCGGGTAACCTACCAACGCCGCTGCACCAAAGTAAACGCCGCTCGTCAGGTGGCCGGTAGAACCCAGCACAATGAGCACAATACCAGCAGCAATCTGCGCCACCATACCGGCTGCCAGCGCCCACTTGAGCAACCGCGCCGCCTTGGTGCGGTCGAGTGTGCGTCGGTGCATGACCGTAGAAAAATTTTGCGTGCGCCAATACCACTTCAGGTATGGCTCCACGTGGTATTCGGTATTTTGCAGCATGTACACAAGCGTCGACACGTAGCGCGGACGATACAGCGAAAACACAGCCCCCATTACTTTCATCACAAAAACTCCTCTATGGCGTGTAGCACGTCATCGGGCCGGTCGTGGTGCACAAAATGCCCTGCCCCGGGCAGCACTTCGAGCGTGGAGCCCGCGATAACTTCATGAAACAGCTCGCCGTAGCGCACCGGTGTCTGGTCGTCATTTTCCCCATAGACAAGCAGGGTTGGCACATGCAGCCGGGACGCATCAGCCCGCACGTCCTGACCCACAATCTTTTTAAAGGTGTCTTGCATGTGTTCGGCCACGAGCAAATCAGAGCCAGCGGCTTTATATAATTTTTGGCGCAAATTGCGCTTGGCCTTTTCAGGCAACGGCGCGGCCAGCACCTTGCCAGTCTTAGCGACCACACCGAACGCCTTGTTGCGGCCACGCGTGCCGCCCCGTACCCCGGCGCTTGCCACCAGCACCAATTTATTACAGCTCAGCAGCCCAATCGATAGCCCGCGGATAGCGATAGCGCCGCCGTTGCTGTGGCCAACCAGCGCAAAGGGTTGCCGGTCGACCTTATCTAAAAAGTGAGCTACGAACGTAGCGTAATCGTTAAGCCCCCACGCGTGCTTGGGTGGCTCGCTGCCGCCAAAGCCAGGCAGGTCTAACACAATCACTTCGTATGATGCACTAAGCTGTGAGGCCAGTTTTTTCCAGCCGGCAATCGTGTCGGCCCAGCCGGGCACTATCACGACAGTGGGACCTGTGCCAATCTGGTCGTACGTCGTGGCCAGGCCGTCAATGATGACTTGCATGAGTCGTATTATACCCGAGCGCTATAGCGAAAGCACCTGCGACGACACTCCGCCATTCAACAAACCGCTATTGGGGCTGGTAAGTTCGTCGTAATATGCCCCCAAACCCAGTTCATTCATGATGTCGGCCAAGCTCTTGGCATCTTTGGGCGCGGTTACGCTCACCGAACCATTTGTAGGTTTGAGAGTGAGGTCGATAGTCGCAGAGCCATTGTTGCCGCTGTTGGCAGAATCCTTTTCGTCCACCGTCAGTTTGGTTGTCAATGAGTTGGCCTTGCTGTCCAGCGCCGTCTCTACGGTAGTGGTAGTGACGTCGGTACCGTTCTTTTCGTGGAACGTGAGCACGAAGGGGTATGTATTGCCACCACTATAGTTCTGACCGACCTCAAAGTATGTGTCGCTATTGTTCACATCCGGAAAACGGACTTTGTGCACGAGGCGGGTGCCCATGTCTACCCACACATCTGCGGTGTAGTTTGACTTGATGTTATCGATGGACTTCAGCAAATCACTAAAATTAAGCACCTTGTCGATGGACTGGCCAGAGGTCTGGGTGAGGTATTTACCCACCTGGCTGTTCTGGAGATCGTCGCGCAAAGCCTGTACGTAGGCCTTTAGGTTGGCTTTGTCGAAATGGACTTTGTAGTGGTACACACTTCGGCCATCTTGCGTTTCTTTGCCAATTTTCTGAGCAACTGTCATAACCGCGGTCTTGGAACTACTTGAAAACACATACTGCTGAGTGGTGGCGCTAAACGACTGCGTGAGGTCCAGCACGTCTTTGCCGGTCAGTACAATTGACGATTTGGTGGCTTGTTTTTGCATGCCTTCGAGATCGTCGAGCAGAGTGTGGTTAATGGCTATCCACTGGCCATCGTATGTATCGAGCACCGAGCCCATGCCAGATAGATCCGCCAGACCCTTGAAGCCTTTGACCTGCAAGTACCAGTCCGAATTGGTGTCGTTTGGTACGGCCACACCGATGACGTTGGCCTCTATTTTGGCCACTGGCAGGTTCAGGTCCACCGTGGCTTTACTGTTTTTGCCGTCGCTGACACTGCTGACGGTACCATCTATGGTCGAGCCGCCACTGGTAACTTTGTAGTCCCCGCTCATATCCAGGCCTTTGCCGGGAGGCGAGGCAGCCAGGTGCTTGGTGTAATCGGTAAGCCGGCTCAACCCTTTGGCGGTGTTGCTCATACTCTGACTCCAGATGACGCTCGGGTTCATGTAGTAACCGAAGTATGCCGCTGCACCACCCCCACCTAGGACCACTACGGTCACTCCCGCCGGTATGGCCCACTTAAGCCAGCGCCGCGGCTTTTTGACCTTGGCTGGTGCTGGTGCACCGACGCCCCCGCTCACTACGGGGCTTGGACTTTCCGACGTTACTGCTGTGGGCGGTTCACTGGGCACAGGTATATTCTCGTCTGCGGGCGTGGTTGGATTAGAGGGCGGAACGGACTCCGCTGCCTGCGCCTCAGGGGCAACGGGCGGTTCGCTAGAAACTGGGGTAGTAGGTGCAACGGGCGATGCGGGAGATGTTTCTGGTTGAGGTGCCGTAGGGGTCACATCGTTCATGGCGGGCGCTTCGGGCACCGGGTTAGTTTGTGGTTCGGGGTCCTTGGGAAGGTCTGGTGTTGGGTCCATACTCACTCCTCACGCCACCAGCGGCGCAGTTATATATGACACTATATCCCGATTATACATAAGCGTTTTGGTTTCACCAATTACTGAAGGGTCTGGATACGCGACTGCAGCTCGGCCACTGGTATAGTGTGCGCAGGCAAGGGTTGGTCGGTGTGCACATTATAGGCGCTATAGTCTTCTTGAAAGCCTTGAGCAGTATAGGCCAAGCGCAGTACTTGGTGCGACGAGGGACTAATGGCCAGGTCTATGGTGACCGGTTCGGCATTTTGATAGTGGGTAGGATCGAGAGCGTTAAGCACGTTCACGCCTTCATCCCGTGCAAACTGCTGCATCATTTTCAGGTACGGCTCCAGTGCTACTTTCACGCTATACACGTAGGCTTCCTGGCCATTCACCGTCTGGTACTGGACGTCTGTGTATGTCGTCGTAAATACGTTATTCTTCTTCATGTAATCTACCAGTGTCGCCCGCTGCGTAGCAGCCAGGTTTCCAATGGGCAAAGTAGGTGTAGTGCTGATGTCTATAAGCGTCTGGTCAAACAATCCGGTCAGGGAGCTATTGTCTTTGGGAGTTGCCTTGCCCCACACATTTAGTACATGCGAAAAGTCTAGCGGCTTGCCCTGCTTGTTGCGCTGAGTTGTCTGGATGTTTGTATATCGGACAAAGCCCTCGGCCGGGGTGCCGATGCTTTCGGTAACCACGTGGGCATTCGCCTGCCTGATGGTAGTCAGCCAGTGTGACTGCGGCTTTTCGCCAAGTATGAGCTCGCCATACTGGTCGATGGTCGAGCCGTTAGTTTGCTGGACCGTATGCTTGGTGACGCTGGTAGTGGCCAAGTTGTTTGCTATGGCGCCCCAAAATACCGTCTGAGGGCTCTGATATACCTTGGCCCACCACAGCCAGCCGCTAAAAATAAACAGAGCGCAGCCAACGATAAATGACCATCGGATGACTCGCTTGGGCTCTATGTACATGCACCTATTGTATCAATAGGACGACGAGAAAATAGAATTTCAAAAATTGGTGGAGACGAGGCGACTCGAACGCCCTACCTCAGCAATGCGAATGCTGCGCTCTACCAGGTGAGCTACGTCCCCTCGTCGGAACTCCCGGCCGGGTCTCGTTTTGCCGCTCAGGCGCCAAAAGCTTCGACATTTGCCTATGTTCCTCCTCTCGAAAGCCCAAACAGTCGACTACGCTCCTTGGTTTGGTCTTTCGGCCTAGTAAACGTGGTGCGCGGGGCGGGACTTGAACCCGCACGCCTTGTGGGCAAGACATTTTAAGTGTCTCATGTCTACCGTTCCATCACCCGCGCAAGTTTTACTTTCTTATTTTTACCACGATGTGTAGGTTGAAGGCTATGGCAATTAGGACAAAGTATACGTAAGTTCTCTAGCCGATTATCCGAGTGTACTCCGTTGATATGGTCTAGCTCGACAGGAATTCTGCCATCCGTAGCCTTTTGTGCCCATCCGCACAATTCGCACCGGGGTTCTTTAAGACCCGACTCGAATAAACGTCTTTTCAACTTGTAGCTTTGGGCGACAGACCCTTCAACCAGTAAAGTACTCAGGTCAGGACGTGTACTCGTATGATATTTTTTACCTGCGTTCCAGCGTGCGCCAGTAAAGTGACCGGTCGACAATCGTAAGGCCTTTATACGAGCCTGCACCTGTACATAGTTACCACCGGTAGGAACCAAGCCCAAGGTACCAATAACTGCCCTGAAGCTATAATTCGTTTTCACCGCATTGACAAGTTGTTTATCTGTCCACGAGCGTCGTTTTGGCATACGTCAATTATAGCAGTCTTACTTCGTATACCAATTCCGCCACTCGCCCGCGGAAACACGCGCTTATTATACAAGGTTTACGGAGTTAAAACTATTTCTTTGCGCTGGAGTTTCGGTAAAAATTTTTTCATGTTAGCCGACAGATTTAGGTCCGGAAGCTCCTCAACAGCAAAAAACCGCCAGTAGTCAAATTTATCCGGCTCACCTACGCGCGGCTCTCCGGAAAGTATTTTTGCCAGGAACCACACGTAGCGATAATCGCCCGTCTTATCCGTAAACATATCGCCACCAAGCCTTCTGACAATGCCTACATCCACGGCCAGCTCTTCGCGTAATTCGCGTATGGCTGCCTGCTCCTCGCGTTCGTTTGCTTCAATTTTGCCACCCGGCAATTCCCAGTGCTGAAACAGCTCAGTATTGCGGTGTATCAACAGTATCCGCCCCTTTTCATCCGCGATCACACACCCTGCCAGCCTAACGGTACGCATAGCTCTACTTTAGCAGAGTGGACCAACGAAGGGGGATTTTTGGCATGGAAGGCAGTTTTAGAATCCCCAAGTCGAGAGGATTCGACTTGGGGGAAAGCGAGGCTCCGATACGGAAGCCATAAAACCACAGCGAGAGAGGATTCTCGCTGTGGGAGAGCAGGAACCAAGCAAAAAGCCCCGGAAAATTTTCGTAAGCAATGCTTTTGAAAATTTATCCGGGGCCAAAGCTTGTGTTTCTGCGTGGAGGCACCTACGGGATTTGCACCCGTGTACGCGGTTTTGCAGACCGCTGCGTAGCTACTCCGCCAAGGCGCCTCGTCGTAATCTCTTACGGCAGTTTGCTAGGCTAATTTCCAAAACAAGTTCCGAAAGTAGCTTAGCAAACGTACCAGAGTTACTCCTCTCAATTTTGCAAACGGCGGCCAAGCCGCCTGGTTTCCAAAATTGGTTAGACAATGCCATTATACAAGATGGGTCTCATAATTCTAAAAGCTTGCACAAACCATAACGTGGCGCTATTGTAAAGTTACAAGTTAAATCACAAGGAGGGTCTACCATGTGGGATTGGAGTTCACCGGTCGCATGGGCAGTATTTTTGGCAGGCGTAGGAGTCTGCGTGCTGCTGGTAGGGGTTGGTCTGGAGTTCGCAAGCCGAGCATCGGCCGCCTTTATGTCCTTGAACAAACGGCGCTAGTGCCAAAGACAAACAGAGCTAAATCCCGGGTACATCGCCCGGGATTTTTTATCTGGTGTGGCGGGGCATCCGAAAGAATGTCTGCGGAAACACCATGAAAAGCCGCACATCACGGCGCATGCCATCTGTTTCGTTGGGGGCTGGCCGTAAGGTGGGCCGTCTATCATCCCTGGTGGTAACTAGTTGCGCTCCGACCCTGGTGTACGTACGTATGGCGGAGGCATTGCTGGCCCATGTTTCCAGACTTGTGCGGCACGCCCCAAACACAGCCATCGACCCACTCACAATTGCCGTCGTAAAGGGCGTTCCTAGGCCGTTACCAGCATATTGCTCGTTGAGGCGAACCGCAAACGTCGTCTCGCAATCGGGCAATTCGGGTGTTGCTTCGGCCCCGGTCCAGCCATAGCCAGCCAGCGCCCGCTCTCCCACGTGTCGCAACAAGAACACACCACGGCCTCCATTTTTGGCCAACCAAGCTTCTACCATTTGCTCGTCACCGAATCGCTTGTCTAAATCGTTAGGGCAAAATTCGCGCACCCACTCTTGCCCGGCAATTTCGGTAATGTCTGCTACATCTTGGCGACGCAAACCTACTTCTACCTCAAATCCTTCTATATGCAGCTGTCCCAGGGCTCGCTGACCGGCTGCGGAAAGACCGTGCGGGTCTAGGGGCACAAGCTCACGCGTAAATGTATCCGGATATCTCATGCTCATACCA
>DASZYT010000016.1:0-22298 GCA_035545275.1 Saccharimonadales bacterium (SeqCode) | reverse complement strand
AGTTCGGGAGACGCCTGAGCCGGAATACGAGCCGCAAGGCGATCCATATCAGTTAAGTTATCTATGCTCATAAGTTTTCTATGCTATCACAGCTCCACCACCATGAAACGATTAAATATTACAGACAAAAAGTACACCACGACATTAAAAGGCCTACAGAGGGTGAGAAGCCCCAGTGGGGCTTCGCAAGGGAACCTTTCAGATTTTAGGCTCTGCCTAAAGTATGAAAGTTCTGGGGCCGCGGAACGCGGCTGGTCACCGCTCATAATTAAAAGGCCTACAGAGGGGGTGGGCACCGCTGTAGGCCTTTTAATGGGCACCAGGCAAGCCTGACGCCCTACCACCCTTCAACCCACCCGAGCGAAACATCGTTGGTCCGAAAAACTCAAAGACCCGTGTCTCCACCTCACGGCAGAACCTTTTAGGCTCGCTGTAACCGGGAACGCACCGAAGCGCGTTTCTAGTTAAAGGGGTTAGTATGTTTTAGAGCGTTTTCCCCGAAGGGAATCGCAAGAGATAAGTGGAGGGTAACAACTTTTCAGCCTGCCGCTCTAAAACAATCTAACAATTTGTTAGAATGGGGGATATAAGGTGCGAAGGTATCATTTGATACCTACGAGTTGCCATTTTAGCAAAAATGTGTTGCTACGTCAATACTTTTTCACATTTTTTACAAATATGCCAATTTTTACCATTAACGATATTACCAACCTGTCCTCATCTGATAGCGAGTTTCCGGACGCCCTTCGGCGTATCCCGAGCGCCCCGCCTCAGCTGTATGTAGCTGGGCAGGATAATCTAGCCGAGCTTCTAAAGCGTCCTCGCGTAGCCATCGTAGGCAGCCGCAAAATTACTCCTTACGGCAAGGCCATAACGGCACAACTAGCCGGCGACCTGGCCCGGCAGGGCATTGTTATTGTCAGCGGCTTGGCGTTTGGCGTCGACGCAGCTGCCCACAAGGCCGCGCTCGAAGCCGGGGGCGGCGCCATAGCCGTGTTGCCCACCAGCCTTCAGAACATTTATCCTGCCAGCAACCAGCAGCTGGCACACGACATCCTAAAGCAGGGCGGGGCACTTGTGAGTGAGTACGCCCCAGACTCTGAGGTGTACAAGACCAACTTCGTAGCGCGCAACCGACTCATTGCCGGACTCGCCGATGCGGTACTCATTACCGAAGCAGCCCTCAAGAGCGGCTCACTGCACACGGCCCGCTTTGCACTAGAGCAGGGCAAAGATGTGCTGGCCGTGCCGGGCAATATTACCAGCGAGATGTCGGAAGGTACCAACAACCTACTGAAGGCCGGTGCGACGCCTGTGACGTCATCTCTCGACGTCTTGCACGCTCTCGGTCTCGAGGACAAAGCCCAGAATGGCATAGCGGTGCAGGGCAGCAACGAGGCGGAGCAAGTCGTGTTGGACCTTATAGCCAGCGGCGTAGCAGACGGTGAAGAACTGCAACGCCGTAGCGAGCTGCCGGTGACCGAGTTTAACCAGACGCTCACCATGCTCGAAATTACGGGCAAAATCCGCTCCCTAGGCGCTAATCAGTGGACACGGTGACAGCCTAAGCGTGCTACACTGTGGATATGAAGCTTATGATTCTTATAGGCATTACGGTTGTCGGCACGTTGGGCAGCTGGCTGGGCGCGCTGATGGACCACGGCAACTGGCTAGGTGGCTGGAGCTTGCTGCTGGGCACCGTTGGCTCGCTGGCAGGCATTTGGGTGGGCTATAAAGCTGCCCAGTCCATGGGAATGTAACGAATAAAAAAGGCCGCTTCCGCGGTCTTTCCTACATAAAGCAGTTTGACGATATATCAAACCGCTTCGGGGGATAAAACACGAACGTGAGCTTGTGAGGGCACAGTGGTATCGAGTTCCACCACCTGCGAAGTCACAGAAACTACATCAGCACCCTGCTCCATAGCAAGGCGCAGGCTTTGCTCTCGCGCTTCTGCTGCAGCACGCGCCTGATCTTCCTCAATACGTCGCCGTGCTTCTAGCTCGAAAGCTCGAACATCACCGAGATTCCGCTGGTTCTCGAATGCAAAAAAATTTGCCACTTCTCTATTCCTTTCTACACCCAGAAACACGCTCACAGCGTAACCCTAGATGTTTATTTACTTTTCCACTACTCGTTTTACGCCCCTAGTAGTGATGTGTCAAGATTTTCTGTGATATTAGACACACTATAAAATTATTTGCGTTCTTAAGAAAGTTGCGTATTATAGGCAGTTGCGTATAAGCTACGTAGATAAACATGAGCAAGAACCTAGTTATCGTTGAGAGCCCGGCGAAGGCGCGCACTATTGAGCGCTATTTGGGCAAAGATTTTACCGTGAAGAGCAGCATGGGCCACATTCGTGATTTGCCGAAAAAGGGCCTCAACATCGATATCGAGCACAACTTTGCGCCCACTTACGAGGTGTCGACCGACAAGAAAAAGGTGGTAAGCGAGCTGCGCGCCGCCGCCAAAGGCTCGGAAGTTTGGCTGGCAAGCGATGAAGACCGCGAAGGTGAGGCAATTGCCTGGCACTTGTGCCAAGCACTCAAGCTTGACCCCAAGAAGACCAAGCGCATCGTGTTTCACGAAATTACCAAGCCGGCCATCGAAGCAGCCATTAAAACCCCGCGCACCGTCGACGAGCACTTGGTAGACGCTCAGCAGGCCCGCCGCATCCTCGACCGCCTGGTAGGCTACGAGCTTAGCCCGGTGCTCTGGAAAAAAGTCCGCACCGGCTTGTCAGCCGGCCGGGTGCAGTCAGTAGCGGTCCGCATCATCGTCGACCGCGAGCGGGAAATCCGCGATTTTGCTCCCGAAAGCTCGTTCAAAGTTACTGCTATTTTTGAGACCGCCGGCCACGAGCTACCAGCTGAGCTAAACCAAAAGCTGGAGGGCCTGGAGCAGGCCAGGGAATGGCTCAAAGCCGTCAAACCCGCCACCTTTGCCGTAGAAGATATTGCCACCAAGCCAGGCACACGCAACCCCGGCGCACCGTTTACCACCAGTACGCTGCAGCAGGAAGCCTCGCGCCGGCTGGGCTACTCCGTGCGCCAGACCATGCAGCTGGCGCAGCGCCTATACGAGGCCGGGCACATCACCTATATGCGTACCGACAGTACACTGTTGTCGACATTGGCCCTCGGGGCTGCCGGCAATTACATCACCAAGAACTTCGGCGAGCAGTACCACCAGCGGCGGCAGTTCAAGACCAAAAGCGCCAGTGCCCAGGAAGCCCACGAAGGCATCCGGCCGACCGATTTTACCAGGCAGTCAGCCGGCGAAGACTCTCAGCAGCAAAAGCTCTATCAGCTGATCTGGCAGCGCACCATTGCCAGCCAGATGGCGCCCGCTAGTACCGAACGCACTGAGGTTACCATCGGCATCAGCACGCGGGTGGAAAAGTTCATTGCCAAGGGCGAGGTGCTAAAGTTTGACGGCTTTATGAAAGTATATGGCGGGGGCAAAGACGACACGTTGCTGCCACCTGTACAAAAGGGCGATACGCTCACCGCTGGTAGCATTAGCGCCACCGAGACGTTCAGCCGCCCGGCAGCCCGTTTTTCCGAGGCAAGCCTGGTACGCAAGCTCGAAGAGCTCGGCATCGGCCGCCCCAGCACCTACGCGCCCACCATCTCTACCATCCAAACGCGTGGCTACATCGAGAAAAGAGACCTGGAAGGCACCGAGCGCACCGTACGGACGCTCGAGCTCACAGCTGGCGCGATTACCGAAGCAAATCACACCGAAATCACCGGTGCTGACCGGGGCAAGCTGGTCCCGACACACATCGCCGAAGTTACCACTGACTTTTTGGTAAAGTATTTCCCAAGCATCGTAGATTATGACTTTACGGCCCGGGTCGAGGAAGATTTCGACCGTGTAGCCGAAGGTGGCCAAGCCTGGGAAAAGATGATCGCCGAGTTTTATAAAGAGTTCCACCCCTTGGTAGAAAATAGTGCCGATGTCTCACGCCAGGAGGTCTCGCAAGCGCGCCTGATAGGTACCGACCCTAAGACCCAACTACCCATTTTTGCACGCTTCGGTCGCTACGGCCCTATGCTGCAGCGTGGCGAAGTAGAGGATGAGTCCAAAAAGCCCGACTTTGCGCCACTGCCCAAAGACACCACTATCGACACCGTGACGCTCGAGCAGGCATTGCCTATGTTTGAGCTGCCGCGCACCGTTGGCACCACTGAAGACGGCCAGGAAATCAAAGCCAACATCGGCCGCTTTGGCCCCTACGTCCAGGTAGGCAAGACGTTTGTATCTATCAAGCCACTCGACCCGCATACTATTACAGAGGCCGAAGCACGCCAGCTTTATGCCGAAAAGCTCGACAAAGATGCCAAAAAGAACATTAGCGATTTCGGTACTATCAAGGTGTTAAACGGCCCGTATGGCCCGTACGTCACCGACGGCAAAAAAAACGCCCGCATCCCCAAGGACACCGACGCCGCCACGCTCACCAAAGCTCAGGCCAAAGAACTTCTCGACAAAGCTCCGGCCAAGCGTCGCTTTACTCGCCGCCGCGCTTCCTCCAAAAAGTAGCCGCCGTTTATCCGGCGTATATACCGTCAAGACAAGTAAGCTCTAAAGAATCAGACCGCAATTAGTAACAAAGAGGTCGCTGAAGGGCTTGTTGCTTGCCTCAGCAGCTCTGTTATTGTTCTCACACTCTTGATACTTCAGCTTTTTCACCTCGAGCGCTTGCTCACTTTTAGCCTGTCTGTCTTTCTGGGCAACATTCTGCTTCTGCACGTATACCCACGCACCGATTCCTGCTAGAAGAACAACTGTTACACATACTACGATAAGAGAGTAAAACTTTTTCATAACTTCATTGTAGCACCACCGCTAGGCTTGTATTCATTGTGCTTATGTTGCATTGTAATAAATAATACATCGTTAACCTCTTGGAAATGCTCATGGTTAAGTGTACGATGAGGCTATACAAGGAGCCGAGTGAGGGTTAAGGCAATCCCGCTCGGCTTTTTTTGTAGCCAGCGTTAAAAATGGGGATATAGTCTAACAGGCAAAACAGACGTCTTCGCAGCGGAAGTTCGGGGTTCGACTCCCCGTATCTCCACCACTCACGTGGTGTACCTTAACAATAGAAAAAGGGCTTTGGTAAGCCCCTAACGTCTTCGCAGCGTTACACCAATTGTAGCATGCAGGACAAATTTTTGATACCTCAATTTTCAATGAGGTGAGTTCACTATGACTTAAAAAAGGAGTTAAAATGTACATAGATTACTTCTTAAAACTTTCCCTTGACAACAAGTACTATAGGCGTATAATGAGACCTAAGATGAGATACACGGTCAACCAATTCAAAGCAGAATATCCGGATGATGACGCCTGCCTAGACGCCGTGTTTCAGAACCGCTTCGGCGACCTTGAGTACTGCCCGAAATGTGGCGCAAAGACTACGTTCTATCGGGTCAAGAAGCGCCAGTGCTACGCCTGCCAGTGGTGCAGTTACCAGCTTTTCCCGTTAGCAGATACTATCTTCCGTAAGACCACTACAAGCCTCTGGAACTGGTTCTATGCTATCTACCTGTTCTCGGTCTCAAAGAACGGTGTGAGCGCCAAGGAGCTAGAGAGACAGCTAGGCGTAACGTACAAGACCGCATGGCGGATGGCAAAGCAGATACGGCTACTCATGGCGCAAGAGGACGATAAGTTTATGGGTATCGTGGAAGCTGACGAGACCTACATGGGCGGACGGCGCAAGATGACCCAGAAGAACGACAACAAGACACCCGTTGTTGGTATCGTCGAAAAGCGCGGACGGGTCAAGGCTAAGGCGTTAGACCGCCATGCCAGTGATAGCAACGTCATGCCGTACTTGCTTGACAACCTTGAAAAGTACACCATCCTGCACACTGATAGAAGCAAGATTTACCGCAACGCCACCAAAGATGGGTTCAAGCACCGCACTGTAGACCACGGCGTCGGTACGTACGTACACAACGGCGTTCATACGAATAACATCGAGGGCTTCTGGGGTAATATGAAGAACTCAATACTAGGAACGTATAGATCTATTTCCCCGAAGTATCTTCAGACTTACGTGGACGAGTTTTGTTTCCGCTATAACCATCGGGATGGCGTTGTTTATCCTGTTCTTTTGGAACGGGTTGGGAAGCGCGTTTGATTAGTTTCTTGAATAGCTTTTTGCTCATTAGCTATATTATAACACCTGTAAATTTGCGTTTAGCATAAGCGTCTACTATAATTCTTGACGTTAATGTATAATAGAAATCAAAGAAACGTGGGCTTTCAAAAACGACCGAGCTGTGAAACTAAGAGTAACCTCATGTACATTGACAGGTACTCAAAGAATTGCTATCATTGCACCTCACTATAGGTGAGGTGCAGCGGTAGCCGTTTTTTTGACGGCTGAAAAGGCTTCGCAAACGTAAAACCTGCAGAGTACATTTGGAGGCTGGCTTTACGGAGAAGCCTTTTTTTGGTTGGTTGACAAATTGGCTTCCACCTGGGTATTATTAGGGGGAAGTGTGAAATAGTTAACACTAGAAACTTGTAATCCAATCTTGGCAAAGACGTCGGATGCAGTTACTTAAGGTCATAATCTACTTATCAGGGGCGATGGTTTTTGCCAAGGCCTCTGGTAACACAGAGGTGTAAGTCATTCGACGGCCATCTCTTGGTAAGTAGTTTATGGCCTTTTTATTTGTATCTGATGGCCATAAAAATGGGCGAGTGGCTGGAATGGTAGACGCGCTGTACTCCAAATGCAGTGGGGCAACCCGTGAGAGTTCGAATCTCTTCTCGCCTACCACGACATTCATAGGGAGTGTGTGGTACGCCCTATAGGCGCAAAATCCCTATCCTCAATCAAAAGAGACGGCAGGACATAGTTCCTACAATAGCCGTCTCTTTTTAGTTTACTTGCTCTGACGGTATATACGCCGTTTATCCACATTTTGCTATCTTGGCAACTTGTTTTATCGCGATATTTCTACAACACATTCTAAGCAAGCTCGTCTATTTCGTGCTACAATAAATATATACGGTAAACGTTTGACTTTTAAAAAGTAAAGTTATATAATTTACATTATATAAGAAAGCGGAGACTATGGCCGAACCAACGACCACTACTTCTGGAACTATCCCTAGTGAAGCGTATGTAAAAGACATATTAGCTACTATTGAGCGTGAGCGCGAACGAGAGATTGTGGCGCGGCGTTTCGGCCTTTTCGACCGTAAAGAGACCCTTGAGCAGATTGGTGAGCTACTGGGCATTACCCGTGAACGTGTACGCCAGCTCGAAAAATCGGTGGTAACTCGCCTCAAGACCACGGCAGAGCAGGGCGGCCTACCTCACTTAGACGACGTACAAGCAAAACTTGTTGAACATCTGAGCGGCGCAGGGCAGGTTGCCCGCATCAGCGACGTAACAGCGGTGTTTGGCGGTGACAATGACCGGTTAGAGCAGTCGCGCTTGGCATTCTTGGCGCTGTTATGCCCAGAGCTGGTTGTCGTTGACGACGATGACAACTTTTATTACAGCGTGGCCGTCAAAAAGGTCTTTAGCGAAAAATCCCTCAAAGAAGCCGTAGCCAAGCTTGTCGACACCATCAAGAAGATGGGTGAGCCGAAAGAAATCGATGACATTGCCAAAGCCGCCGGCTTTGAGGACGACAAGCAGGCCGAAGCATTGGCTAGCACTTCCAAGAACCTCGCCACACTCAACGGTCGCTGGGGCCTCGTGAAGTGGCCCATGGTCAACCCTAAGAACATCCGCGACAAAATCTACGTGATCTTGAAAGAGCAGGGCAAGCACATGCACTTCAACGAGATTGCCGCTGCCATCAAAGACAGTGAATTCAAGCGCAAAGACGTTACTACCCAAGCCATTCACAACGAACTTATCAAAGATTCTCGCTTCGTTCTTATTGGCCGCGGCATATACGCCTTGAAAGAGTGGGGCTACAAAAAGGGAACTGTGGCCGACATCATCAGTGAAGTGCTACGCGAGGCAGGCGAACCGTTGCACCGCGACGAAATCGTCAAGCGCGTGCTCAAAAGCCGTTTCGTGAAGGAAACGACCATTCTACTGAACCTGCAGGGCAAACCCCAGTTCAAGCGCGTCGCCAAAGCCACCTACACCCTCGCCGACGCGGAGTAATATATTTTGCCTGAGTACATTCAAGACGAGCTGCAATACCCAGGCGGTCTACCTTACTCGTTACATATATTGCACTTCATGGATGCGAGCGGTGCAATCGAAGATCTGATTACCGAACCCTTGGAACACATAAAAAATAATCCGGACCCAGAGTATGTTCGCCTCGTGGCAAATAATGCCTTATTTAGCATAGGAAAAAGCCCGAATAGTCTTCTTCGTAAAAGTGAAGTTGCAGTTATCTTAGGAGCAACTGAAGAAACAGTAGATCAAATGATACAAGCTGGCACACTTCCCGAAGGAAAAAATGGCAAATTTTGGGAAGCAGAAGGTATAGTCGTTAAAGCATTAACCGTTTAACGTTATTTTAATACGTATTTACAGAAACCGAACGTTTTGCGAACAAGTGGTATGTAGCCAGAACAAAAGGCTATACAATGGCAAGTTGTAGATTTATCACAATTGGTTACATGCAGGCGAGGGTAACAAATTTTTAAAACAAAATGAAAAATGTAGAGCAATACGGCCAAAAAATAATCGGCAGACGCGCGGGCAGACAGAGTGCCACATGCGTACATAGATATGATGTCGCACAATGTATATTTTGCGACTCACATATAGTTTCAAAAGATGATTAGCTTATACCCCCTGCAACGGGGGAGTTCTAGCATGTTTCCATAAAATACGCGCGTCATTGCTCTACGTGGACCTAGTTAATGTACGTGTTAGTGGATGCCTATGCTACGTTGCCGCTTCAGCAATACGTATAGCGTAGTTCGTGGCCCTATAATGTGCCTAGTGTCTCGTTGTGAAATATCACACTATTTGACTTTTCCACAGCTATGTCGTGAAATTATTTGCTTTTTCGCCATTTTGGTATTTTTATTTACACCTCCCCTTGTCTATATCACAATAAAAAAATTTGACTTCTGCCCTGCTTTGTATGTTTGTATAGTTTTTTTGATAAATCCATATTATTATCATATATGAACATTTTACGAACATGGGGGAAGAGCGGAAGAGGGGTACTATCCCTTGACCTATTCGATAAGCTTGGTATCTGTCTAACTCACTGACAAGCATGAGTACTCCGGATAGCAATGGAGCCTAGCTTCATATCCCTCTCTACCATAGGGCGGCTCCCCTACTCTTTTACTTGTAGTAGGCGCGGCCATCTACTCGCACGTCAATATAGTGCGCGGGGGTGATGTGCTGCTGCCGGAGGTACTGCCATAGCGCGAGGAAAGTACCCGATTGCTGGCGAGCGGTTCCTGATTGCATGTTAAATTTTACAAAGAAGGGCTGCCCCTTTATAGATACATCAAACTCGCTGGCGGCAGCAGGTAGATTTAGGCCCGAGACCGCTATGCCCGCGTGCTTTAACTCATACAACACATCTGTAATGAACATAACATCTGAAGACGGCAGCGGTGTGGCAGTAGTGGCTGGATCTATGCCGCTGTGATCGGTGATAACAGGCAGGTCGGCTTGGGCGACAGTGGCTTGGTCGGCTTGGGCCAGCACGTGTCCCCGTTGGCCGATTACATATGCCCGTTGAGAGGCCACGAGAATAAAAGCAGGCTGGCTCATTTGCACATACACTACAGGCCGATGTCCTATGAGCGGTAATGTTATGGAGACCTGGCTTAGCTCAGGAAATTCATCCTGCAGCCGCTTACTGATTTGCTCTGTGTTGACGGTGATTTTATTGCCATTTGCGAATGAATCGGCAAAGAGTTTTGATGCCGCCTGCTGGTACGTGGCAGTACTGTGAAGCAACGCGGTATGTGCAGTAGTGTCTAGTGGTACAATTTTGACATCCGGTGACAAGAGCAACAACTCAACAAAACAAACGAGCAACGCGATAGTACCTACGACAAAACCGGCTCTGCGTATAAAGAATGAAAGCCAAGAACGGCCCCGGTCGGGGGAAGTCGACCCATCACCGCCTGCGGCCCGTCGGCCTGGTACTGGACCTTGTTCGGAGCGAAGCGACCGATACATAAATGTTTGCGGCGAACGACCGCCGGTAGGTGGTCCCACCTGACGCCGCCTTAAGGGCTCGTTTTTGTTGCGTTTGCCTAACATGGTTTATGTGTTACGTGTAGATGATTGTTCTAATAATATCATTGCCAGGTGATGCGAGGCATCTGGTTTGGCAAAAGCGCCGAACGCAGCCTCGAGTTCATGCCGCCTTGCCTCGTCCCGCAGAAGTTCCGCCACTCTTTCTCCCAGCTCATTCCCTGCTGCTAGCCGTGCTTCCTCAACCACGACAATCGCGCCTTGCTCTGCCAGATAGCGCGCATTCTTTACCTGATGGCCACCTACCAAATTTGGGTGCGGTATGACCACGCACGCTTTGTGCTGGACGGCAAACTCAGCCAGGTTCGTCGCCCCTGCCCTGGTTATCACTACTTCGGCCGCACCGCTATAGCGATACACATCCGTAAGATAATCTTTGACCACTATCCTACCCCTCTGCGTTTTTGGCAAAAGCTCGTCGTAGCGGGCCGCTACCTTTTCTGCGTTGGCACGTCCGGCGGCATGCACCACCACTAAATTAGAGAATTGTTCTAGTAAGCCGGGTATACACTGCAGGGCCGCATCGTTCACCGGTCGAGCCCCTAGCCCACCGCCGATAATAAATAACAGCCGTTCATCGTCATGCAGACCGATTTCTTTACGATAGTGCTGCGCACGTGCTGGAGTAACTTCTTCAAACTCACTCTGTACCGGCACGCCTACGGTTACAGTACGCTCAGCCGGATAATGGTAGACGTCTTTCGGCAATGCGACCGCATGTACACGGGCCCATCTGGCAACGATACGATTCGCCAAGCCTGGTACCGCGTCGGAATCATGAGTCACAAATGGTATGTGGCACGCGGCTGCCGCCAGCCCGACCGGCACGCCCACAAAGCCGCCTTTTACAAACACGCTTGCCGGATGCAGTCGCTTCAGCAGCCAGTAGCTTTGTATCGTGCCGACCACCACCCACACCATATCACGTGTGTTTAGTATCAGTGACACCAGTTTGACTCTCCAATATCGACGAAGGCTCAACTGATGGTATCGCCGGAACTTTCCCGCTCGGACAGTATAGACTGCATCAATATACGAACTCTGGGCAGGTACATCGCCCAAGCCATCACCTTTCTGGCCAATATAGACAATGTTGCAGTCAGGTTGAAGCTTTTTAAGCTCCGCCGCGACGGCTAAGATCGGGGTGATATGCCCCCCGGAGCCGCCGCCGGTCATCACGATGGTTGTCATAACCGGCCCTCCTTGTAGTTACTTCGCTTATCCGGGGCAAACTGTGGCTCGTGTAGCGCGATATCTGGAACACCAGACCGATGGCCGCCGCCGTAAACACAACGCTGGTGCCGCCATAGCTGACAAATGGTAACGTGATGCCTTTGAGCGGCAGGAGCCCTAGCATACCACCGATATTGATAAACGCCTGCACACTTAACCATGTCAGGACTCCTATTACTAGCAGCCGGCTAAAGTCGTCAGGCGCCCGTTCAGCGATCCGTTTGAGGCGGCTGAACAACGCGGCGAACAAGCCAAACAGGATGATACAACCCACAAAGCCAAATTTTTCTGCAAATATGGCAAAGATGGAGTCGTTGGCGGCTTCCGGCTGATAGCCGTACGCCTGCACGCTACGCCCTAACCCCAAGCCAAACATACCGCCCGAGCCAACCGATATGATGGACTGGCACGCTTGCCAGCCATTGGCCGTCTGGCAGTTCTGTTCGGGATGCAGGAATGTCAGTAAGCGTTCCCGACGGTACGGTACGACCGAAACCGCTAATATGAGACCTATCACTATAATGCCGCTAAAAATCATAATGCGCTTGAATGGCATACCCGCCACAAACGCCATAGTACCCATCATTACCACCATAACACCGGCCGATCCCAGGTCGCTTTGCACTCCCGCCACAATAATGCCTATAGCCAGTACCGCACTAAGCAGTGGCTTCAAACTTTTCTTGATGTCAGAAATCGACCCTTCGCGCATCTGAGCCGCCAAAAAACCCGCGAGCCATATGAGTACCGCAAACTTCAAAAGCTCTACCGATTGGAACGAAAAGCTGCCCAACCGGACCCAGCGGTGAGCAGGATATTGCGGCACCACTGGCAACACCAGCGCCATCGCCGTAGCAATACCGCCCAGTACCAGCAGCGGCTTGTAGGCACGCCGCCACTTGTCGAGTGGTATCTGCGCCGTCGCAAAAAATGCCACACCGCTTAAGGCAATTGCAATCAGCTGGCGCTCTACAAAATAGTTAGATGAAACATTTGAGCTCATGGCGAGTGCCGGACTAATGGCATATACCACCACTACACCGATGGCGAGCAGGATAACAGTCAGAGCCACCAACCAATGGTCCGGTCGGTGCTTACGGCCTATGTCAGTCGTCGGGCCGGTACGCATAGGGCGTATGTGCGAGGTGCGCCTTCCCGGTCCCATGTCCTACCCGTACCTTCCGACAATAAACAAAATCAGTCCGAGCACACTGGCGATCTGGCCGAGGATCCAAAAGCGCATCGTCACTTTTGTTTCCGGCCAGCCGATAGCTTCAAAATGATGATGTATAGGAGACGATTGGAACACTTTTTTGCCGTGGCGGAGCTTTTTGGATAAACGATTGATGATGACCGAGCCCGTCTCTACCACATACACTCCCGCAATAACCGGCAGCACAAATATCGTATCGGTCTGCATGGCAATGATGCCCAGTGCCGTGCCAAGCGCAAAGGATCCCACGTCTCCCATAAAAAACCGAGCCGGATAAATATTAAACCACGTGTAGCTCAGCAGACCGCCCACGATGGTTAAGCAGAAAGCCGAGAGCGCATATTGCCCTTCGATGGCGGTGATGATGGTATAGGTGAGGAATGATGATACCAGCAGGCCGCCTGCCAGGCCGTCCAGGCCGTCGGTAATATTGACCGAGTTCGCCGTGGCCACCACCACAAACCAGAACAATACAATCACCGCGATTCCGAGAGTTACCTGGTGTAACCCCGGTATAAATATGCTGTGCACGCCCAATTTTTCGTAAAACCACCAGCCACCAACCAACGCCACCACGCTATACAGACCAAACTTTGATATGGCCCGCATACCGGCTATGCCGTGGCCATTGCTCCGTATGTTCATCCAGTCATCGATAAAACCCACTACCCCACTCGCTAGCATGCCGGCCAGCGGCAACCAGGTTTGGCTCCGCACCAAATTGGCACTCAACGTTACCCCGGCAATAGCCACCACAAAGACAATGCCCGCCATATTGGGTATGTTACGTTTGTGTTTCTCGGCATGAAGCTGGCTATAAACTGTGGCCGTTTCGCCCGTCCACGTCGTGGTGCGGGGCTTTTTCCACCACTGATACTTATAAGCTAACGTCGTATAAATAGGCGTAATAAGCATGCTCACAAAGAATCCAAAAAAGCCGAGCACCAAAATGCGGGTAATAGTAGGAGTTTGCAGAGCTAAATGGATAGTTGTGGACATAAAAACTTTCTTTTTAGTATACCACAGAGGGCCATAACCATGTGCTATCATAAGACCGGATATACCCTTTTGCTATGGCCGATTCAAACACACATAACGACACAGCGTGGAATGCCCACCAACGCACACTTGGGGCATCTTTCCTGCAGTCGGCCGAATGGGATACTTTCCAGCAAGCTCTGGGCTACAAAACCCATGCTTTACGGGGTAGCGGGTGGTCATGCCTGCTGGTGGAGCGCTCGTCACGGCTAGGCACCTACCTGCTCGCGCCGTACGGCCCCACTGTGGCCCACAGCGATAAGTTTGCCGATGCGCTGACAGCTATTGTCGCGTACGGTCGTGAGATAGGCGTCGATTGGATACGCCTGGAGCCCTATGGGCTGCCTACGGCTATCGACCCGTCCACCCTTGTCCCCGCCAAAGACGTCAAGCTCGCCAAGGCACCCCACCAGATGAACCCAGAATTGACCATGATGGTAGACCTCACCCCTGCCGCAGACGACATATTGGCGCACGTATCGCAATCCACCCGCAGCTATATCCGCAAAAATCAACGTGAACACATGCTCACGTTTAAAACCTCTACCGACCCGGCTGACATAGATGTGTTTGTAGACATGCTGCAGGTCGTGTCAGAGCGCAGCCAGGCACGTTTTTACGGTCGAGATTTTTTTGTAAAGCAGGCGCAGACCCTTATGCCTACCGGCATGATGCACCTCGAGCTCGCCCTGCAAGACGGCAAGCCTATTGCCAGCGCGGTCATGCATTACTACCACGGTGTTGCGACCTATACCTACGCGGCCTCCCTCCCCGAAGCCCGCGCCACCAATGCTTCTGCCTTGTTATTGTGGCAAGCCATGATGAACGCCAAGGGGGCCGGTATGACAGCGGTAGATCTGTTTGGTATCGCACCTGACGATGCTTCGGCAGATCACCCATGGCACGGCTTTACCGCTTTCAAGAAAAAATTTGGCGGCACCACTCTTGTTAGGGGCACTACCGTCGACATACCTCTGCGACCCGTCTATCGCCTATATCGCCCACTTGTAAAAATGAGCCGCTTTTTCAAGATCTAATTATTGCGTTACGTAACCGTTGTTGATGAGCATGTCGGCAATGGAGCCAAAGATGGGCGCCGCTTCGGTGCCGGCATATTCATAGTTGGGTAGATTTGGCGTCTGCATAAACACCATGATGGTGTACTGCGGTTTGTGCACTCCCACAAAACCGTAAAACGTACCGTTATACTTACTGTCCGAATAGCCCCCGGTACCAGATGCCACCTGTGCCGTACCGGTTTTGCCACCCTCTATAAAGCCAGGGTGCACATTGGAGTTGTAGACATAATGGTTGCGCGTAAAGACGTACTCCATGAGCCCCTCTATCTCGGGGGCCGTGCTCGGCTTTATCACGTTTTTGCGTACCACTTTGGGAGGTATACTTTGCAAGTTGCCGTTGTTGTCCATATAGCCATCCACCAGGTGCGGTTGGTAGTAGGTGCCGCCGTTGACTATCGAGGATAATGCTGACACCATTTGCAAGGTCGTCACCGACACACCTTGCCCGAACGAGGTGTTGGCATACTTCAGGTTCAGTGCGTAGCCCTTGTTTGGATCTGGCACGGAGCCGCTCGCCTCGTAGCTTTGCTCAATGCCGGTAGGCTTGCCCAGCTGGAAGCGGTTTGCCATGTAATCGTGCCAGATGTTGCGGGCCTGCGAGTTAATATCGCCTCCCCCTAACGTTTTCAGCATGTGCACTGCACCGGTGTTGAGCGAAAGTTCCAAGACTACTTTAATTGATATGGTGGAGCTGGGCAGCGGTTCTACGTTGCGTATCGTAAAGCCATCAACCGTCACCGATCCGCTATCCTGATATGTTGTGTCGGGCTGGATAGTCCCTTGGTCTAGCGCTGTGCTGGTCATGAGTATTTTCATAATGGAGCCCGGCTCAAACTCGTCCGCGACAGCTTGATTATTAAAGACCGATGGATCGGTCACGTTGTAGTACTGCGAAGGGTCATAAAAAGGATAGTTGGCCATCGCCACAATCGCGCCCGTGTTTGGGTCCATCACAATGGCACTACCGGCTTTGGAGTGAGCCTTTTGGAGACCTTGCTTCAAAATGTTCTCTACTTGGTGTTGCATGGACATATCCAGCGTCAGCACCACATCTTTGCCTGCTGTAGGAGGTATTTGCACATTATTTTTGTTGGCGGGTAGCGGCACGCCCTGCGCATCGGTGATCGCCTTCAAAAGGCCCGGTTTGCCGGCCAACTGGCTGTTCAGCACCTGCTCAATGCCATATTTACCCTGGCCGTTGTCGTCCACAAAGCCAAGTACCTGAGCAGCCGAATCGCCGTCAGGATACGTGCGGTACACGTGAGTTTCTACGTCCAAGCCCGGTTTTTTGGCGGCCATGAGCTTGTTTTTTTGACTCTCGGTCAGTTTTTTGGCCAAGATATCATATCGATTTGGTTGCTTCATAGCCGTTTCGTAGGTGTTAACATCGCCCCCGATACTGCTCGCCACAAACTCCGCATCGGCATGTGGGTCTTTGATGAATTTCGGATCGGCATATAGTGTGTACAGCGTCTGGTTCAGTACCACCGGTACTACCTTGCCGCCGTCGTGCGCTTCAATCAGCCCCCGCTCTGCCGGTATCTGGTAGTCTTTGAACTGTTGCTGTAACGCTTCCGCGTGGTAGTGGTCATAACGGATAATCTGCAGATAAAACAAGCGGATACCAAAAATTGCCAGTATCACCACAATGAGTCCATACCAGATGCGCAGACGTCGAATAGCGCCATGGTCCGGCGTGTTCGTTGCAAAACCCATATGTTTATTTTATAACGTCGGGACGATAAAGGCTATTATTGATTAAGCGTCGCACTGGGAGCCACTGCCACCATGTTTTTGGCCGTAGAGCTGTTCTGCACACGGTCAACTGACTGCAAGCGCGCCGAAGCCACTTCCAGATCATCGTGCTCAGACTTGAGCTGTGCCTGCTGTTGCTGAAGGTTGTTAATGGTATAGCCGTACGCATCGGTCTTGGTAATTTGCGTCAGATATAACAGACCGAGCAAGCACGCTAACACTATAAGTACGATAGTGTTACTGACTGGCCCCAGCGTACGCTCCGTAGGGCGAAAACTGATGGCATTCTGGTTGCGCGCGGTGAGGCGCGAACGGCTCATTGCCAGTGAACTTGAATAGGTCATATGCGTTTTTTCTTGTTTATTTTTGTATTTGTTTTGCTTGGTGGCAGGCGCCTATTTGGGGCGCCTGCCTTAGCTTTGTACAAGGCTTATTGAGAAGTAGTCTAAACTACTTTTACGTGTACCTTGTACGTGCGGGAGCTGCTTTTTACCTGAATAGGCATGGGGCTAGCTTCCTTTCCTTTTTATTTTCACTGCGGCCCGAAGCTTAGCGCTTCGTGCTCGCGGATTAAAAACATTTTCGTGTGGGCTGGCCGTGATGGGCCGTTTGGTCAGCACTCGTAGGCTCGCGTCATAGCGGTCGCCACCCGCTTCGGTGAATGCTGCCTTTACCAACCGGTCTTCTAGGCTATGAAAACTAATGACAGCCAACCTGCCGCCTGGCTCGAGCAAATCAATCCAGATTGGTAGTGCCGCCTTTAGTTGCTCAAGTTCGTCGTTGACGGCGATACGGAGCGCCTGAAAGGTTCGCGTCGCAGGGTGTACCCTGCTATGGCCGGGCCAAGCC
The DNA here is from genome assembly GCA_035545275.1 of Saccharimonadales bacterium (SeqCode). Classification (GTDB taxonomy): domain Bacteria; phylum Patescibacteriota; class Saccharimonadia; order Saccharimonadales; family UBA4665; genus DASZYT01. The sequence continues at coordinate 4,894 of DASZYT010000016.1, read as the reverse complement.
TTGGCAACAAGTGCCGCCAGCTCGGTCGTCGTCGCAATCGGCCGGTTGCGCACAATCAGGTGTGCAACCTGACTCGCCTTGGGCTCTTCGCCATACTCACGAATAATCCTGGTCAGCTCTGCTTCGCTGTACGTATTCACGACAGTGTCGGCAGTCAGCTGCTGGGATTGGTCCATGCGCATATCGAGCGGCCCCGATTGGCCAATCGCAAAACCACGGTTTGCCTCGTTAAGGTGCGGTGACGATACGCCCAAATCGGCCAAGATCATGTCGAAATGTTTTCCAGCGACCACCAGCGTATGGCTGGCACCCAGAAAATCATCTCGTACAATCTGCACTCCGTTGCCCGCAAAACGTTCTTGCAGTCGGTCAACCGCGTTTTGATCGCGATCTACCAGCACTGCCTGTCCGTATGCGTGTGTGTTTTCCAGCACCGTCGAGGCATGCCCGCCGTAGCCGGCCGTCAGATCGAGGTATGAATCCCCTGCCTTGGGCGCGAGTACGTTGAGCACTTCATCCAACAATACTGGAACGTGCAACGTATTTTGGTCGTTATTGTGCATCCGTCTTTTTGTTTTTGTTTTGGTGATTTTTGTTTTTGTTCGCGCTGGCTTTTGTTTTGAAAGCTTGCGATATAACAAGGTCACCTAACCGACAGCCAACTTTTTGTTTTTTTGTAGTTTTTGTTTTTGTGGAGATTACTGAACGTGTATGTAAAGAAGGTTGTAACAAGATTTGAAAAATCTTAAAACTTCTTACCATTCAGTAATCAAAGTTTGAGAGACTTATGTGTGAGGTGGAGTTTTGGGAGGTGTTAAGAGAAAGGTGCCAGGGTTTTTTAAGTGGGCCCTCGTCCACTTGTTGACTGCCGATTAGCTAACCTCGAGACTTATATGAGACACCTTTTCAGTGTTTCTCATCGCGCCGGGCAAAAAGTGCAACTTTTGCTCGGGCTGCTCTTCCCAGCCAAAGATAGGTTGAGAGAGTTTGTGGTTTGGTAATCGGTTTGGTTGTTAAAGGGCTTCCAACAAAAAGGTTATTTGGCTTCTTCGGCTGCCAGCACACGCCAGTATCGACCGACGCCTACGGCTACCACATCTCGAGTAATGCCAGCATAATCCAGCAAATGTTGCTCGAGCATGATACGTCCCTGCTTGCCGTCCAGGCCCTGCTCGACCTTGCCCATACGAAACTGTACGTTCAGGTCTGCAATGCGCTCGTCCAGAATGTCGCCATCCAGACGCGGTTCTACCATGTTGTCCCAAACATCTTTGGGATACAGGTGCAGGTACTTGCCAAATCCACGGGTTACGACTGCCCCGCTCTTAAACTTGTCACGAAGTTCGGTCGGTATGGTTAACCGCCGCTTGTCGTCAAGTTTTCGTTCGAAGTAGTCTACCGTGGCCATTGGTATCCTTTAAGTTGCTAGTGGTTTTTGTTTTGTTGGAAGGTGGTTTGTCTTCCATTTCTACCCACTGTCATGAGTGTACTACCCACAACCACCCACTGCAAGCCATTTTATATAGAAAAGGTGGTGTTCTTGACACCACTTTTCCACAGTTTTATAAGTGTTTTTACCCAATCCACAATATATAGCGTACTTTTACTGAGCCGTTGCGCTATTTGGATTTGCCGGAACACCTGGCACTTCTATCACTCCCTCGCCGGGCTGAGCGTATTCCGGAAGGGGAATCCCTTCTCCAGGCTGGACTATCTGTGCCTGATCCTTATCCTTGATGCCGTACTGCTTCATGATCGCATCAGTGATCATATTGGTTGCTGCCGTGTTATTCATGTCCGGTAGCTCTGTAGCAGCAATCTTAGAAATGTTGTCGCCCGGCTTAGCATTTATCTGCTTGTGCGGCGCCGACAAATCTATAAAACCGCCGATGTCGGACGATTCAGGAGTACCGGAAGTATGTGCACGGGCTGTAGCAGCCGCTGGCTTTTCGTGCCCAGAGCCAGAGCCGCTCTCTGCAGCCATAATGCCAACGGTCACGGCAGATGGTAGCAAAAACATGGCAATCCCACGCGCCAGCCGACCGCGGCGTGTAAGTTTGCCGTGTTCTCTAAATGGTACGTTCCAATTCTCAGAGTGAGGACGCTTGGGTGCCTCGGCCACACGTGGGTCGTGGGACTTTCCGCCAAGATGTGTGACTTTATAAATTTTTTCCATATAATTAGCCCTTTTCTGGAGTTATAGTCCTGTTACTGAGGTGGCGCGAACACCTTCATCAAACTTGACCGGCATGCGTACTACTTCATTTTCGGCAGCTGAGTTGATAGCAAAGGCAGGTTGCACAAACGCGTCTTTCAGCTGGCGTGCCGCTTCCCTACTTACGTCAATCGTCGCAAAGATGGTTGCCGCCGCCAGTACTATGGTGCACAGACGCTCCATGCCGCTGCGGTGTTTTACTTCGTATTGCTCTAGTTTTTTTATTTGTGTTTTGATACTCACAAACTAAACATTAGCAAAATATTTGCATTTTGTCAAGGTTATGATTATCTATTTCTTTTGTTGTTGGGCAACGTATCGCGCATACCAGTGGGCACTGTCGCGTATTTCGCGTTTCATGCCATGCTCTCTATCGACATGCACCAAGCCAAACTCCGGCCACCAGCCGTAATCCCATTCAAAATTATCCAGTAGACTCCAGTGCAAATAGCCGCGCAGGTCTACGCCGTCGCTGAGCGCCTTTTGCATGGCCAGCATGGTTTGCTCGAGCCACCAGCGACGATATTGATCCCTGCTATCTGCTACGCCATTTTCGGTAATGATAATAGGCTTGCCGTAGCGGCGCCAGACCTGGGTGAGCATAGGATACAAACCTTCCGGTTCCATGTACCACCCCAGATCGTTGACCGGATGCGACGGGTTTTGGTTTTGGTATGGCCTGGCATCTTTGTATTCCGTGGAATAATAGTTTACGCCCACAAAGTCTTGGTGGCGCTTAATGCGATTCAAAAACCACCAGCTGGAGACGTAGGCCGCTAATTTGGCGGAGATACCATGCAGAATGCTGCCGGCACGTTTAGGCTGCACATTGGCAATTGCGTATGACACGCCTACGCGCAGCGCGATATTCTTTTGTTTGAGAATAGCGTAGGCAGATTTATGAGCCCGAGCCAAATTCCAGAATACGCGTAGAGCCATCTTCACATTCCGTTGCTGCGGCGGCCTGGCACCCCACAAGTAGCTCAATAGCACATGCACGGCCGGTTCATTAAGCGTAATAACGTAGCGCAAGTCGTTGCCAAATTCGTCGGCCATTTTTTGCACAAAGCGCTCAAAATATTTCAAGTTGGTAGCTTTCTCAAATTCTCCCAACTCACTAAACCATACCGGTACAGTCCAGTGCCACAGCGTGACTATGGGTTCAATGTTGCGCCTTCGCAGACTCTTTATATAGGCACGGTAGTGTTCGATGGCGGCCGCGTTCCAGGCACCTTCTTCTGGCTCAATACGTGACCACTCAATGCTAAAGCGAAACGCATTAAGGTTGAGCTCTTCGAGCAAATCAAAATCTTCCTCGTAACGACGATAGTGGTCGACACCCCTACCCGACACATAGTTTTCGGGCTTGCTGGCTTTGGCCGCAATTGCCTTCCAGTCCAGTGTATGACCCGCCGCTTTGGCCGTGGTCATGACACGCTCTTTGGCATGTTTAGCTAGCTCAGTCGCGTGCTCTAGTTCCCATACACTCCACTGGTTATGCGTACCGCCCTCTACTTGGTGAGCAGCCGTACTGGCACCCCACAGAAAACTTTTGGGAAATGACTTCATAGTGACTACATTGTATCACCTTCACCTCTTATACGAGAGCAGTATTTTTGAACAATAAATGTGTTCAATCTAGGCACTTACGCCATCTATTGCGTGCATGTCTTCATCGCTAAGTTGAAAGTCTAAAACCTGGAAGTTTTCCTGTATATGTTGGGGGTTGGTAGAGCGCGGCAACGGCACCGTGCCATGCTGGATGCACCACCGCAAAATGACTTGTGATGCCGGGCGCCCTACCTTTTGGGCAACCCGCTCAATAACACCATTGCCCTCACCCGCAAAGCGCCGAAGCGGGCTGTAGGCTTCAACCACTATGTTATGCCGATTGCAAAATTCTACCGTTGCCTTTTGAAAGCCAAAGTTAAACGGGTGGAACTCTATTTGGTTAACCGCCGGTATGACATCATTAAGCTCAAAAACCTCGTGCAGATTGTTGATGTTGTAATTCGACACGCCTATGGCTTTGGCCCGCCCGCTGCGGTAGATTTCACATAAGGCACGCCACGAGTCAGACCGCTCGTCTGTGGCAGGCCAATGAATAAGATACAGGTCTATGTATTCCAAACCAAGCCGTGCGAGGGACGTGTCGAAGGCTTGCAGTGCGGAATCATACCCTTGGTCGTCATTCCACAGTTTGGTGGTTACAAAAATGTCTTCCCGCGGAATGTGGGCGTTGCGTACCGCTTCGCCCACACCCGCTTCGTTGCCATAAAGCTTGGCAGTATCAATCAGCCGATAGCCTGCCCTAAGCGCTTCGCCAACCGCATCGGCAGTTTGGCTCGCCTCAATATTCCACGTGCCGAACCCGACAGCAGGCATGCTTTTACTGGTGTTGAGTTTGACGCCGCTATCCATGTTAGACCTCCAGCACGACCGGTTCGCCGCTCTTCATTTTGCAAAAGGTGATGCCATTACTACCGAACACTTTCTCAAAGCGTTCATACATTTGTTGCCGAGCTTCGTCGCTCCAGTGCCAGTCGTGAATAGGTATGACGTATTTCGGCTTGAGCTCGAGGGCTAGCCGTATGGCATGTATGGTGCTGCCCCATGGTGCCTGCACCGGCAAGGCTAAGATTTGCTCGGTTTCCTTAAAGCTATGGCTATCGCCCGGAT
>DASZYT010000015.1:0-20914 GCA_035545275.1 Saccharimonadales bacterium (SeqCode) | reverse complement strand
TGATGATGACGCGGTCGAAGTCGGCACCACCCAGGTGGGTGTCACCATTGGTGCTTTTTACTTCAAACACGCCGTCGCCTAGCTCCAGGATGGATACGTCAAACGTACCACCACCCAGGTCGTAAACGGCAATCTTTTCATCGGCCTTTTCTTTGTCGAGGCCGTAGGCCAAGGCGGCCGCAGTCGGCTCGTTGATAATGCGCTTGACCTCAAGCCCGGCAATCTTGCCGGCGTCTTTGGTAGCCTGGCGCTGTGAGTCGTCAAAGTATGCCGGTACGGTAATGACCGCCTCGGTGACTTTGTCACCCAGAAAGGCTTCGGCGTCGGCCTTGAGCTTGCCCAAAATCATGGCGCTGATTTCCTCAGGGCTGTACTCTTTGTCGGCCATCTTGACCTTTACGCCATTGCCGGCTTTGACAATTTCGTAGCCCATCAGCTTGAGGTCGCGCTGGACCTCTTTGTCGCTAAAGTTGCGGCCAATGAGACGCTTTACTTCATAAATGGTGTTCTTGGGGTTCGTGACCTGCTGGCGGCGCGCCACCTGGCCCACCAGACGCTCTTTGTTCTTGTTGACCGCCACGACGCTTGGGGTGGTGCGGGCACCTTCGCTGTTGGCGATAATCTCCGGCTTGCCAGACTGCATCACAGCCATTGCCGAGTTGGTAGTACCTAAGTCAATTCCGATAATCTTTGCCACTTTGCTCTCCTTTCACTATTGCACCGCAGCACCTGCTGTCGAGCTAGCTCGCCACCTGCGCTGCTTGAAGTGCATTGCGGCGTCAGAGCTCCAGTACTCGCGCGACGTACTACCTGTACGCCTTGCTCTGTGCTTCGCTCTTCCTTGCACTGCATCTTCATGCAATACCGACAGAAGGGCAAAGCTACTGCGACACGGGTATTGTATTTTAAGTTAGCGCTGTATTACGTAGAGTGCTAATACTAGTTTAGCATAGAAAATTGGCAGTCTCATGTCAAGAGTGCTAGCTTTGTATCAACTGGTGTTGATTGGCGTACCAAATAATGCAAAAGGCCGTTTTGGCATGATCCTCAAGAGTACTAGGAAGCGCTTGTGAGCTTTCGGACGATGATGGCCCTTCCACTCTCCCTATTAAGCGCATAGGTAAAGAGTGGGCATCTGCCTTCGTAGATAGACAAAGCACATTCCTTGGCTGCCATCGCTCGAACAGCAGCTATGCCCGCGTGTGGCATGGCACCATGGGGGGTGTCAGGGCTTGCTAGCGCTCCGACGTGCGCAACGACCAGGTTATCTTCGATCGCACATTCTTCTACAGCTGCCGGTACTTCTGGGTCAAAAGCACACGGCAAGCAATGCTCTACGCTCGAGGGCATGGTTACCTCCTATTCTGCTGCCGGCCTATCTTGGCGAGGGATTCGAGGGCAATCTGGTCCTGGCTTTTATGTGAGCTTTCCCAGCGCCGAGACTTTGCGTAATAGTAGTACATTGCTACCGACATGCTTAGCAGCAAGCTTATCAAAAACAAAACGATAGTAAGGCGCAAGTGTGGTCGATTTGGCTCGGCTGCAACCATGGGTATTCGGCCAAGTAATGCAACGTCAAGCGCTACAAATATGCTAAGTACTATTCGCGAAACCCAAAACTTCAGGTCGTTACTCATGATGTGTATATCCCGCTACGCTAGTTTTACCCTCACCATGGCGTGGCGGATAACGTCATCACCGATTTTGTAGCCCGCTTGAAGCTCTTCGCTGACGATTTCCTGCGTGCCGTCACCTTCTTCCATGCTGACAGCTTCGTGGAAACGCGGGTCGAACGGCTCGCCACCAGTCTTGATTTTTTCGACACCCATGTCAGCCAGGGTTTTTTCAAACTGGGCAACAATGGCGTTGACGCCCTTGATGTAGTCATTGCCCTCGATATCTTTCGGCACATGCTTGAGAGCCCGCTCAAAGTTGTCGATGACCGGCAGCAGGTCACGTATCACGTTGGCTTTGACGGCAGTACGCAGGCTGGCAATTTGCTCCTCGTGGCGTCGGCGCATGTTGGTAGCGTCGGCCCGCTCGCGCTGCAGTGCTTCAGTTAGCTCACCAATCTGCTGCTGCAGTTCGGTGACTTTTTTATCATCAGCCGGTTCTTTTGGCTTATCCATTAGAAGACCTCCAGTGGTCTAAAATTTCCTGTTCGGTCCTATCTCTCTGCTCTCCGGCATCGTAGACAAGGCATTGCCCGGATGCTCTATTGAGAAGACACCTGGCATATTGGCTCATTCTGATTGGGTCGCGGAATATCGCCTCGGCAGCAAGTTGATTTGCCGTTTGTAGGTCTACCCCTGTTCGACCGTCCCGCAGAGCTTGTGCCACACCACGGCTTAGTGCTGCTGTTTCAAAGCAAGATTCTCGGGTTCCGCTGGCGTCAAAAGCTAGGGGGCATTCACCTGGTACCCGAATCTCATTCCGATCACCTGGCGTCGGTATGGCAGCTATGAGTCGTAGGGTTTCAGGCTCAAGCGTGTCAGTCATACAGAACCTCTTCGAGTTCTTGGCCGGCGCGTTGCACCAGATTCATGACATCGCGGTAGCTCTGGCGTGTCGGGCCCAGCACACCCACATAGCTGCGGTCGGAAAACGGACTGCGGAAGCGGCTGATGATAAGGCTGCAGCCAGCTGCCCTGCCGATAGGGTTTTCCTGGCCAATGTAGACACTGAGCGGTTCGTTGGGCGCGGCTTCGCGAAGCCACGGCTCGAGGTTGTCAAGCAGTCCGGCAACTTGCTGTACTTGGCCGGGATGCATAAACTCGGGCTGCCCAAAGAGGTTGGACAGGCCGCTCATGTATAGCTGGTTGCCAATGGTGGCGAGGCCTAAGTTGTGCGTGAGCTCTACGAGCGTATCGACCGCGTTGCGAATAAGTCGCTCGGGGGCAGCACCTGCCTGCACGCGGGCAGCAAGTGCCCGCTCGGCACGGCGCTCCACAGAAGTTTCAACTTTGCTTTCGCTAAGATTGTTGACATACAGCCGGTAGCCTTTGTCGGTGGGTACGCGGCCGGCAGAGGTGTGCGGCTGCTGAATATAGCCTAGCCGCTCCAGCTCTGCCATCTCGGCCCGGATGGTAGCCGAAGACACGTTGAACACTTTAGCCAGGAGGCTACTGCCCACGGGGCTCGCCACCTCGGCGTACTGTTCGATAACGGCAGAAAGTATCTGCTTTTGCCTCTCTGTCATAGTGCGAATTATAACCTTCTAGCACTCGGGAATCAAGAGTGCCAGAACCTACGCCACGGGAGGTGCGGGCATTTGCAGCTTGAGTCGCTCCAGTAGCTCTTCAGCTACCTGGCGGGCACGCTTCTGTGCATCGGGGTCGATGGTGTTATCGCGCATAAAAGCTTCTACGGCCCCTACTGCTTCGTCGAGCTGGTCGTTAATAAGGTAAAAGAAATAGTTACTTGTGAGGGCTTTTTCTAGCTCCACTCGGGCGGTGGCCATGCGCTTGGCGTAGTCGGTGTCGTCAATGGTGTCGCCGTAACGCGACAAGAGGCGGTCCTGCCAGACATCATAGCTGGGAGGCAGCACGAAAATTGCTTTGACGTCTGGGGCTAGCCCTTTGTACTCAGCCACCCCCTGTACCTCCACGTCGGTAACGGCAATTTTGTTGGTATCGTGGGCTTCCTGGATCTCTGCAACGCTGGTGCCATAGATGTTTCCGCTGTACATCTTGGCCTCGACGAACGCATATTGGTCGAGCATGATGCTGGCCTCGGCCAGGCTGATGAAGTGGTATTCGCGTCCGTCTTGCTCTAGCACCTCACCGTTCATGCGAGGCGCGCGGGTAGTGTGTGACACAATGTGATGGTAGCGACCGGTGTCGAGCAGCTTGTGCTTGAGACTGTCTTTGCCGGCTCCCGAGACGCCCACGAGCAGCAAGATTGGGGTTTCGCGGATGAGGGCAATCGTTTCGATAGACGGCTTGTACGCCGCCAATTTTTGGCCGATGTGGGCGGCAAGGTCAGAATCACTCATTACGTACCATTATAGCGTCAAATGAGTATCCACACCAGAGGTCAGTAGCGAAAGATAGCTGCCGCCACTAAACCGTCCGGCATTGCATCTTGCTCAATATTTATAATGTGGCCGCCAGCCGCCCACACCGTGCTGGCGATGTCATGCAGTGCCTGGCTAGATTCTTCTACTTCGGGAAATGTTATGACCGGCACTGCACGCGTATCGTCTTTGATGGTATCGGTAGTTATCCGCAGCATGGCCAGCAGCAATGTATCTACCCGCCCCTCCTGTGCGCCATCAGAAATTGCAGCAACGGTGCGGCCGACCCGCGTCTCGTTTTCTCCCTTTAGTCGCTCAAACTGTTCTACTATCTGGTCGTGATCTTTTTGCACGATTTCTGTGCGGATTACGGGCTGGGCCAGGGCAAACAGCTCGTGGAGGTTGGCGCCCCTAAAACTCCCCGTGATTATGTCCTGCAACACATGAGGGTAATGGCTCTGCTCGCGATATTCGCTCAGTTCGCTCTCTACCCCAGCCAAGATAAGCGGCAGCTTGGCGTCTGTCTTGTTCAGGATGAGCTGATCGATCATGCGCCAGAAACGTTGGCGCTCTTCTTCAGCCGGGTTTTTCGCTCCACCCCGCCCGTTAAAACCACCGGTGTCGCCCCCCGCGCTCCGTTGTTGCTCGCTTTTTTGATTCATCTCGTCTATCTGCAAGCCTTCTTCGACCGTTTTTGGCAACGTGAGCTTGGTCGGATGTAGCCCGTACATATCACCCTTGTAAAATGCCGGCTCGTGCTGCGCCACCACCAACACATAATATTCGTGCGCATCGTGCAGCAAACCAAACACCGGAGCTAAGTGATAATGGGTATCCACCGCTACGTACTCCTCGGTGTCGATAGGCAGGTGAAATATCGTGCTTTTGCCCGGACGCGCACACACGAGCATCCCCTCCGTCTGGCCTTCCAAAAAGTTTTTGTCGTCCAGCAATGCTTCCAGCTGGTCGCACAGCTGTTTTTGCACATCTTTGCCATCTTCACGGTTTTTTATGATGTCGACAGCTTTGTGTATAAGATTTTTAAAACGGATTTGGTCCTCAGTCATGTGCGGAGGCGTAGCCGAGCGGTGTGTGGGGACGTATATGGTAACTGCGGGCGCGGTGGGCTTTTCGGCGAGCAGGGCCTTTACGCCATCCTCTGTCAGATGTTCCAAAGGTGCCTCCTTTCGTTTCGTATGGTCAATACTATGGTACCGGCCCACCGTGAAAGGCGCCGTTAGTTATCTAACATGCAAGCTGGTGTTAGTCGCGGTTGTTGCAGAGTTTCAAAACACCACGGCACTAGTCTATTAGGTCAGCTTCGTGAAGGCGAGGTATCACTTCGTGTTTAAAAATCGAGCCAAGCTCGATATCGTCCGTCTGTGAATTCACCCAACGATTTTCCGCAATCTCTGCATGTGGTGATAATTCTCCCTGGTAAGACGGCACGACATATACGACCATCTCCACGGTCTGCTGCTCCGCTTCATGGCCTTTCGCAATCGCCGAGAACGTGCCGAGGAGGCTTAATGAAGCGGGGTCGATATCGATTCCCTGCTCCTCTTTTAGCTCTCGCACCAAGGCTTGCGACGATGTTTCATCGCCATCCAATTTACCTCCAGGAGCAACGAAATAATCTTTGCCATGGCTACGCGACACCAACAACTTGCGATCATGTATGATTACCGCGGCTGCTTTTCGAATGTCCGGGGAGCTCATGATGCTCATTCTAGCATGACTAATCGCGCTTGAGGAGGACAGTGAAAGCTTCACTCGGGATATCTACCTTTCCGAAGCGTTTCATGCGTTTTTTGCCTTTTGCCTGCTTGGCCAGTACTTTCTTTTTGCGCGACACGTCACCGCCATACAGCCCGGTGGTTACGTCTTTGCGATAGGCAGAGATGTCCTCACGGGCGATAAACTTGCCGCCAATGGCAGCTTGCAGTGCCACCTGGAAGTTTTGACGCGGGATGATGTCTTTGAGTTTTTGCACCGTTTCGCGGCCCAGGCTTTGCGCTTCAGAGCGGTGCACCATGAGCGAAAGCGCATCGACTTTCTCGCCGGCGACATAAAAGTCTAGCCGAACCAAATCTTCGGCTCGGTAATCGTCCAGCTCGTAGTTGAAACTGCCGTAGCCCGACGTGATGCTTTTGAGCTGGTCATAAAAATCGGTCAGCAGGTTGGCAAGCGGCGCCTCGAAACTGATGAGTGCCCGCTGGTCGACATAGCTCACGTTTTTTTGCAGGCCTCGTTTAGACGAAATCAGCTGGATGACCGGGCCGATGTAGTCCTGCGGCACCACGATTTCACCTTTTATCCACGGCTCACGGATTTCTTGGATGGACGCCGGGTCGGGCAGATCGCTGGCCGATTTGATATCGAGCTCTTCGCCATTTATGAGCGTTACTTTGTAGTCGGTGGATGGGTTGGTGACGACCAGCTCCAAGTCGTACTCGCGCTCGAGCCGCTCACGTACGATGTCCATGTGCAGCAGCCCCAGAAAACCGATACGTACGCCAAAGCCCAGCACCGGTGAGTTTTCCGGTGCAAACTGCAGAGCCGAATCGCTCAAGGAAAGTTTTTCGATGGCATCCTTCAGCTCTTGGTAAAACTCGTTGCTCTCCGGGAAAAAGCCGGCATACACAAACGGCTGCACGTCTTTATAACCAGGCAAGGGGTTGTGTGCCGCATGGGCTACGAGCGTAATGGTGTCGCCCACTTTGGCGTCGCGCGTGGTTTTGAGGTTGGTGACAATGTAGCCGATCTCGCCGGCCTGGATGCTGGTGCTCGGATTCATCTCGGGCTTGAGCGCACCTACCTCAAGCGCCAAGCCTTCGGCACCGGTGGCTATCATTTTGATGGCAGCGTTCTTCTTTATCTCACCGTCAAACACGCGCACGTACAAAATCACGCCGCGGTAATCATCGTAATAACTATCGAAAATGAGCGCCCGGGTCGCCTCGTGCTCACTGCCGCGCGGCGCCGGTACGTCCGAGACAATCCGCTCCAGCACCTGCTCCACCCCCTGCCCGGTTTTGGCAGAAATGTGCAAAATGTCTGCCGGAGCACAGCCCAGCAAGTTGATGATTTCGGCGCTCACCCGCTCCACATCCGCCGCCGGCAGATCAATTTTGTTAAGCACGGGGATGATGGTAAGGTCGGCCGCCATGGCTAGGTACACGTTAGCCAGCGTCTGAGCCTGAATGCCTTGCGTGGCGTCCACCACCAACAGCGCCCCCTCGCACGCCTCGAGGCTGCGCGACACCTCGTAGCTAAAGTCCACGTGCCCAGGTGTGTCAATAAGGTTCAGCTCGTAATCTTTGTAATTCATCCGCACTGGTGCGAGCTTGATGGTGATGCCCTTTTCGCGCTCCAAGTCCATGCGGTCCAACAGCTGCTCGCGCATAGCGCGCTTCTCGACCGTGCCGGTCAACTCCAGCAGCCGGTCGGCCAACGTCGACTTGCCATGGTCAATATGAGCAATGATGCAGAAATTTCTTATGTGCGATTGATTCATCTCGCCCTCCGGCCAGGAAGAGCAGCCCGACAAAAAGTCGCATCTTTTTGCCGGCGCGATGAGAAACCCGCTTGCGGGTGTCTCATGTGCTGCTCAATATGAGCAATGATGCAGAAATTTCTTATGTGGTCTTGATGCATGTCCCTGCATTATACCAGATACAACAGAGGTAGTATCAGTAATCGAATTTGATGGGCTTTAGGATAATGCGCCGCAGCCGATCAAGAAACGGGCGGACTTCGTCTAGACTGAACAGCGCCGATACAGCAATGTGTACCGCAAACACCACGACTGCAATGATAAACAATTTTGACCCCAGCGTGATAATACCGCGGTCGGCTCCGCCCAGTGGGTAAATGCGCGTAATACTCCAGCCGGCCAGCACACTGAAGCCGGTTACTGAGATAATTTTGGTGATGCCGGCCCAGAATGCTACGTCAAACAAATGCCGATCGCGGACAAACATAATGGCACCTAGTACAACCACCTCCACCATGGCGACAATGGACTGCGCCAACGCTAAGCCAGCAACACCGTATGCACCCTTGCGCGTCAACGTATATGCGAGGGCCACGTTCAGGCCAATAGTAAACACCGATACAAACAGTGGGGTCTTGGTATCTTTTTGGGAGTAGAACCAGCGCGACACCAGCGTATAAATAATGCGGAAGAAAATAGCCATGGTCAGGTAACCAAAAATAAGCGACACTTCCGGCGAGTCACGCGTAAAGATGAGGCGAGCCAGATAGCCTCGTGCAAAATACGATATGACGATGACAGGCAACGCCAACCATATCAGAAGCCGTAAAATACGCAGAAAGTCACGTCGGAATAAGTCTGGGCGTCCCATACTCAGCCGCTGGTTAAGCCGCGGAAACGCAGCGGTAGAGATGGCCGTACCGATGAGCAGGATGGGTGCCGTGTGCAAGATGTATGCATTGTTGTAGTACGTGATGTTGCCGCGGCCCAGTTGCGAAGCGATATTGGTCTCGACAATGTTCTCGATCTGATCAACACCTTGGTCCAGCGAGCGCGGGGGTAGCTGGCGCAAGATAACGTGAAAGTCGCGACTCTTCCACAAGATACGCGGGTGCCAGCGAAACCGCGTATTAATCAGCCCGAACATGACGACGAGCAGCTGCAATATCGCACCAATGAGTGCACCTAAACCCAGTCCCACCAGGCCGACATTGTGCTTGAATACATAAATACTAGCGATGATAGACAAGTTGTAAAACAGGGGCGCAATGGCGTAGAAAAAGAATCGACCCAGCGTCTGCTGCACGCTGGTAAAAATACCCGATATGGTGAACAACAATGGGTTGAACGCCAAAAAACGCATAATGACTACCGTATTGTGTAGCTGTTGCGGCGTGAGATTCGGGGCAACGATGTGACGCACCAACGGACCGGCAAAAACAAAGATAATAATTCCGACCACCGCCATGATGATAGCCAACAGATTCATAAGGCTCGACGACAGCTCCCACATCCCCTTGCGGTCCCCTTTATGTAAACGATCCGAGAGTACGGGCATAAAGGCTACGCCCAGCGCGCCGGCGGCTACGGTAAAGAAGAAGAAATCTGGGATAGTGAATGCAGCGAAGTAGGCATCGGTGCTGTTCGGCCCCGTCGCGGGAAAGTTTCCGTTTACCAACTTGGTACGCAAAAAACCCAGCAGCTGCCCCACGAAAGAAGTGGCAATCAGCAGCAAGGCTATGTTGGTTAGCGGAACGCGGCGTTTTTTATTCGTAGGAGTAGGTACAGATGGGTTCATAACTAGTGTAAAACTGCCTCTAGTATAGACCAGTTACCACGCCAAACATACTCTTGACTTATAGATTTTGGCTCTAACGGAGCCTGAGGGTATGCTCGTCATCCAGCTCGACCGCCTTCTCTGCCTGAGGCTGAGTGGAAGCATTGCTGGCGGCAGGAGAATCGGCTGATTTTTTGCGGCGCCGGCGGCGTTTGCGCTTCGGTTGTTCGGCAGGTTGTGCTTCAGCCGACATAGGCACCGACTCCGTCGTGGCCGCCGGGCTGGCTGGTACGGCTCCCGCCGGGGCGACGGGAAGCGGCTGACTGGCAGGAGCACGTACAACCGGTGGCGAAGATTCCAGTTTGGCGGTAGGGCCGCCCAGTGAGTACCGCTCGCTCACGTAGCGCTCGACATATTCTTTGCTGACCGCATACAGATGACGCGAACGTTCGATGATCTGTGAGGTATAGTCAAATGTCTGGGTGGGTAGGTTGAGTGAAATTGCCGAAAAGGCCGGTACTTTTTCGCCCTCGATAGTCATGCTGATAACAAAATGGCGGTTGTGCATGTGCACCAGGTCGTACTCTTCGAACTTCGGCTCAAAGTAGCGCATCATGTTGCGTGCGTCATCGGCACCCATACGGAAGGCGACTATAGAACCCACGTTGCCAAACACCGCATCGCGCACTTCTTGGGACATCTGAGCGATGTACTGGTTGGCTACTGTCAGGTTCAGCCCATATTTGCGCGCTTCAGAAAGAATCGTCGCAAAGCTGTCGGTGGCAAAGTTTTGGAATTCGTCGACATATAGGTAAAACGGCGTGCGCTCACTGGCAGGCACGTCTGCCCTGCTCATGGCACCCAGCTGAATCTTGGTAACCAGCAATGCACCCAGAAGCGCTGCGTTGTCCTCTCCAACCAGTCCACGACTAAGGTTGACGATGAGGATTTTGTGCTGATCCATAATCTGACGGATGTTAAAGCTGCTCTTGGGTTGGCCGATGATGTTGCGCACCAGTGGGTTGGCCGTAAAAGCACCGACCTTGTTGAGCACCGGCGCTACCGCCTCGGCCTGGAATTTATCGTTCCAGCTGGCAAATTCCACCGTCCA
The DNA here is from genome assembly GCA_035545275.1 of Saccharimonadales bacterium (SeqCode). Taxonomy (GTDB): domain Bacteria; phylum Patescibacteriota; class Saccharimonadia; order Saccharimonadales; family UBA4665; genus DASZYT01. The sequence continues at coordinate 10,515 of DASZYT010000015.1, read as the reverse complement.
GAAGTTGCGCACTACCGGGTCCTCGACAAACTTCAACACATCTGCTCGAAACTTCTTATCGGTCAAGATACGCGTGATGTCCAGCATGGTGGCATCGGGGTAGTCCAGGAGCGCTAAAAGCGAGTAGCGCAGAATGTACTCGAGTCGCGGGCCCCAGCTTTCAAACATGCGCTTGAGCACTCCGATGAGCTCGGAAACGGTGTGGGTCTTAAGCTTGGGGTCTAGCACTTCCATGGGGTTGAAGGCGATGGGAAAATCGGTGTCGGCCGGGTTGATATAAATAACATCTTCGGTCCGCTCGGCTGGAATACGCCGAAGCACACTCTGCGCATAATCGCCGTGTGGGTCAATCACCGCGAACCCGTAGGGACTATAAATGTCCGAAATGGTCAAAAGTTCCAGCATGCCTGACTTACCTACACCAGTTTGTCCAATGATGTAAAGGTGCCGCCCGCGGTCAATGCGCGGCAGGCCAAACATGGTGTTATGCCCGCGGAAATTGGTAGCCGCAATGGGGCTGAGCTCGGGGTTGTACTCTTGAGTCACCACTGGTAGGTTGGCCGGCGGTTCGGCTGTCTGAGCGTTAGCCCACAGGATGTATGGTGTCTCAACAGTGGTGTGCGGCAAGTGATACAGCGTAGCCACTTCTTCGATATTCAGTGTGTAGCCACCGCGATTAAAAGCCCGCGATCGGTAATGGGCCACAATGAACGGGTCGTCCACGAGTTTTTTGGATTCAAAGCCGCTTAGGTACGTGGTGTTGAACTGCTTATAGCTGGCCACGATAGACTGCAGACGCAGTTTGGCAGCCTCATTGTGCTCATTGCCGCGGTAGACAATACGCACCTGGGACTCAAAGGCGAGTTTTTGGCTTTTGGTCTCCGCCCCGCTGGCCCGTACTTGCTCGTATTCGGTCAGCTTGACGGCCTCGGCCTTGCCTGGTTCCGGCGGGGCCCACAGGGCGCCCAACAGGCCCTTGGTCGAACCGCTGTTGGTCTTGCCGCGCAAACCGGCAATATACCGTTCGCTACGTTTGTGCCAGTTGCTGGGTGCCGGCTTGATAAGTAGCTGCACCCAAGCTTCTTCGTCGTCTTCAAATTTGGCAAGCGTGGCCGTGATGGCCGCCAGTGGATCAACCTCGAAACTTTGGAAGGTCTTGATGGGCAGAGCATCAGGCGTCGTGAGTTTTAGCTCGCTCACCAGCGTAGTGGCAAAGTGCTTTTCTTGAGCCATGGTGTAGTCAGGCACATCAGATATTTGCACGTTTGGGTACTGGGCATAAATCTGTTCTTCGACAAAACTTTTCAGGTAGGTCGGTACCCACACATAAAAGCCAATGCGTTTACCGATGACGGCAATTTCGAAACTAAGCCGCTCGCGGATGGTCGACTTCAGAAATTTGCCCGAGGGCATGGTAAGCAAGCCGTGCAAGCTCGCAAACATTTGCTCGGCCGCCAGCTCCTTTTTGTCGTTGGTGCGTGGCACCTGTAGCAAGAGCACAACTCCATCGTCAGGAGCGTCTTCGGCAGATTTGGAGGATTTACTGAGCGGACTTTTCATAATTACCCTCAAGGCGTAAATCGCTTACGCCTGCTCTATTGTCGCATTTTTTAGGTTTGAAATACAGGGTTGACCTAATACAAGGCGGCGGTTTTGGGCATTGCGGTACCCTTGAGTATTTCGGCAACTTCCTCGGCTTCAACCGTTTCTTTTTCGATGAGCTTGTTTTTGAGGGCTTCTAGGTGTTTCATATTTGCTTTGATAACCATGCGGGCACGATTGGCCGCTTCGGTAATGAGGGCTTCCACCTCGTCATCAATAGCTTTGGCGGTTTCGTCGGAATAGTCCCGCTCGTGTACTAACTTTTCGAGCATCATGCCGTCGTCTGTGTGGAACACCTGGTCGCGCAGCTTCTTGCCCATGCCTTGGTTTACCACCATGTCGCGGGCAATCTCGGCAGCTTTTTGCAGATCGTTGCCACCGCCGGTCGTAATGCGGTCGTGGCCATACACCACTTCTTCGGCAATGCGGCCACCCAGTGCGCGAGCCAAAACGTCCTTGAACTCAATGAGTGAGGTGTACACGCGGTCTTCAGGTGGTAAAAACCACGTGACGCCGCCGGTGCCACCACGCGGAATGATGGTAACCTTGTGTACCGGGTCGCTGTCGGGCAGCACATGGCCCACGATGGCGTGACCAGCCTCGTGGTATGCCGTCAGCTCCTTCTCTTTTTCGTTCATGACCTTGCTCTTGCGCTCGGGGCCAATGGCTACGCGCTCAAAAGCTTCTGTCACATCCTTGTTGTCAATCTCGTGATGACCGTTGCGGGTGGCAATAATAGCAGCTTCGTTGGCGATGTTGGCCAAGTCTGCCCCACTGCTACCGGCGGTTTTGGCGGCTAGCGCGTCAACGTCCACCGCCTTGGCCAAAGGTTTCTTTTCGAAGTGAATTTGCAAAATGGCCTTGCGGTCTTGGCGGTCAGGCAGGTCAATGTTTACCCGACGGTCAAACCGGCCCGGACGCAGCAGCGCGGGGTCTAGCACGTCGGCGCGGTTAGTCGCAGCCAGCACGATAACGTTTTGCCCTTGCTCAAACCCGTCCATCTCTACCAATATTTGGTTTAGGGTTTGCTCACGCTCATCGTGTCCACCGCCCATGCCCGATCCGCGACGACGCCCCACGGCGTCAATCTCGTCTACAAATATGATGCACGGCGCGTTCTTTTTAGCCTTGGCAAATAGGTCACGTACGCGGCTAGCACCAACACCCACAAACATCTCCACAAATTCTGAGCCAGAGATGCTAAAGAACGGCACATTGGCTTCACCGGCTACTGCGCGAGCCAACATGGTTTTACCTGTACCCGGAGGGCCGACCAATAGTACGCCTTTGGGTATCCGCGCACCCATGCTCGAAAACTTTTTGGGATACTTCAAAAACTCTACAACTTCCTGCAAGTCTTGCTTGGCTTCACCGCTACCAGCTACGTTACTAAACGTAACCTTGTCTTTTTCGTTGCCATACAGCCGCGCCCGGCTTTTGCCGAAACTAAGTGCCTGGTTGCCCTGGCCCTGAGCACTTCGCATCATGAAGTACAACAGACCGCCTATCAGCAGCACCGGTAGCACCGTTGAGGCAAGCGTCACCCATAATGCGCTACTGCTCGACTGCGGTTTGGCCACAATCTCTACCTTTGGCGGATATTTTAGCCCCTCGTCCTGCAGGGTTGCATTGGGCTCAGTAAACGACTTGAGCGTGGGGTGGTTGTCGCCCTTTTTGGTAATATCCAGTTCACCGTTATCATTCACTACGATCTTGGAGTAATTGCCGTCATTTGCCTGCTGGATAGCTTGGGTGATAGGTATTTCTTTGAGCGTACTTGGCTGACTGTAGGCAGCAAAGATAATAAGCCCAACTAAAATCAGCAGAGCGATAAAGCCGGCATTTTTGGCTCCGCGCCGATTATTGTTGCCCCGATTGCGGTTATACTTCAGTGGTTTTTTATCCATCCCGTCTAGAACTCGCTTATATTGCTTACATTTGATACGTGTGTGAACCCGTTAATATATCTCAAACATCTATCGGGCCGGAGCTTCTTTTGAGTTCTAACGGGATCCATACGAAAATATTATACATACCTTACTTTTCTTTGCCTAGCGCTCTAATGGCACGAGTGCCAAATGGTGGCGCTGTACACTTAATTGTATCCCATTTACGGCATCCACGCGTTTGCCCGGCGGCGACACCTTGGCACCCACCACCAATCGCTCCAGCGTCGGCCGGTCAAAGTCACGTACCCCGTGAGCCCGGAGCCAGGCGGCCATCACCTCCATGGCCTCGGCATGGCCCAGGCCGCTAAACCATAACCTATCAAGCTGACCTTTGGCTGATTGCAGGTGCAGCATATTTGTGAGCAGCATGTCGGTTTCTTGGTTGAGCTGATGCGCCCGAGTAATGACATCGAGCCATTTTTGGCGTTCCCCGGGTGCCAGACGCCTGAGCAGCGAATGCCGTACGTAGTTGCGCAAATATCTCTGGTAGGTGTTGGTGCTGTCCTCACGCCATACGAGCCCTTGGTCCTTGGCATAGGTCATCAGTTCTTGCTTGGGCACCTGCAGCAGGGGTCGTACAATATCGCCCTGCGAGTACAGTGAGCTGAGCCCCTTGCGATGCGTGCCGCGCACCAGGTTCAAGATGGCTGTTTCGAGCAAGTCGTCCTGGTGGTGTGCCGTGATAATAGCCTGGGCGCCACTGGAAGCGCGCACTTTGCGCAAGAACGTATAGCGTGCCTGGCGCGCCGCAGCTTCGCTAGCCTCGGGTCCTAGCTCTGCCCTGTCATATACAAATGGTAACTTATACTGCCGAGCCAACGCTTGCACATGCCGGCGGTCCTCAGCCGAATCGGACCGTATGCCGTGGTCAAAGTGCGCTACCACCAGCTTTAACCCAGCCAGGTTTTTCAGCGCATGCAACAGAGCCACCGAGTCGACCCCTCCGCTTACCGCCACAACATATTTACCTGGTGCAACTTCGATATTCATGCGTATACTTAGGTTAATAGGTTATGCAGAAATTATACTTCGTCCGGCACGGTCAAAGCCAAGCGAATATCGACAAAGTGTTTGCCGGCCATCTGGATACGCCATTGACTGCTTTGGGCCGCCAGCAAGCCAAAGCTGCCGGTGCCCAGGCAGCCCTTTTATCTATCGATCACATCGTAAGTTCGCCACTCGTACGCGCACATGAAACGGCCATTATTATGGCTCAAGAAATCGGCTTCCCGGCAGACAACGTAGAGCTGAACAGTTTACTCATGGAGCGTAATTACGGCTCGCTGCAAGGCAAGCCGTGGGACATCGATATGGATATGGACGGCATCGTAGACATAGAGACGGTTGATTCCATACTCGAGCGCGCCAGGCTGGCATATGAGCACTTGCAAGCTTTGCCTTACGGCACAATCCTTGTGGTCAGCCACGGTACGTTTGCCCAGGCACTGCGCTCTGTCATCGACCCAACCAGGCCCTTCAAAGAAGATAATGAATTTATAAACGCCAAGGTAGTTAAATTGGTATGAAACAGCTGCTATTCGTTACCAGCAATGATCACAAGGTTTTGACGGCCAAACACGTTTGTAAACAGTTTGACATCTCGGTGACGCGCCATAATCTTGACCTGCAGGAAATCCAGTCCATTTCAGGCGAAACCATCGCCAAGCACAAAGCCCACCAGGCGTTCGATTTGCTCAAACAACCTCTGGTAGTTACCGACGATACGTGGGAGATACCCGGCCTCAACGGGTTTCCCGGCCCGTACATGAAATACGTCAACCAGTGGTTCACGCCCACCGACTTTTTACGCCTTACCAAGCCGTTGAAAGATCGCCGCATAATCTTACACCAGATCATTTGCTACCAAGACTCTTCAGGCCAGAAAATATTTACCCATCCTGTCGAGGGCATATTGCTTGCTGAGGCAAGAGGCGTGTCTAGCTATCCTATTTTTACTATCGTAAGTTTCGATGGTGGCAAGCACAGTTCCGCCGAGATTAATAGCGCAGGGTATACCGCCATCAATAACCACTACACCGCCTGGCACCCGCTGTGCGAATGGCTAAGCCGGAAATAGCTTGCCTAGCGCGCGGATATCACCGTGCAGCGGCACCGAGCCCAGGCCGATAATTTCTTCCAAAAACGGTGATTCCTCTGGTATCTCATTGAGGATAAAGATGGGTTTTCCCAGGTAAAACGCCAGCGCCATTTCCATGAGCACGTTGCCGCCGATGTAGTTCGCTACGCCGTGCTTCTCGTAATTGAGCACCAGCGTGGCGTCACCCACGGCCACTTTGTCAAAATGCGCGCGCATTAGCGCTGTTTTCTTGTGGTAGTCGTTGGCATCGTCAAACCATGTCTTGTAATGATCCACGTTAAAATCACCGGTCTTTTTCATGAGCTCGGCATTGGACGGAATGATTACTTTATAGCCTACTTTCTGAAGTTGTGCCTGTAGCTCCACGGCCTGCTTGTAAAAGCTGGCGCTGGAGCAGATGGTGATTGTCTTCATTTTTTCAGTATACCCTAGCCTAGCCAACAGATATAAAACATGCTACAATCTCCCCTGTTCGCAAGTCGCATTGCCATGCGCGCAGACACGCGCATTGTGAGCTTGCGCTTAACATGTTTTCTAACCCAGTTTTGCAAAGCTGGATAGGAGCAGTCGCCAAAGCTGCAGTCCGCCAAAAGGAACCTTTATTGGTTTTGGCGCGACGAAAGCTGACGTCGTACTGCGACGTGGCAGGGTAGCTCAGCCGGTTAGAGCACAGGACTCATAAGCCTGGGGTCGCGAGTTCGAGTCTCGCCCCTGCTACCAAAACAAAGACCCGTCTCTGGACGGGTTTTTGTTTTGGTCACAAGCCAGACTCGAGCTAAAGAGTTCGATGATGACCGCGATCAGCGGGCAGCATATGCCGAACCCGTTCCGCCTTCCTTAAGGCCAAAAGCGGCAACGGCGTGAAGCTATAATGTCGCCCCTGCTACCACCTCAGAATCACTTACAGCCCTGCCTTAAATTTTGGCAAACCAGTGACCAAAATTTGGCGGGGCTTCGCATTGTTCTTCCTTTTCCGCTCGGCGAATCCTCTCGCCGAGCGGGCAACATATGCTGGATCTGAATCGGCAATTCCTTGCTTGTTTTTAGGCCGATACGGCTCGAGGTTATATACTCGCCCTACGTTTCCCTCGTGTGTGGCCTTGAGTCTCGTTAAATTCCGTTGGAAATCCGAGTTAAAGCGGAGTTAACTCAGATTTAACTCCGCTTTTCACAAGAAGGTTATATGTTTTGGTAAGGTGCCTAGTATCGTTGGACTATGTGTACTATTTTTGCGCATATTTCTCTATTTCATTTATCACATCTTCTCCGATAGCCATAAGAAGTTTCATCCCCTTGGGATTTGACAACCATATTCAATTTAGTATCATTAGACCTTGTGTTTTTACTTCTTTGATGTAAAAACATAAGCCCGATGCCGTATTTTTGAGAGACTTATGGCCGGCGTACGTCACCAATAATATTAGCGACGCGCGCGTGAGGGCGTAATAATGGGAGGATATAGTGCGTTTAAAGACACTATTGGCGGTGTTTGCCATCGCCACTTTGTTTGCGGTCGCCCACGGTACATCCGCACACGCTTTAACAAAAACTACTAAAACCACAAAAGCGGACAAACCGACGGTGGTAACGGTTCAATCTGGCGACACTCTTTCGGGTATCGCTAAATCTAATAAAACAACGTACGTCCGCATTTACGACGCCAATTCACAAATTAAAGATCCGGATCTGATTTATCCCAAAGAGAAAGTCACGATTCCTACGCCCGATGCCAAGCTGCCCGACCGGCCCCTGCCGGCTAGCATCCAGGCAACTATTACGAGTGATCCTGCTCCGGCAGTTTCTTCAGCTACGGTCTCGACCGTAAAGGCCCAGCCCCATGTCGCGGCTGCTCCGGCAGTCGGAGGCGGTAGCGTCTGGGACCGCATTGCGGCCTGCGAATCGGGTGGCAACTGGTCCATCAACACCGGCAACGGTTTTTACGGCGGATTGCAGTTCACCCAGGGTACGTGGCTGGGCTACGGTGGTGGTGCATATGCATCGCGTGCCGACCTTGCCAGCCGTGCGCAGCAGATAGCCATCGCACAAAAAGTCCAAGCCGGCCAAGGCTGGGGTGCGTGGCCTGTGTGTTCTCTTAAAGCAGGCGTCTAACTTCACGTCCGCACCGGCTGCCTGCTCATGTGCAGAGCATATGACCTGCCAGCCTCTTTATGTCAGGACACGTTTTCTGCTGCGACTGCCCCTTTGCCGTACCAACCGTACGTCTCAGATCGCAGCTTGCAGAGAAAACGCACCTGGCACTAAAGTGCAGAACGTGAACAGTTTGCACATCTAAAAAAGCCCGGGACGTCTCCCGGGCTTTTACTATTGGCGCCGTAATTCTAAAGTTTTCTCAGCAATCTATCAATGTTTAGAATGCTTTGGTTTTCTGTGGTGGCAAATTCAAAAGCTAAGCCGTTTTTTAGCTTCATTACAGCTTTTCTCCTTCTTCTTTTGATCATTTTTTGTTAATGAGCTGTTTGTTTTAGGCCATAAAACATTATTTATTATACATAAATTTGCCATTTTGTCAATCTGATGAATACTTGTATGGAGTATCTCTGGCAATAACGTAAAATAAAATAATGTCTTCAAAAACCATCTGGCGACTAACCGGCCTCGGCATTTTGGCCGGTTTGCTGTACAACAGCTGGCCGTTTGGGTTTTGGCTCAACCCTGCAGTCGAGCAAAACAGTCTGGCAAGCGGCCTAGAAGCCGTGCACCAGCCATATAACTGGGTGTTCATTGCCACCGACATATCAAGTAGCGTGATTGTGGCCATCATGTGTCTTTGGTTGTGGCGAGCCTATCGGCATGGCCGGCTCAGAACGCCGGTTCGACTGGCGCTGATGGCTATGGGGCTCTTCGCGGCTGGCACTATCGTCGACGCCCTAATGCCGGAGCATTGCGTGCCCAACCTGATGCGCTGCCCCAGCTTCACGCAGGATCATATCCTATTACTCCACGGCATTTTCAGTATTGCCGCATCCGTCTTTTTGTTTATCGCCCTTTTCATAGTGTGGCTATACAACCGCAAAGCTATACTTCTGAACGCGCTGCTGGTGGGCTATATGGTATTCGGGGTCATCAGCCTCATCCAGGCCATATTACCGGGCGATAACGGCAACTGGTCACAAGACTATTACATTACGCTGTGCAGTTTGGTGCTGGTATGTTTTCCCTACGCCGTCAGTTTGCTCGGCGATAGGTAGTTAGATTGCGGGGGCAGGACAGCGCACGTTAATCTGTGCGCCGCGTAAACTCGGGCAACAGACTAACGACCGAACCGGCGACCACGATATTTTCCTGCGGAAAATCTCTAGTCGCAGGACAGAGGACTGCACCAAGACCAAGAAAAAAGCCCCAGCTTTGCTGAGGCATTTTTCTTGGTTGCGGGGGCAGGACTCGAACCTGCGACCTTGTGGTTATGAGCCACACGAGCTGCCGCTGCTCCACCCCGCGTCGTCGTCAAAGTTGGCTAGGTAAGCTAGGTAGGCCAAACCGCAAAACAAGTTGTCGGTTTACCCTACCTAGCCTGTCGCCGCTTTTCCTCTAAATTTTCCAAACAGCAGTCAAACTGCTTGGTTTGAAAAATTTTTAGCCATGTTGAATTGTAGCAAACAGAGGTGGAAATGTCAATTGTCCGTAAAAGTGAAGGTTTGCCGGGAGGGCTCATGGCAGCTTGTGGCCACCAGAACCCTCCCGGGCAATCGGAATACCCGAGAAACCTTCATGAACAGAACTTCGCCGACACTCAGCTAGTGGGCGAAGTGACGTACCCCGGTGAAGTACAGAGTGATCCCAGATTGCTCGCAGAGCGCGATCGTGTCTTGGTCGCGGATCGAGCCACCGGGCTCAACAATAGCCTTCACGCCAGATTCGATGAGAACGCGTGGTCCATCATCAAACGGGAAGAACGCATCGCTGGCAGCGACACTTCTCCGAGGATCGCTCGCGCGTTCGACAGCCAGTCGACACGAGTCAACTCGGTTCACCTGGCCCATGCCAACACCGACGGATGCACCATCGCGCGCCAGCAGGATGGCATTTGACTTGACCGAGCGACATGCTCGCCAGGCAAACGCCAAGTCTGCGAGGGTGGTTGCGTCGGCAGGCTTACCCGCTACGAGTGTCCAGTTGGATGGATCATCACCCTCCTGATCGACGTAGTCCGTGGTCTGCACGAGTAAGCCGCCGTCGAACTGACGTAGCTCCAGGTAGTCACCCGGCACGCCCTTGACCTCAAGCACTCGCAGGCTCTTCTTGGTTGCCAGCACTTCAAGCGCGCCGTCTTCGTATGCCGCGGCCGCGATGACCTCGGTGAATCTGCCTTCGGCAACGACTTGCTGCGCCATGGCAACACTAACGGGCCGGTTTGCGGCGATGACGCCTCCAAAGGCACTGACTGGATCGCAGTCGTGTGCCTTGCGTTCGGCGTCTGCCACGTCCGCTCCGATAGCGATGCCGCAAGGGTTCGTGTGCTTGATGATTGCCACGCATGGATTGGCGAAATCGTGAACCGCTCGCCACGCTGCGTCGATATCGACGTAGTTGTTGCGTGACATGTCCTTGCCGCTGTGCTGAATCGCACGTGCGAGACTTCCCTTCCGAGTCGGGTCGACATACAGCGCCGCCCGCTGGTGAGGATTCTCGCCATAACGCATCGCCAGCGACGACTTCTCGAAGCTGAGGTTTAGTGTGTCCGGGAACTCCTCCTCAGTTTGTTCGCTAAACCATGTCGCGACAGCAGCGTCGTAGGCCGCGGTGTGCTGGAAAGCTTTGCAGGCCAGGCGCAACCGGGTTTCGGCCGACAAGCTGCCAGTGACCTGCAGTTCATCCACCACGCCTTGATAGTCCGCAGGGTCTGTT
>DASZYT010000014.1:0-18599 GCA_035545275.1 Saccharimonadales bacterium (SeqCode) | reverse complement strand
TGGGCGCATTTTTGAGCATGGCACGGGCAATGGCGATGCGCTGGCGTTGACCACCAGATAGCTTCACGCCACGCTCGCCCACGAGTGTATCGTAGCCGTGGGGCAGGTGCTCGATGAATTCATGAGCACTCGCCATGCGCGCCACGGCCTCCACTTCTTTACGAGAAGCATCGTGTCGCCCGTAGCGGATGTTCTCAAAAATAGATCGGTGAAATAGCATGGGTTCCTGCGCCACGTAGGCAATGTGTGACCGTAGGTCTGATTGTCGTATGGTGGCGACATCCTGGCCATCGATGGTAATCTGACCTTTCTGGATGTCCATGAAACGCAGCAACAGCTTGGTAATGGTAGTTTTACCGCCTCCACTGGGGCCCACCAAGCCGACCTTTTCGCCTGGTTTTATCTTGAGTTCCAAACCGCTAAACAACGGTGCTTTCCGGTTTTCGCCGTAGCGGAACGTAACCTTGGCAAACGCCACGGCTCCACGATGGATGCGGGATTCTTCCGGCTGGGGCGGATCTTTTACCTCTGGCTCTATTTGCAGTATCTCGGTCATTTCGGCAGCGTCACCCAACGAGCGGTTCACGTTACGCACGATGCGACTGAATTGCCACAGTTGGTTGACGATGTTTTGTGTGTAGCTAAGCACCAAATACAGCACGCTCACGTTGGCGTCAAAATGCGTCACCGCCAGCAGGCCGGCACCTAGCGCCACTATCTGAAAGGTGTTGGTTTGGAAGTGGCTGATAGCTTCGGTTTTCAATACCTCAACAGATAGTTTTCGGTAGGCTTGGTAGGCACGATCGGTTACACCGGCAAACCGGGCTGACTCATAGGTTTCATTTGCAAAGGCGCGCACCGAGCTCATGTTGGTGATAGCATCGGCCAAAGCCGCTGTTTGCTCACTCTCGAGTTCAGCCTCCGCCACGTTGTAGGGCATTTGCCGGATGATGCGGCGTGACATGATTGTCAAATAGGCGCAGGTAATGATGAGCAAAGCCAACGCATACGGGTAGGACACAAAGAATAGCACGCTCACGGCCGCTAACAGCGTGGTGAAGCCAGGAACAATGTTCCAGATAAAGTCATCCATCAACCGTTCGTAGCTGCCCATGAGCTTGTTGGTTTGGGACACCAGCGCCCCACCAAACCGGTCGGCGTGAAAACGCTGGCTTTGTGCCTGCAGATGGTCGTAGATGTCGTTGGCCAGGTCGCGGCGCACCTTAATCTCAAACTGCCACACACAGTATGATTGGATGCGCCAAAATAGCGCGCCCAGCAGCATGGCTACAGCAAAGCTCACCACGTACGGTGTAAACACGCTGAATGTAAGCGTCTGGTGGTGACTGTACGCGTATTGCAGTTTGCTGAATGCCCGCGCGACGATATAGGGCGGGATGATGTTTTGGGTAATGACGGCTAGCATGGCACCGCCTGCCCCCAAACTAAAAAGTGCGGGGTATCGGCGGGTATAGTGCCAAAACAAAGCTAGGATTTGTCGGTATTGAGAACGTTGCATAACACACTGCCTCCTGCAGCGTGGTTAGGATAATGAAATGTAAATGTTTGGTTTAGGGTCGAACGAGAAGCTAGCACGCCCTGGGGGCGGTAACTTCAAGCGCTGCGTTGATTGTGATAATGGGCATTTTTGGCCGCCTCCGGGTTATTTTTGCTGCACGCGGGCAGCAAAATTGCTAATAGATACGGTTTATCGTATAATACTCTGTTTGTGATTGCAAATACTTACACGCCAACGAAACGCTAAGAAACTCCATGGAAAACAACCCATCTACTGGTAAAAACCCCTTTGAAAACCTGCCTGCCTCCGGGGCAGAGAAGGCGCCACAGTCCAAAAAAGAAAAAACGGAAAAGAAAAAAGCTACCCAGCGCGGCGAATCCCTTATTGAACTTATAAGCGAGCAGCAAGGCAAAACCCAGCCTCCCGAAAAGCGGCCCGATAAAGCCGCGGAGACGGGCGAAGATAAAAGGCCAGAGCAGGAATCTACCAAAGAGGACCAGCTAGAGCAGCCCGTGGAGGGCGAAATACGCCTGCACCTAAGCCATGAAGAAGCCCGCGACGTTGCCAGCGACTACATTGACTTGCGTCGTCACGCGGTCAACCAAGAGCTTTCAGAAGTGCACCCGGGTACCGAGGGTGAAGCGGCAGCCAAGGCCAACGCACTGGAGCTCGAACATGCCCAAGACCACATCGAGTCCGATCCGAACGCTACCGTAGCCGAGGCGCTCGACGCGGCCGACGCCGACACTATCGCCGAACTAGATAGCGATACCTCGGCAGAAGCGCAAGAAGTGCCAGGCGAGGAAGTAGCCGACGAGCTTTCTGCGGAAGGATCCGGCCCGACTGCACCGACATCACCATTTGAGGCGATGGCCCAAGATGCCATGGCTCGCCAGGCGTACAGTCAAGAAAGTGCCCCCGAATCTGACTCGGGTACTCCATTTGGCTTTGGCCATTCTGCGTCTCGACCCACGCAGGCAGAAACGATCCGCCGGGTCGAAACGCACACCGAGGAAGTGTCACGCGAGTGGCGGCCATCTTTGTTGCCATGGGGCACGGAGGTATGGAACCGTCGTGAACCACATCTTATGCGACACCGCCGTGAGCGTATCCGCAACGAGCGACAGCTTAAAGATGTGAAGGAAAGCCTGCGCCGAGAAGTGCGCGGCGTGCAAGAGCAAGTGGCGCAGCATGAGGTGGGTATCCGCCGCTATGCTGCCGAACGTATCCGGTCAGCCGCTCCTAGCGAACGGCGGTCTGATACGGTACCCCCGCACACTCACGAACGTTATGTGGCTGGCATACGCGAAGCTATCATGCCACCCCCCCCAACACCGCCAGAAAAACACATTGCCACACTAAGCGAGGCGGTCGCGCCTCGTGGCCCTATTGAGCGCCCACGGGTGGAATCTATGTCGCGCGATGAAATATTGCGCGAAAGCGCCGGTATTGATGTGTCGGGCGTTACGCTGCGCTCGGTATATGAATCTAAGCGTGTCAGTGAACCTGGCCTGCGCCGGCTAATAAAAGAGTACTATCGCGGTGGAGACATGCAGCTGGCACTGGCCCAAGAAATGGTCGAGCATGAGCGGGCTTTCGAGAAAGACCCCCTGATGCGCGATGACCATCCCATGTATGAATGGCTTGCCGGTGGTACCGCCGGTGGGACACAGCCAGGCCCGTCGTCTCAGACTGCTAGCTCTTCTGCAGCAGTTGCCGGGGCGCCTGCCCGGGCCACCAAAAATAAGGCTGCGTTACGCAAATCCCAGCGCGTCAGCGACACCCAGTTCATGACCGTGGGCTTTACGCTCTTATTTATCATTGTGGCGCTCATTGTTCTGCTGCTTGTGCACTAAACGGTATAATAAAACAGATGCAAAAGATCATTTTGTATTACAAATTTACCCCCATCCGCGACCCAGAAATGGTGCGGCTGTGGCAGCGCGCCCTCTGTGAAAAGCTCTCCTTGCGCGGGCGCATTTTGATATCCGAGCACGGCATCAACGGCACGCTTGGAGGCGACGTCGATGATCTCAAGGAGTACGTCATAGCCACCAAAGAATTTGCCGGCTTCAAGGACACAGTTTTTAAATGGAGCGACGGGTCGCGCGAAGACTTCCCCAAGCTCAGCATCAAAGTGCGGCCGGAAATCGTGACCTTTGGCGCAACCGACGAGCTGCAGGTAGACGAGCATGGCGTGGTGGGCGGCGGCACGCATCTCAAGCCCGAGCAGGTGCACGAGCTAGTCAAGACCTATGGCGACGATGTTATCTTTTTTGATGGCCGCAACGCCTACGAGGCCAAAGTGGGCAAGTTTAAAAACGCCGTCGTACCCGACACCCGCACCACCAAAGATTTCTTGGCCGAGCTCAACAGCGGCAAATACGACCACCTGAAGGACAAGCATGTTGTCACGTACTGCACTGGCGGGGTGCGCTGCGAGGTACTCAGCCCGCTCATGAAAAACCGCGGTTTTAAGCACGTCTACCAGATGGACGGTGGCATCGTGAAATACGGCGAAAAGTACGGCGACGAGGGCCTGTGGGAAGGCTCGCTGTATGTGTTTGATGGCCGCATGGGCGTGAAGTTTAGTGGCAAAGCCAAAGATATCGGCAAATGTGTGCACTGCGGTGGCAAGACTAGCCGCTACACCAACTGTGCCAACAAAGCCTGCAACGAGCTCATCGTGGTCTGCGAAAGTTGCGAGCAGCACACATACTGCCCCAAGTGCTCACCCGCAAGCGCAGCGGTTGAAAAATAGCATCATTCATGGTATTATAAGGCTATGAGTATTGAGCACCCAGATCAGGCAAGACCCCTCGATGGCATTGCTGCGATTGATAGTGCCGCACCACAAGAATCAATGCCTCCAGAATTGGCTCCTACGCTGGTGGAACACACGGAAGAACCATTACAAAAACGGCTCAGTCCAGAGAAAGCCGCGCGGCGAGAAGAGATTATTGATAATCTTGCAGCAGATCGCCGAGTTCTCCGGTTGCTAGGACGGAGTGGTTTAACGCTGGTGGAACACCGTGCCCATAAGGCCATTCGCAGTCCTCGGCGCCAATAGCTTGAATCTTGCGTGAAGGGAAGGGTATTCTCAGAGCATGGCCTTGAGAGAGCATATTGAAAATCGGTTAAAGGAATTGCCAGCTTCGCCCGGGGTTTATTTTCACAAAGATAAAAAGGGCGAGATTATTTACGTGGGCAAAGCCGCGGCGCTGAAAAACCGCGTGCGCCAATATTTTCAAAAGTCGCGTGCTCGCGATCCCAAAACTGAGGCGCTGGTAGAAGAAATCGCCGACATCGACTGGATGGTGGTAGAGAGCGAGCTTGAAGCGCTGTTTCTCGAAGCCGAAATGATACGCCGCTACATGCCGCGCTACAACATTTTGCTGCGCGACGATAAGAGTATGGCGTACATCCGCATCGATTATGACAGTGAGTACCCAACGGTCAGCACCACCCGCCGGCCGCTCGATGACGGGGCGCGCTACTTCGGCCCGTATCTGAGCGTGGGCAGTGTGCGCCAGGCGCTGAAGCTGTTACGCCGGGTGTTTCCATTTGCCACACGCCGTGTACCAGGGCAAAAGCGGGCCAGTTTGCATTACCACCTAGGGCTTGATCCAGGGCTGGAAGAGGGCAGGACGAGCCTTGAAGATTACCGTGCCAACCTGCGTAAGCTCATGGCGTATATCGAGGGCAAGCGAGTAACGATTGTGCGTGAGCTGGAAAAAGAAATGAAGCAGAAGGCCAAGGCACAAGACTTCGAGGGTGCCGCTCGGGTGCGCAACCAACTGTTTGCGCTGCAAAACCTGAACAAGCAAGTTGTCTTTAGCGACAAAGAATTTATGGACATCAGCAAAGACCATGCGCTTAATGAATTAGTTAACTTGTTAAGTTTAGAAAAGTTTCCACAACGCATAGAAGGATATGATATAAGCCACCAGCAAGGCACCGACGTGGTCGCCAGTATGGTGGTCTTCACCAACGGCGTGAGTAACAAGGCCGAATATCGCAAATTCAAGACCAAAATCAACCACAATAATGACTTTTATAATATGAATGAAACGCTCAAACGTCGCTTGAGTGAGAAAAATGTAAAGGCCTGGGGTAAACCAAGTCTCGTTTTGATTGATGGCGGCAAAGGCCAGCTCGACGCTGCCGTCAAAGCCCGCGATGAGATGGGCTGCGAAAAAATTCCCTTCATTGGCCTCGCCAAACGCGAAGAGCAGATTGTCATCCAAAAGGGCAAAAGCAATGTGGCGCTCAGTGAAGCAGAGCTACACAAGCTAGGGGGCTACGCGACCGAAAGCGAAGACTTTATATTGGTAAACGTGCCGCACAGTACCAACCTGGTGAAACTATTGCAGCGTATCCGCGACGAAAGCCATCGCTTTGCCGTCAGCTACCACTCCGTGCTCAAAACCAAGCGCGTGAACGAAAGCCAGCTGGATGAAATCCCCACCATCGGTCCTGCCACGCGCAAAAAACTCATCCGCACCTTTGGCAGCATGCGCGGCGTGATGCAGGCGCGCGACTGGGAACTTCAAAAAGTCGTCGGCGAAAAGAAAGCAGCAATTCTAAAGCAATACCTCTGGCCACTTAAGCGCGAACAAAAGCGGTCATAAGTTTTAGCGAAGCAGCACCTCTAGGCTTCCGTACAGAGCAGTGAGATCCGCCTCGTCCGTCTGTCGCTTACGATCGGCAAAGAGATAGGTCGGTTCTTGGCTGCTGTCTCCCTGATAAATGTAGGTTCGCCATCCCGTGGAGGGATTCTTGATAGGTAAGCCAAACATGCTCTCGTCACCCAAAAAATAAGTGTGACTCATCAGATAACTACGGTTCATCTGCATAAATTTTTCCGGGAAGCCTTCCCCCGTTTCATCGATATTGACGAGAAAAGTCTCTACTCCCTGGATGCCCAGCACATCGGGGATATGGGCCTGCAGATAGTCCCTCATTGCCATTCGGTGCTTAGCCGTGAGCGGGTGCTGCGTGGTGTGGAAAGCGATCCTGCCCCTATCGTCATATTGATAATTTGCGACGTCTCTCGGTAGTGTGGCCAGCTTGTCGACCATGCGCCTGTATTCGCCTAAATGCGGCAGTCGTGCTTCGGCTTCGGCATCCGTCAGGCCGGAGTAAAAACTCCGCAGTTGGATGGCTGGCCTTTCATCAGTAGCTGAGAGCGTCAATATCTCATCGCGTGGAATTTTTCCGACGACTTGGTTATTTCTCTGGTACAAATCTTGCATGAACGAAAACACATTAGCAGCAGGGGAAGTAGCTTCGCCGGCTAGGTAGAACTCCACGTTGGGCACTATTAAACCGTCGCGTCCTATAAAAAACGACACATCGCCTGGATGTGTCGTTGGGCCTTCTGTCGAAGATAGTGGCTTGAATTCGCTCACGATAATTCCCTCATTGCCTGCCATTGTGGCAGAGCGGGCCTGGTAATGCAAGCATGAATGAACGAAAGGTCATGGGCACCCAACCAACAGCTCTCACACAACAGAGCTGTCTTTTCGTGTCACTCAGGGAGCCAACAAGAATAGCTTTACATAATTGCGTTGAAAGCGCTAAATTGTTGGTAACGAAAGGCGTAATTATGTCGGATAGATTGAAAAATCGGAAAATGACTTCGAACTCTGAGCGTAATCGTATGCTTAGAAGAGATCTAACCCTTGGGATCGGGACTTTTAGTTTGGTTGCAGCCTTGGTAGGTGTATACAAGAGCGGCCAAGCGGTAGAAAAGAATTATCTCAATGCGCAGATTGCAAGTACCTATAACGATGGCTGGCAGACAGGCGCGGCTTGGTGTAAAGACAACATGAATGATGAACATAATTTAGGCACCTTCATGTTGACGTTTAGTGATGTAGCTGCACTCGCTGACGTGAGGAATGCAAAAAAGCTCCAGACTGTTAGCCCAAGCCTCGCCCAAGCATTGTCAGTCAATGGCGTGAAGCATGTCCGAGTAGTTCCTCAATATCGAGGCAGTGTGGATCAGGTTAGTGGAGAAATGGGGCAAGTCTATGCAGTTTTGGACGAATTGGAAACAACTGACCCTATGGTCTTTACCACCTTGCTTAGTACTCAACCTATCAAGGGTATGAGTAATGACGACGAAATGATGATAGAGGTAGATCAAGTTATATGCTCTAATGAGTCCTAAAATTAACATGGGGCGCGTGCGGAGCTTTGTTATACTAAGCACCAAGGATGAGCGAATATTTTAATAGCGAGTTTTTTGTGGGCAACCGCGAAAAGCTTCGCCAGCTTTTTACTGGTACGGCGCCGATAGTGCTGACAGCCAACGGGCTGCTGCAGCGCGGCGGCGATAGCACCTATTTGTTTCACCAAGACGCCAACTTTTGGTATCTGACTGGCATTGATGAGCCGGATATCGTGCTGGTGCTAGATAAAGACAAAGAATATTTGATAGTGCCACCGCGCGAGGGTTCGCGTGAGGCTTTTGATGGTGCAGTTGACGGCGAAGCGCTTAAGCGCCGCTCGGGCATCACCGCTGTAGTGGATGAAGATGAAGGGTGGCGGATGCTCGGCACTCGGCTGAAACGTGCAAAGCATGTGGCTACCTTGGCCGCACCACCCGCCTATGTTAAGCAGTACGGCCTGTACACCAACCCAGCGCGGGCGCGTCTTATAAGGCAACTCAAGCACATAAATGAGTCGCTTGAGCTGCTTGATTTGTCGCCGCACATTGTGCGCCTGCGTATGATAAAGCAACCGATCGAGATTGAGGCCATTCAGGCGGCCATTGACATTACTGCGGCTACACTCAAAACGGTTACTACTCCCGCGAAACTTGCCAAGTATACCTATGAATATGAGCTGGAAGCCGATATTACCCGCGGCTTTCGAAAGCGCGGTGCGGCCGGCCACGC
Source organism: Saccharimonadales bacterium (SeqCode) (assembly GCA_035545275.1). Lineage (GTDB taxonomy): Bacteria > Patescibacteriota > Saccharimonadia > Saccharimonadales > UBA4665 > DASZYT01. The sequence continues at coordinate 10,175 of DASZYT010000014.1, read as the reverse complement.
GTTTGAGCCCATTGTGGCCAGCGGTGCTCGGGCGTGCACGTTGCATAACGTGGCAAACAAGGGCTCATTTGCCTCGGATGAATTGGTAATTTGTGATGTCGGGGCCGAAGTAGATCATTACGCTGCGGACATCACACGAACGTACGCGCTAGGTACATCCACCAAGCGCCAACGCAACGTGTACGAGGCGGTAATGGAAGTACAAGAATATGCCAAATCGCTCTTAAAACCAGGCGCTACCATGAAAGAGTACGAGCAGGCAGTGGAGCATTTCATGGGCGAGAAACTGCGGGAGCTGGGGCTTATCAAAACTATCGAGCACGAGCAGGTGCGCCGTTTTTACCCGCACGCCACTTCACATTTTATGGGGCTCAACGTCCATGATGTGGGCGACTACGGCCGGCCACTTGAGCCAGGCATGGTACTGACGGTGGAGCCGGGCATTTATATCCCTGATGAGGCTATCGGTATACGGATAGAAGACGACGTGCTCATTACCGAAGAAGGTAACACCGTGCTGAGCCATGTCTTGCCCCGGCGGCTTGGGTAACTTACAATAAAGCATAAGCATGAAAAAGCCACCACTCTACCGATTTTTGATCCGCTGGTTGGTCTCGACCCTCGGACTGTGGATTGCGGCCGCGATTCTAAGCAATAGTATCACCTACGGGAACAGTGCCGGGGTCATCATTATAGCCGGTTTGATACTAGCCATCGTCAACACCATACTCAAGCCACTCATCGTTATTTTGTCCTTGCCGGCCATTGTGCTGACGGTCGGGCTCTTCATGGTGGTCGTGAATGGCTTTATGGTCTATCTGGTAAGTAAGCTGTATGGGTCGCTACACATTACCAATTTCTGGGCCGCAATAGTTGCAGGTATGGTGATAGGCTTGGTAAACTATTTAGTAGGCGCAATCCTGGAGAAAAGGTAAGAGAAAATTATGAGCATTTTTAATTACATAGCTATGGCTTCGATGCTTTTGATGACATTGCTCATCTTGGTGCAGACGCGCGGCGCAACCGTTGGTGCCGGCATTGGTGGATCTGCGGAGGTTAATACCACTCGGCGTGGTACCGACAAGACCATTTTTCAGCTCACTATTATCACTGCTGGTGTGTTTGCCGCGTCGTTGTTATTAGGCGTAATTCAGTAAATCACAGAGTATGCGGCTACACGCATTTAAACTCTGGTTCAAACGACGCCTGCGCAAGCGCCAGCGCCAAGTAGAAGGCTTGGGGCTGCAAGCCGAGGAGCAGCTAGAGCAGCACTTTTTTAAGCGCATCGGGCGGCTTGGTCCGGTGTGGCGTTTTGCGACCAGCTGGATGCTTTTGTGGGTGTTGCTTATCGGTATTCTTGTCGTACAAATTGAAGCTCTGAGTAGTCATTTTCAAACGACCCAGCCAGTGCCGGGCGGGACGTATACTGAAGGTATCGTCGGTACTTTCACGAATGCCGACCCTCTATATGCTAGCAGTGACACTGACCTAACCGTGTCGCGGCTGGTGTTCTCGAGCTTACTCAAGTACAACAGCTCTAATCAGCTAGAAGGTGATTTGGCGCAAAGCTGGTCGGTCGATAAGACCGGCACGCTTTATACGGTTCACCTGCGTCCAAACGTCAAATGGCAGGATGGCGAACCGCTCACCGCCGACGATGTAGTTTTTACGTATCACACTATTCAGGACCCTGATGCTCAGTCCTCTTTAAACAGTAGCTGGCAGGGTATTACTGTATCCGCTTCGGATTCTTTGACAGTTACATTCAAGTTGCCTAATCCACTCAGTTCTTTCCCGTATAGCTTGACGAACGGTATTGTACCCCAACATATCTTAAAAAATGTATCACCGGTAGACCTCCGCTCCAGCTCTTTCAACACGCAAGACCCGATAGGTTCAGGCCCGTTTATGTGGCAGGCTGTAAAGGTTACCGACACCACGCCGGCCACCGCGGAAACACAGATAGAGCTGCAACCCTTCGCAGACTATTATGGTGGCGGGCCGAAGCTAAATACCTTCATTGTGCACGTGTTTGCAGCTGAGCCTGCCATGATAGCTAGCTTCCGTAAGCACCAACTCACAGCCATGGCAGGTGTGTCGCATTTGCCATCTGACCTTGCCAAAAGCCGTGCCTTACATCGATACAGCATGCTGCTTACCGCGGCCAAGATGGTGTTCTTTAATACGTCACAGGGAGCCTTACAGGATGCAAAAGTACGGCAGGCATTGGTGAAAGGGGCCAATGTTGACGCCATCGTCAACAATGTTGGCTACCCCACCGTACCTGTGCGTGAACCGTTATTGCGTGGCCAGTTGGGGTACGACGCCAAGTATAGGCAAGCCACCGACCAGCCGGCTGTCGGCCGGGCGCTGCTAGACAAAGATGGCTGGAAGGTGGGCAAGGACGGTGTGAGGTACAAGCAGGGGCTGCCATTGACCTTCACGCTATATCTGTCGCAGAACACCGAGAACGATATGGTAGCGGCCATGTTGCAGCAGCAATGGCGCAAAGAGCTCGGTGTACAGATGAATGTTCAAAAAGAAGATGCAACCGATTTCAACGACACTGTTGCCTCACGGAGTTACGATGCCCTCCTCTATGGAATTGCTATCGGTATTGACCCCGACGTGTTTGTATACTGGGACAGCTCGCAAAGTCACAGTACCACCGGCCAAAATTACTCCCTGTATAGTTCGGCCACTGCTGACAGCAGCCTGGAGTCGGGTCGCACTCGCTCTGATCCAACATTGCGGGCAATCAAGTACAAACCATTTTTGCAGGCCTGGCAAACAGATGCGCCTGCTCTGGGACTATACCAACCACGCTATCTATACGTGAGCTGGACAAAAGTGTATGGACTTGATGAGCACCGCCTCAACACGGGCATCGATCGCTTTGCGAACGTCCAAAACTGGGAAATCCGCGAAGCCAAGGTCACAGACTAGGGGGTTTGCGGGGGCGGTCAAGCTTCCTCCTTGTCTTGATACAAAAGAAGCAAAACATCAAGGCCTAACTTTGGCTGCTTGATATTGGCCCTGGCCAAACCCACAACAAATCAAAGCCCTCGCCATTTCTTTATCGATCCTCAAGGAAGGAAACGGCGTCGAACATATTTTTGCCCTGTATGTTGTGGACTGCACCGATCCGGTTCAGGCAGCCCAAGAGGGCCACACGAAGAAGAATCACTACTTGCTAAATGGAAGGGTTTAACGTAAAATTACCCCTGTTAGTTTCTTGAACCAATTTTGCAAACCAGGCGGCTGGTCCGACGTTTGCAAAATTGAGAGGAGTGATGTTCGGCGAGCTTACGTGGTGACTTTTGAAACTTGTTTTAAGAAGTTGCCCCGTAAGCTCAAAGGCAGACACGACGAGCGGATGTGGCGGAATGGTAGACGCGCTAGTTTCAGGTACTAGTGAGCTTTCGCTCATGGAGGTTCGAGTCCTCTCATCCGCACCAAAGAAAAAGACCGACATCGTTCGGTCTTTTTCTTTGTGGACATGTATATGCTCGATGCTTTTTGTGCCTCAATACTGGCCGGTTTGTGCTATCATATCAGCTAGATAAGCATTAGCAGGAAACACGTGAGCAAGATTGCGCATTATTTACAGGAACACTTAGTGGGCGAAGTGGTGACTTCTGTCGAAGCGCGTCGCCATTTCAGCACGGATGCGAGCATTTTCGCCGTGCCGCCGGCTATTGTGGTGTATCCCCGCAACGAGGGTGATGTGCGCAAAACCGCGCGTTTTGCGTGGCAGCTCGCGGAGCGCGGCCGTATTGTGCCCATTACTGCCCGTGGCAGTGGCACCGACCAAAGCGGGGCAGCCATTGGAGCAGGTATTGTGCTGGTATTTCCGGCACATCTCAACCGCATCGTAGAGTTCGACGGCAAGTCGGGTGTGGTTACTGTCGAGCCAGGTATCAACTATGGCAAGCTGCAGCAGACGTTGCACACTCATGACCGTTTTTTGCCACCATATCCATCATCACTTGAATATTCGACCATTGGAGGCGCCGTTGCCAACAATGCGGGTGGCACCAAAAGTGTAAAATATGGCGACACACGGAAGTTTGTAAAAGGCTTGCGGGTGGTGTTGGCCAATGGGGAAGTCATAGAGACGGGGCGCCTAAGCAAGCGGGAACTCAATAAAAAACTGGGATTGTCTACATTTGAAGGTGAGATCTACCGCGGCCTTGACAGCCTGCTGGAAGAGAAGGCTGATCTTATAGAGAAGTTTGAGCGCCGTGTTACCAAAAACACCGCAGGCTATAATGTGCTTGATATAAAACATGGTGATGGATCGTTTGACCTTACACCATTATTTGTCGGCAGTCAGGGTACTTTGGGCATCCTTACCGAAATCATGCTCGAAACCGAACAGCACAACCCCGAGACAACGCTGCTGGTAGCGTCGTTTGATGATATGCGTAAGGCCGTCCAGGCGGTACGTGATCTGCGCGAGATGCATGAGGTGCCCTCGAGCATGGAAATGATAGACGGTGGTGTCTTGAGCCTAGTTGAGGCCATTAACCCCAATCTGCTAAAGGGCACATTTGAAAAACCGTATCCCAAGGCTGTGTTATTTGTAGAATTCGATGACGCCAAAGAGCATGTGCGCAAGAAAAACGCCAAGAAAGCAGAAAAAATCTTTGACAAATTGGCTACCGACACCAAGGTCGAGACTGAGCTTGAAAGGCAGGAGCAGCTATGGAAAATCCGCGAATCAGTCGCCTCATTGTTAGCCTACCACGAGGGTACGCAAAAAGCCGTGCCGGTCATAGATGACGGCATCGTTCCGTTGGACAAGATGGAGGAATACTTCAAGCGGGTGTACGACCTGTTTACCCAAGTCCGAGTCCAGCCGGCTATCTGGGGCCACGTGGGGGATGGCAATTTCCATATGCAACCACATCTGAGCTTGAGCGAAATAGGCGATCGCCAGAAGGTATTCCGCCTCATGGACTCCTACTATCGCTTGCTCATTGAACTGGAAGGTAGCACTTCCGGCGAAATGGGTGATGGGCGGGTGCGCGGGCCATATTTAGCGCAGCTCTACGGTGCTGACTGTTACGAATTTCTGCAAAAAGTGAAGCAAATTTTCGACCCGTACAACACGCTGAATCCTGGCGTGAAGATAAACGTAACGTTGGATGACGTCAAGCCGCTCATGCGCTCTGACTACAGTATTGCGCACATTGCGTCTCATTTACCTCGCAGTTAGCTCATGCATTCCTTTGTGAATATTCACGATATCATTGACGTAACGGGGCTATTTGGCGTCGTGCTTTTCCTGTTTGCGTTTTATCGCACCAGTATCGGTCGCTGGACAGGCCGGTCACTCTGGTATGAGCTCGATATTCTTATCAGCACCGTGTGTCTATCGGTGTATGCGTACTCAAAGGGTGCATATTTGAGCATCGCCATTTCGGCCGTGTGGGGCATTATGGCGTTTAAGGGGCTGACGTCGTATGCGGAGCGCCGAATAGGCGGGGCATACAAGCGTCGCCATCGCTCTTGAGTTTTTCGCCAAAAACAGATAAGATATTCAAGTTCTTTAACGGGGATGTGGTGAAATTGGTATACACGCAGCCTTGAGGTGGCTGTGCCGCAAGGCGTGGAGGTTCAAGTCCTCTCATCCCCACCATACAAAACCAGTAGGCCTGGAAGGCCTGATGGCTTTGTATAATAGGATAGTCATTGAACCTCCGTACCCACAGGGTGGAGGTTCGTGCAGCAAAGACGCGCACAGGAGCTTGCTCCGAGCACGTCTGTGGCGGAAGAGGCGGAGCCGATAGTTCCTCTCATCCCCACCACATGGTATTCACGATTTTGCGAACCAAGGAGCCGGCTTGGCCGGCTCGACTGTTTGCAAAATTGAAAGGAGAAGCGTAGGCTTAAGTCGAAGTTTTGCTGAGTAGGCAAAACAAGACAGAGCCGTGCGCTTGGACGTGGGTGATTAGCTCAGTTGGCTTTGGTCACCTGGTTTGTCAGCGAGGGGTGAGACATGCCGGTGGCATGTCGCAAGGCGACTTTCCGATGCAAGCTGTGCTTGCAATCGCGAAATCGCGGGCCTGCCGAAGGTAGGCGGGGGTTTGCCCCCGACCAGTCGTACATTATAATCATAGGGCTTGGGTGATTAGCTCAGTTGGCTAGAGCACCTCGTTTACACCGAGGGGGTCGGGGGTTCGAGCCCCTCATCACCCACCAATGTAAGGATCCGCCGAAAGGCGGATTTTTACATTGGTCGAAGAAGGCTCTGTAACCCCGTGGCGGGTTCGATAATCGAGCGATGAGCGAGATTATATGCAGAGCCCGATTGTCTCTCCTTGAGAAATAAAAAGACAAACCGGCGCGAAGCTATAACCCCTCACCAGAATTCGTAGGTCGAGCCCTTCACGCTTCGAGCACGCCGCAGCATAATGCAATGAAACTCACTCGTCACACTACGGGTGCAGCAGCTTCCACTTCAGGGACGGAGTAGGGATAGAACTTTGCAGCTTAACCGACACGCTCGTGCCGCTGGCAGACGGTAGCGTGACCGATCCTACAACTTGATTGGCGCTGGCCGGTGCCGTGAGCGTATCCAAATGCACAGTGGCGCTGATACTTTGGCCTTCCCAGGTAAAGACTGACAAATCTTTGGTGGCGACCGCTGCCACGCTGCCCTTTTGCCACGGCACGTTGTAGCGCCCCACAATGTCGCCAGCGTTCACGATAGTTTGCGATTTGAAGCCACCAACCACCGAATCAATAAGTGCTGGCGTGTCGTACATAACCGCCGGCAACGACGGGCCCCCCATGATGACTCCCACGATGGTGATAGATTGACTATTGCTAAGATGTTGCCGTGAGGCAAACAGCAGGGCGCCGGTGTCTTTGTCGTTGTTGCCGGTTTTGATACCCACAATGCCGTCTTGCCCCAGCAAAAGGTTGGTGCTAGAAATTTGCCCGGCTACCGGCACGGCTGCGCTCGTTTCACTGACGATTTTAGCGAGGGCTGGAGTTTGCATAGCTGTTTCCCCCAGCAATACCAAATCGTTGGCTGTGCTCACCGTAGCATCCTTGAAGCCGCTGGCGTCAGCCAGGTGAGTGTGCGTCATGCCCAGCGTGGCTACATACTGGTTTGCAAACGATAAATAAGCCGACATGGATCCAAACGCCCAGTTGGCCAGTGTGTCTGCCATGTTGTTGCCCGACGGCAGCAGCATGGCCTCAAGCGCCTGGCGCTCGCTCAGCTGCTCGCCGTCTGCCACGCCCACCAGGGAACCGTTTTCTTGCAAGTACATGTTGTATAGGTCAACGTCACTCTGGGTGAGCGTAAGTGTGGGACCGTCTTGGCCAGTTTGTAGTGGGTGCTTTTGCAATACGCATAGCGCTGTCACCACTTTTGCAATACTGGCGGTAGAAAGCGACTGGTCGCCATTGTTTGATGCTAGTACGCCCTTGTAGCCAAGCACGCCAATGGCGGCCTCACCATAGCTGGGCCACGTCAGCATAACTTGTGATGTCTGGCTGGCGAGTGACGTAGCGGCGCGCGGCTGCAAAGGTGGAACGGCGGCATGAACCGCCTTGTACACGTACAACGGACCCCCGACGACAATAACCAGTACCAGCGCCCACAGGAGGGCGCGCCTAAAAAGCTTCATGTCCTTCTATGATACTACGGTACAGGTTAGTAGCATAAACATCACACCTCAAAAACCGAACGTTGTTGTATAATTGTTACTACAGACATAACTTGAAGGAGACAGTACATGGTTTGGATAATTGTCGGAGTAATTGTTTTCATCTTGATAGTGGTGGCGGTGTTGTACAACAGCTTGGTACGGCTGAACGTTCGTGCCGATGAAGCCTGGAGCGACATTACCGTGCAGCTCAAGCGCCGCTATGACCTTATCCCCAACCTGGTTAACACGGTACAGGGTTATGCTGCCCACGAAAAGACTGTGTTCGAGGATGTTACCGAAGCCCGCGCCCAAGCTCTGGGTGCCCAAGGCGTCGCCGAAACCGCCAAGGCCGAGAACCAGTTCAGCCAGACACTCAAAAGCCTGTTTGCGGTGGCCGAAAACTACCCGCAGCTAAAGGCCAACGAAAACTTCCTGCAGCTGCAGGCCGAGCTGGTCGACACCGAGGACAAGATTCAGGCCGCTCGCCGCTTCTACAACGGTGTGGTGCGCGACTTTAACAGCAAGCGCAAAGTGTTCCCCACAAATATTTTTGCCGGCATGATGGGCTTCAACAAAGACCGTGAATTCTTTGAGTTGGATGAGGCTCAGTCAACGGCCGTGCAAGAGCCGGTGAATGTCAAATTCTGACCCAGCTTTTTCTCATATTTGAATTGTAGGATAGATATAGATGTATTCTGAAATTGCCGCTAATAAACGAAAGACGTTCCTGATATTGTTTGTCTTTATGCTGCTTGTCGCCGGTGTCGCTTGGCTGTTTGACTTGTATTTGGGTGGCGGCATGGGCGTGTTTTATGGCGTGCTGGCTGGCGCGGTCATTTACGCTCTTATAACGTACTATGCGGGCATGCGCATGAGCTTGGCAGTCAATCGCGCGCAAGAGATCCAGCGCCAAGACAACCCGCGCTTGTGGCGTATCATTGAAAACCTGGCCATTACCGATGGGCTACCGATGCCGCGGGTATTCATCATGAACGATCCCTCGCCCAACGCGTTTGCGACGGGCCGCAACCCGGCTCACTCAGCCGTGTGCGCCACCACGGGGCTACTGGAAATCATGGATGACAATGAGCTAGAGGGTGTATTCGCACACGAGCTGGGGCATGTCAAAAATTATGACATCCGGGTGGCCATGTATGCGTTTGCGCTGGGAGCCGTGATATCGATACTGGCAGACATTATCATCCGCATGACCTGGTTCCGCAGCAATGATCGGCGTGAAAATAATCAGTACGTGATGATTCTGGCAATCGTAGCAGCTATTGTGGCTCCCATTGTGGCGACCCTTATCCAGTTGGCAGTATCACGTCGCCGCGAATACTTGGCAGATGCCACCGGGGCGCTCACTACCCGCTATCCGGAGGGGCTTATCAGCGCCCTGCGCAAGCTGCAAACCCAGGGCAAGCCACTGCAACACCAAAACACAGCCACAGCACACTTCTTCTTTGCGAACCCATTGCGAGGCCACGGCATCACCAACCTGTTTAGTACCCACCCTCCGCTTGAAGACCGCATTGCACGGTTACAAGAAATGGGCGCGCATGCGTAACGTCCGTATCTGCTAAAATTAAAGCAATATGGGGAGTGCGAAAACGACCGTACAGGCAAGGAAGCGGCCGCAGGCAAAGTCTGCGGTGCCACGTCCACGCCGGCTGAAACCGCCTACCTACAAAACGTTTCGCTACAGCAAGCGCATCAAGCACCCCGTCAAGCTGCCGAATGTATTTAAGATAACCAAACAGGCAATTGGTCTGCTGTGGCAGAACAAACGGTTTTTTATCATTCTAGTTTTGATTTATGGCGTACTTAACATCTTGTTTGTTCGCGGGCTCACCGGCGGCACGGATGTCACGAGCCTCAAGGACACGCTCAACCAGATTTTCACAGGCCATGTTGGGCATTTTGTGTCCGGCCTGACGGTGTTTGCGCTTTTGGTATCTTCGTCTGGCAACACGTCAAGTGCTACCGCCGGCGCGTACCAAACCATGCTCATTTTGATAGTAAGCCTGGCAGTGGTGTGGAGCCTGCGCCAGTTTATGGCGGGCAGTCGCATCCGGGTGCGCGACTCATTTTATCAAGGCATGTACCCGCTGGTGCCGGTGCTGCTGGTGCTAGCAGTAATCGGGCTGCAGCTGGTGCCGGCGCTCATAGGCAGCACGCTCTATAGCATCGTGGCGAGCAACGGCATCGCGGTGTACGCGGTTGAGAAAGTCGCCTGGGCGCTGTTGTATGGCAGCCTGGCATTGCTGAGTCTGTACATGGTGACGTCGTCGGTGTTCGCGCTCTACATTGCGGCTTTGCCCGACATGACGCCCATGAAAGCGCTGCGTAGCGCTCGGGAGTTGGTACGCTACCGCCGTTGGACCGTCATGCGCAAGGTGCTCTTTTTGCCGCTGTTCTTGCTGGTGGTGGCAGCCATCATCATGGTGCCCATCATCATTTTTCTTACGCCGGCAGCCGAGTGGGTATTTTTCTTGCTTACCATGATTG
>DASZYT010000013.1:0-17799 GCA_035545275.1 Saccharimonadales bacterium (SeqCode) | reverse complement strand
TTTCGCCGAAGAACTTGGCGATATGGAAAACGGGCCACAATACCGCTTATTGCTGCTGTCGTCGTGTTGCTTGCTGCGGGAGGCAGCTATGCATTTTTTGTGGGAGGTGGCAACGGGCCGGCAGCTAGCAGCGGATCGGTCAACCTGTCCAAAGGTTTGGTGGGTTGGTGGAAAATGGATGGTAACGTCGCTGATGCTACACCATATAACACTGTGTGTAATTCACAATACTTTACGCCTAGTTTTACCACTGACCGCAAAGGTGCCGCCAACCATGCCTTTTCCATTGGCGCAGCAAAGCTGGGCTTTAATTGTGGACAACCCGCAGCACTTTGCACTAGCAATGTTACAGTTTCGGCGTGGGTTAATCCTTCTAGCTACGATTCCTCCGGCAGTGGAATCGTGTCTTATGGCGGCACGGTGCAGTTTTATTTTGATTCCTCGGGGTATCTGAGATTCCAAGTACACGATAGCTCCAATGTTTCCCATGCCTTTATAAGCCCCAGCGCTTACTCTCCGGGCAGCTGGTACGACGTAACTGCCGCATACGACGGCTCAACGGTCAACATGTACGTCAATGGCTCAAATGTATTAAGCACGAGCTACACGGGTGGTATTGGCACCAACCATTGTGCAGATGCGGGCAATAACTTCTTATTAGCAAATTATGGTTCAGATTCCACTACGAAGGGTTTCCTGGGAGCATTGGACGACATACGCTATTACAATAGGGCACTTTCTGTAGCAGAAGTCACAGCGTTGTATAACTCTTATAATGACCCCCTTGATACCAATCAAGGTGAGGTTGGCCTAGTAGGCTGGTGGAAACTTAACGGCAACTACAACGACTCCACCCCATATGCAATCTCGTGCTCACCACAATACTTTACGCCGGTTTATGAGGCTGACCGCAAAGGGAGAAACCCTGGTGCCTTGAGTCTAACTGGGACTAACCTTGGGCTTGATTGTGGCCAGCCAACATCTGCAAGGGTCGCTAATATTAGTTTGTCGGCGTGGGTAAAACCGACCAGCTGGAATAGTGGCGACAACGGCATAGCGGCGTATGGTGCAGCTTATCAACTATACTTCACCCCCTCAGGGTACCTTACCTTTGAAGTACACGACCCATCTAATGTCTCCCATGCTTTCACGAGCCCCTCCGCATACTCTACGGGCAACTGGTATCACGTCGCAGCCACCTATGACGGGACGAATGTTGTGCTCTACGTAAACGGGGCAGCAGTGCTCACTACAGCATATGCCGGAGGCATAGACACCGCTCTCTACACGACCACTGGCAACGATGTGGTTATATCTAATGATGCTTCGGGTTCCTCGACAGATGGCTTTCTTGGTGCGCTTAGCGACATACGAATTTATAACCGCGCACTGACAGCTGCCGAGCTTACGAATATATATAATTCCTACGACTCACAGATCAGTCTGGGTGGTGGCGGTCAGAGTACAACTACTAGCATCAATTTGCAAAAGGGTCTGGTGGGCTATTGGCCCATGAATGGTAACGCAACGGACGCAACTCCATACAGCGACAACGGCACCGTCAGCAGCGCCACCCTGACAACCGACCGTAAAGGTCGAGCTAATAGCGCCTATAGCTTTAACGGGACCTCTAGTTACATGGCTCTTCCTGGTACCTGGGGTGGCGCCAGTTTAACGCAAGCAAGCGTAGTAGCTTGGTATGAAGTCAGCGCTACTAGTGGCGGTTTTGAGGCCATTATCGAGCCTACCGACGCTACGTTTATTCATCTACAGCTCAATAGTTCCGGTAATAATGAGGTGTACACGGATACTGGCGGCATCAATCTACCGATTGTTAGTCAAACTCCCACAGGTGTCTGGCATCAATTAGTTATCACGACAAAAAGTGGGGATACACGTGAATATTTGGACGGGGTACAACAGGGTTCGAGTATCACTACGACGTATAGCTATTTACTGGCTGCTACGGCATTGCAGATTGGTCGAGGGTACTCCTCTGGGCGGTATTTCAACGGCTCGATTGACGACGTGCGCATCTACGATCGGGCGCTCAACGCTGCTGAAGTGCAGGCACTGTACAACGAGTATCAGTAATTAAAAGAAATTGAGATCTTCGAGGCCTTCGGGCATGAAGCCTTTGCCTGGCTTAAAGCCGGCTTGCCACTCATAGCCTTGGTTGTAGCCTAATTCTTTCATAAGTTTGGTGGGCGCATTACGCAGGTGCAATGGCACCGGTGCGTCAGGGTGCTCGCGGGCGGCGGCCAGGGCGGCGTTCATGGCGTTCGTGACAGCCCGAGACTTTTTGGCTTTTGCCAGTACCGTGGCGCAATGAAAAAGGTTGTACTGGCACTCGGGCATGCCGATACGCTCCACGGCTAAAAAGGTCGACACGGCCAGGTTCAGCGCGGCGGGCGCCTCCAGGCCGATGTCTTCAGAGGCAAACACCACCATCCGGCGCGCCACAAACTTGGGATCTTCGCCGGCTTGGAGCATCCGGGCCATGTAGTACAGTGCCGCGGTGGCGTCACCGCCACGCATGCTTTTGATGAAGGCGCTGATGATGTTGTAGTGCATCTCGCCGGCCTTGTCGTAACCCGGCACGCGCTTTTGGGCGGCGGTAGTTACGACGTCCGGGGTAATGGGCTTGCTGCCGGCCAGCTGCATGGCTAGCTCCAGGTTGCCCAGGGCAATGCGGGCATCGCCGCCCGATAGCTCGGCAATGAGGTCGATGCTTTTGGCGGGCAGTTTTTTGGCGGTCAGCTTCAGAGCTTTGGCGGCCCGCTTGACAACGGTAGTAATAGCCACCTTGTCAAGGGGCTCCAGCACTAGCACCCGGCTGCGTGACAGCAGGGGGGTGATGACCTCAAAGCTAGGGTTTTCGGTGGTGGCGCCGATGAGCACGATGGTGCCGTCTTCGACGTGCGGCAAAAAGGCGTCCTGCTGGGCTTTATTGAAGCGGTGGATCTCATCTACAAACAGTATGGTGGTCATACCTAGACGGCGGTTTTGCTCGGCGCGTTCGATGACTTTCACTACATCGGCTTTGCCAGGGGTGACGGCCGAAAGCTCCACAAACTCCGCGCCGGTTTCGCGCGCGATGATGCGTGCCAGTGTGGTCTTGCCACTGCCGGGCGGCCCCCACAGTATCAGGCTGGTGGGCTGTTTTTTCTCGATAATCTGGCGGATAATCTTGCCGGCATCGGTCAGGTGCTGTTGGCCGATTACCTCGGCCAGCGTCTCCGGCCGCATCCGCTCCGCAAGTGGTCTCTGGTCCATACTGCCTATTCTATAGAAAAACTCACAAGTTAGGCAGTGAGAAAATTCTTACTTTTGTATGCTAGCCAGTGCGTTAGACTAAATACATAAGGGGAACCCAGGGAGGTGAGTAATGACGCGCACATCCAGACAGAGCTTCTGGCCCTGTACGGACGGTAAGTCGCCGCATAGCGGTCGCATAACCCGCCGGGCCATGCCCAATCCTAAGCTACCCGAAGAGCGGGAGCGTTAACCGGCGGCGCGGACGCGCTGCTTGCTGCGCAGGCGGTCGGCCTCGTCTTCTATCTCGTGCCCTACGATTTCCTCAATGAGGTCTTCGATGGTGACGATGCCCACGATTTTGTCGTCTTTTTCAACGGGTATCAAGTGCGTGCCACTACTGATAAACTTGCGAAACAACGTGTCCAGCGCCATCATGCTGCCGACGATCTGGCAGGAGTGCAAGGGCAGATCTTCAATGATGTATTCCTGATCGTCAAAATCATCACCCACCAGGTCTTTCATGAGCAGGAGGCCGTAGCACTTGGTGAGCTCGCGGTTGAAAATAGGAATGCGGCTGCGGTTGTGAGTCTTGATTTCGTCAATGCGGGCGCTGGTGATTTTTTCGTCGGGCATCAGCCAGTAGGTGCGACGGATGGGCGTCATGATGTCGCGCACCCGCTTCTCACTCAGTTGCAATGCGCCTTGCATGATTTCCACCTCATCCTCGTCTAGCTCACTGTCGCCGTCGGCGTGTTCGCCGATCATCATACCCAGCTCGTGGCGGCTTTGCAGCAGGGGCGTCTCGTGCCCCAGTACTTTATCGAGTAATAGCTGCAGTGGCTTGGCTACCACGTAACTGGCAACGACCATGAGGCGCAGCATCGGCACGAATAGGCTGGTCATCGCTAGGGCATGCCGGCTAAACCACGCCTGCGGCAAGATCTCACCGAATATCACAATCAGCAGCGTGCTCATGATGCCGGCTATCCAGCCGTTGGTGGCGTCGTGCAGGATAAGTGGCGTAGCTGACACCACGGCGACGTTGGTGATGAGGATGCTAGCCAGTGTGAGGTTCACGTTTTGGCGCAGCGGCAGCACACGCTTGGCGGCACGGTTACCCAGCTTGGCTTTGCGGCGCAAGTCAGGCAAATGCAGTGACATCAGCGCAATGTTTAGTCCCGAGCACAAGGCCGACATGGCAATAAGTATGATGACGATGAGCGCTACGACGTAGTGGTTCACTGTGGGGCCCCGTCTCCTCTATGTTGGGGCAAGTTATAAAGCATTAGTTGTATTACGTATATTTTACTGGTAGGCCAGGGGTAGCGCAAGAAAAGCAAAAATTGCCCCTGTCGCCCGCACTCTGTATAGTTGAGGCGTATGCGGCATTTCGTTCGGTTTTTTGGCATTTCGGCAGCGATAACGCTGGGCGCGCTGCTGGCAGTCTTTTTTGGCTACGGTGCGGCAGCGCTGGGCGTCACGGCGGTGCTGATCGGCATCGAGGTGGCGCTGAGCTTTGACAATGCCATCGTCAACGCCAAAATTTTGGGCAGCCTGTCGCCCTTTTGGCAGCGGATATTTTTGAGCGTGGGAGTCATCGTTGCCATATTTGGCATGCGTGTGGTGTTTCCAATCGTTATCGTCATGGCTACGGCCCACGAAACTTGGGGTGCGGTAGTCAATATGGCGCTGCACCAGCCCGAGCAATATGCCCGGGCGCTTGAACATGCCCATCCGGCTATCTCGGCATTTGGCGGTGCGTTCTTGCTCATGTTGGTGCTGTACTTTTTTTATGATGCGCAAAAGGATGTGCACTGGCTGCCACGGTTCGAACGGTACACGAGCCGCGTGGCCCGGTGGTGGCTGCCGCCTATCCTTACCGCTGTGGCGCTCGTATTTTTTGCATTTGCCCTACCAAACCGCTATGAGCGCACCA
The DNA here is from genome assembly GCA_035545275.1 of Saccharimonadales bacterium (SeqCode). GTDB lineage: Bacteria > Patescibacteriota > Saccharimonadia > Saccharimonadales > UBA4665 > DASZYT01. Next base: position 12,605 of record DASZYT010000013.1, on the reverse strand, counting down.
CGCTCACAGCAGGCGCGGTCGGCATATTGTTATATGCAGCAATGCGGCTGGTGTTGCAGGCGGTTGAGCGCGTAACCGGGAGCGCCACGACGGGGTTACACAAAACCGGCATGGCTGCACTTTTGACGTTTGCTTATCTCGAACTTTTAGATGCCAGCTTTTCGTTTGACGGCGTACTAGGCGCCTTTGCTATCACCGGCAAAGTGGTGCTGATTGCGGCGGGCCTAGGTGTGGGCGCGCTGTGGGTGCGCTCGCTGACGGTGTTTATGGTGCGCCGCGGTACGCTGGCGACATATAAATACCTCGAGCACGGTGCTCACTACGCGGTCGGCGTGTTGGCTATGTCTATGCTTATCAGCATCATCTGGAACATACCCGAACTCATTACCGGCCTCGTGACCCTGGGGCTTATCGGTGCGTCGTTGTGGGCATCGGTGCAGGCGCTACGTACCAGGCGCTGAGTACAGTCCTACTAGCTCGGTTTTGGCCACCACGTGGTTGGCAATGACCTGGTCAAACACGGCCCGTTTGGTTCCGGCCGGCAACGCCGGGGAATTGTCGAGTGCATAGAGTACAAAATGGTAGTGGTGCGTACCGCTGGGTGGCGCTGGCCCGCTGAACCCTAGCTCACCAAAATCATTGGTGCCTTGCATCACGCCCGCTGGTAGGTTGTCGGCCACAAGCTCTGTAATGGTTGGAGGAATGTTCCACACGATCCAGTGCGTGTAGTCACCGCTTGGTGCGTCAGGGTCGCGCACCAGTAACGCAAGGCTTGAGGTGCCTGGTGGCACGTCAGATATATCTAGTCGCGGCGCCTCGCTGCCTTGGTCGTAGCCGCTAGCATACGGCAGCGGCTCATTGTCTCCAAAATCGGTGCTGGTAAGTTTCATGAATCCCTCCTTGTGGCCTTACTATACGGGCATGACGCTCGGCTAAAGAATAAGAATTTTCACACTAGCCTTTGACGATACGCGCCGAGTCTTCCATGGCCGGGTGCAGTACTTTGTCGCGGCGTTTTGCGGCGAACCTCTTGCCGTGCATAGCAACCAGACCCAGGCCGCCAGCCAGCACTGCGGCCAAGCCGCCTACCACTAAGCTCCAGCGGGGATTGCTGTGCTCGCTAATCCAGCCAATGAGCGGGCCGCCGATGGGTGTGGACCCCAAAAATGCTACCGACCACAAGGCCATGACGCGGCCACGCATGTGCGGCGCACTGTTGAGCTGCAACGTCGTGTTGGTGAGGGCAGTGTAGGCGATAGACAGGGCGCCTAGCGGCACTAGCAGAGCCACGGCTACAACCATGGTGGGTGCAATGGCTACGGTAAGTATGCTGATGCCCAGCCCGGCGGCAATGGTGCTCATGCGAGCGGGGCTTACCTTTTTCCGAGTGGCAGTCACCAGGCCGCCAATGACGGCTCCCGCGCTCATGGCGGAAGTCAGCAGGGCATAACTGTTTACGCCCCCATGAAACGTATGGCTAGCTAGCAGTGGCAAGCTCACCTGAAATTCGTATGACAGGGTGCCAATAAACGCCATCATCAGCAGCGTATCGCGCAGCACCGGCGTGTGCCACACATAGCGTAACCCTTCACGCAGTTGCCCGCGGATACGCATCGATGGCGGGTTGGGGTGCAATTCGCTGGTTCTCACAAGGCCCAGGCTTGCTAGCACGGCCAAGTACGACGCTGCGTTCAGATAAAAACAGGGCGCATAACCGATGCGTGATATCAGCACTGCCGCCAGGGCAGGGCCTATCACCCGGGCTAGATTTACCATGGCAGAGTTCAGCGATATGGCGTTGGTGACGTGCGCTTCGCCCACCATTTCGAGCATGAAGGTCTGTCGTCCCGGGCTGGCAACAGAGTTGGCCAGGCCAAGCCCGGCCGCCAGGGCGTATATCATCCACACCTGCAGCTGGTGCGCACTCACCAATACAGCCAGTGTTAATGCAAGCAGGGCGGCCCAGATTTGCGTGATTACAATCAGCTTGCGCTTTGAGAACCGGTCCACCAGTACGCCGCCCAGCGGGCCAAATAGCAGAATTGGCAAAAATTGGAAGGCCGTTACGAGTCCCACGGCGGTGCCCGAGTGAGTCATCTGCAGCACCAGCCAGGTTTGGCCGATGGTTTGCAGCCAAGTGCCCCACAGCGATATGCCCTGGCCTATAAAGTACAGCCGGAAGTTATAGATTTGCAGCGACGAAAACGTCCGTCGCCCCCATGTTTTGACGCTTTGTGTCATTATTGTTTGACGGCGCATCCCGCGCCTACTCCTACTATAACTATCATACGCCCACGATGTCGTGCCGTACAATGAAAGGGATGAGCGATTTTGCATTTTTGGATGGTAAATCTACTGATGTGGCGCCGCGGCTGCTGGGCTGTTATCTTGTTCGTGAACTGGACGGACAGCGCCTGGTGGGTAAGATTGTCGAGACTGAAGCCTACGACCAGACCGATGCCGCTAGTCATAGCTATCGCGGCCGCACGCCGCGTACTGATGTCATGTTTGGCCCCAGCGGCCATGTGTATGTCTATTTTACCTACGGCATGCACTACTGCATGAATGTGGTGTGCGGTCCGGTGGGCCACGGTGCAGCAGTGCTCATCCGCGCCATCGAACCGTTGGAGGGTGAAAATATCATGAGCAGCAATCGCCATGGCATCATGGGGCCAAGCCTTACAAATGGTCCGGCCAAGCTGTGCTATGCGCTTGGCGTAGACAAAACCATGAACGGCCACGACTTGCACAAGTCGCCGTTGCAGCTGGTTATCAACCCGCCCGTGCCGGCCAAAAGCATCGTACACACTACTCGCATTGGTATCACCAAAGATGCCCATCGCCCCTGGCGATTTTACCTGAAAGATAACTTGTACGTTTCATCACACCGCCTTGAAAACGCCCGCAAAAAGGCATAAGCTAGATTATGGAAGTGTGAGGCTTCCACAAGACCTGGGCATCACCGCCCGGGTCTTTTTGGTAAGGACTAAGCACAGTCTAGCTCTTGAAGTGCACGCCCATTAGACGTACCATAGGGCATCATGACACATGGTGAAAACGCACTCATGGCTGCCGAAGGCGAGGGATGGAAAACTTCCATACGGCACAATCTGTTTGGTCTTGCGCCCGAAAAGTTAAGCACCCTGTTTGACAAAGTTTATGGAGCCGCCCTCGACAATGATAATGTTCCCGATGGATCCGTAACCTCTGCAATTCTTGACATGCAAAATCAGGGTGAGCTAAGAATATTTTTGCAGCACATAAATACGCCGGATGGTGCGCAACAGACTGCGTACGTGCAGCGGTGCGCCCAGCAACAGCTGGCTAGTTAGGCAACCACCATGGACGTGTCGGAATCTATCGAGGCGGTAATGCGTGCGCGTGAAACCACACCCCTCAGCTTTTGGCAAAAAGCCGGCCGTGCCGCACTGACTTTTTATGACGGTATACTCATCTTTGCGGCATTCGCCTATGGTATAGAGCCCAGCCAGGCGAAAGAAGACATCGCCGCTGGGCGCATTGCTCGCCAAGTTGAGGTTTTTGTCAAAGATGTTACGGTCCAGCTTCACCCCGAGCCTGCAGAGCATTAGTGCCTCATATCATTGTCTGAATGTAATGCATTGTGTCAGGGTATCCTTGACACTAAAGATCATCTCATGATCTACTGCTTTTATGGCAGGTAATAAGATTGCGGGAGATTTTGGCGAGCAAGAGGTTGTCGATAAAGTTCCGTGCCCAAATTGCAGCAAGAGCCTGATGCTTTTGCCCAAAAACTACCCGTTGTTTGACCTCCAGTGTACGAGCTGCTCGTTTCGTGCTCAGGTAAAAACAAATTTGTCGAAGCCAAAATCGATTATCTTTGGGGCGGGCTGGGACATTATGAACAAGGTGCTAAAGTCCGGTTACTTGGTGCCGCCGCTTATTACAAATTTCAAATGGACCGAGAAGAGCCTAGAGCGACAAGAAATACGCTTCTATCCATTCGTGCCAAAATCTCACCTGGACAAATACCAATTGCCCGAGACCGCGCGACGGGCAAACTACTGGATGTTTCGCTATAAAGGCCTCGATAAACTGCCCTATTTTATTTTGTATCAGAAATAAATTCTGACGCGTAAAATAGAGAGATTGAAAGGAGATAGTCATGGCGAATATCGTTCCGTACATCAACTTTGCAGACCAAGGCCGCGAGGCTATCGAGTTTTATAAAAGGGTGTTTGGCGGCGACGCCGAAGTGCAGCTGGTAAAAGATAGTCCGGCGGCCTCTGGCATGCCCAAGGAATGGGGTGAGCGGATATTTCACCTGGCGTTCAGTGCTGGCGACATCCACTTTTATGGCAGCGACGTCATCAGCGACCAGGCCGGCAAGGTGGTGGGCAACGTGCACAGCCTGGCCATCAACTGCGACAACGAAGACCAATTGAAAGAATGGTTCAAAAAGCTGTCGGACGGCGGCAAAGTGGTGTGGGATGTGCGCGACAGTGAGTGGGGCAGTATATTCGGCCAGTGCGTCGACAAATTTGGCATCACCTGGATGCTGAACTACTCCAAGTAGCAAGCTTATTGCGTTTTTAGGGGTTGCGGAGCAAAATAGCGCACATATGAGTGCGGAATATGGCGAATTCTACGACACGGGAGCGGCTGCTGCTGGCTTTGAAAGCCTGGAAAAGCGCGTCATTGACGAGGGGTTTGACCTGGAATATCGGTTAAACGAAAAAATTGCATGGAACGGCCAGCTGCTAAATAGGGATCTAGACGACGCCATACCGTATCTGCGTGCGCGGTACACCAATGTGCTGGCCGAGGTGCTAACTGATTCCACACCAGATGTTGCGACACAAGAGGCGGCCTATAACGCGTTCCACTTTGTGGGGCGTGTGCTGACGGCACTATACAACCGGCCCGTGGCACCGGTGTTAAATGAAGACTACTTTGACGGCAAGAAAAGTAAGGATGAACTGCGCCGTGACTTTGACATAACCGCATGGGTTTACCTGGCGCGTAACCCAGCACTAGATGGCCTAGTAGGTCGCTACTTGAGCTACCTCGACCAAAGCGGTAACCATTACAAGCTGGTGAAGGCCGTCTGTGGCCTACTGTTGCATGACACCGAGGAGGAAGAGCGGCAACGCTTTGCCACGGCGGCACGTGAGGCAAAAATTGATGCTGAGGTGGCAGCCTTTGCCCGAGAGCTAGAAGCCTGGCCCGAAACCCCTAGCGCTGAAAGGTGACTTTGTCCTACCAGATTGCGGGGAGCCTATGCTTATCAAATTGTTGCATATGGAGTACATTTAGTAGCACAAGCATTATTAACCGCGAAAGGAACAAAAGTACATGTATAGGACAACCAAAAAAGCCTCGTACCAGGCTGGCTTTGCGTTTATAGAAGCGCTGCTGGTGCTGGTGGTGATAGGGCTGCTGGTGGGCGTGGGGCTCTATGTGGCCAAGCAACGCCAGAACGTCAATAGCCTGTCGGCGAGTACCCTTGGGACGTCGCAAGACCAAAAGACCAAAGTAACGGCTAAGCCGGGTACTGCCGCGAATGTTACAGAGCTGGTGGAGCAAAGTGCGCAAGACGAAGCATCGATTAGCTCGCAAAACGACAATGCCGAAACACAAGCCGCGCTCAGCGCCAACACCGCTGCCAGCAACCTAGGAGGAGCCTACGATGAATCGACTCTTTAGGAATATTCCACAAAAAATTGCCATATTTGGCTCGTCAGCGGCAATTGCTGCAACCGTTATCATGCCGGTAAGCAGTACCGCCCTTGCGGTTGGCCGTCCTATGATGGCCGACACTAACGGCAGCAATTCTGCGGGTGGTTTCTGCTCTGCCTTGGCCAACAGAGAAACCGCATTTACGAGTAAAGTCGACACCCTGAAAGGCAAAGTTAGCGATGCTTGGAGCCAGCAAAACACCAAACTTACCGGTCTCGCCCAGTCTACCGACCAAAAGGTGACAGCCGCCCGAAGTGCCGCCGACCAAAAACGTACTGATGCGTTCAAGGCGCTCGAAGCCAAGGCCACGACCGACAGCGAAAAAACTGCCGTCACGACCTTTGAAAACGCTGTCAACCAGGCGGTAACTACCCGTCGCGCTGCCTATGACACGGCGCGGAGTGCCTTTAGGAGTGGAGTACAGGCTGCTGTTGCCTCGCACCGTACGAGTGTAACCAGCCAAGCCGATGCCTTCCAGCAAGCAGTGCAAACTGCATTTACCCAAGCCACGACAGAGTGCCAGAACGGTACCGCGGCGGCTACCGTCCGGCAGGATCTCGTGACGGCACTTAAGACTGCTCGCACTACTTTCCAGAGCGATCGCAAGAGTGACAACGCCGTTGGCCAGCAGGTGAAGCAACTGGCGCAGACACGCAACGCTGCTTTCAAGGCTGCCGATGCGGCCTTCAACACCGCTCTGCAAACCGCAGTCAACAACCTCAAAACTGCGTTTGGCTCAGACGCCAGCAAGATAGAATAATAGTACGTATCTTGCCCCTAAAAGACCCTGCCAAAACCGCAGGGTCTTTTACTAAGGTACATTCATCAGATTACCCGGGGAGTATGGGAACAGGGATAGTTTGTTGTAGCTGTCTGACGGTGCCCCTCATTACTGTGCGGATGAGAAATTTCGACACACGAGGGGGCAAAACAGCTGAAGCAAAGACAAAAGCTTCTTCTAGCCGACCCAAAGTTATTTTGCCAACCGGTGGTCGGGATGCCTCCTGAAACTCATCGGTTCTTGGGGCGGCTCGTTCTGGCTCGACCGTAGGAGGTAATACACCGGCCATGTACCGGACGGCGTCGTTGCGGCTCCGAGCCGGATACACAGCACGATCAAGGATCCTGGTGGCATAGGTTTCAGGTTTAAAGCCTGGGGTACCGGGTGTGGGTATGATTGCACTTGTCGGTACGTCGCCTACCCATATACCTCTCCCTTCGATCTCAGCAGCCATAGCCACCTCGGATGCGTCGCTACAAGCAGGGGTGGCAAACCACACCTTAGCAGTGACGGCACCATCGTCGAGTGCGATGGCAACATCATGAAGGCCTAGCCTGCGGGCGGCGATTCGTTCATCGATGTTAAGCGACGCATATAATCCACCCGGCAAAGGCTGAATCTCGGCTACTTGTGCACTCATTGCATATAATTATCCAACCACATTTTATAAAACGCAACCGTGAGCGTTTCGCGCCCGTTGGTAGCCGGCGTTTACTCATGTAGAATGAGAATAATCATGGTTCCGCTATTACTTGCCGTCGGTACGTTTTTCTCCACGCTATTGGGGGGAATAACCGGCCTGAAAAATCAAGACAAGCTGCACCGTTTGCTCGGCTATACGGCTGGCGTACTGCTGGGCGTGGTGGCGTTTGACTTGCTACCCGAAATATTCAAATCGCTCGAGACCCAAGGTCGCAGCGCCACAGGGGCAATGATTGCCCTGGTGGTGGGGTTTTTGCTGTTTCATGTCATCGAAAAGTCTATCCTCATACACCACACGCAAGAGTCGGAATATGAGGTGCACCACCACCCCGACGTGGGCATGGCCAGCGCACTGGCCTTGAGCGGCCACAGCTTTTTGGACGGCGTGGGCATTGGTCTGGGTTTTCAGGCGGGCAATACCGTAGGCATTGCCGTAGCCATTGCGGTTATCGCACACGACTTTACCGATGGCCTTAACACCGTCAACCTCATGCTCTTAAACAAAAACAATCGCCGCCGGTCGTGGATGTTCCTGTTATTGGATGCCATCGCGCCGGTGCTAGGTGCAGCCAGCACGCTGTTTTATCACGCATCTGACGCGGGCTTGGTGCTCTATCTGGGCTTTTTTGCCGGCTTTTTGCTGTACATCGGCGCCAGCGAAATTTTGCCCCAAGCCCACAGCCACCATTCGTCATATAGCACCATTTCCCTCACGGTGTTAGGCGCGGCATTTATATTTATCGTAACGAGGTTTGTATAATAAAGTCATGGTAAAGCTTTTGATAATCGGGTTAATCATCTTGGCGGTCGTTACCGGTGCTGGTGCCACTATCTATCATCTTGTAAAGGATGATGCACAAAAGGCGGCCTGCAGCCGTGCCGCGCAGTACCGCCAGGACCACCCGGGCTTCAAGGGTCAGCTGGCCGACGACATTCTCTGTAAAAATGGCTAAAGCCCAGCCGGTAGCGTAAAATATAAGCATGATTATTGCGGTAATTGTTTTGGGAGTGCTGGTGCTGGCTATGGGCTTTTTGCTGCTACGGCAGCAAGGTGCAAAGCCAGATGAGGGCAGTGCACTGCTATTGAAGCAAGACCTGACGGCGCTAAACCAAAGTGTGTCCCAGCTGAAAGAGGGCTTGCAAGACAAGCTCACCGAGCGCCTCGACAAAAATCAGTCCATGATGCTGGGCAGCCTCCAGAAGCAGTTTGCCGAAAGCACCAAGCTTATCACCGAGGTCACCAAAAACCTTACCGAGCTCAAAGAGTCCAACAAGCAAGTCATGAGCATCACCGACGAGCTGAAGGTGCTGCAAAATGTGCTGAGTAATCCCAAGCAGCGCGGTGTGCTGGGTGAATACTACCTAAACCAAGTACTGGAAAACGTGCTGCCGCCCGACCGCTTTGAGCTGCAGTACCGCTTCAAGGATGGCGAGGCCGTGGACGCGGCCATCTTCTTGGACAAGAAAAAGGTGCTGCCGGTGGACAGCAAATTCAGCCTGGAAAACTACAACCGCCTGCTGGACGAAAAAGACAAACTGCGCCGCGAAGCCCTGGTGAAACTGTTCAAATCGGACCTCAAAAACCGCATCGACGAGACCGCCAAGTACATCCGGCCCGCCGAAAACACCATGGATTACGCGTTTATGTTCATCCCATCCGAGGCCATTTATTACGACTTGCTCAGCAATAAGGTGGGCACTACCGGCACGTCGGGCCGCGACCTTATCGAGTATGCCTTTCGCGACAAGCACGTCATCATTGTGAGCCCCACCACCTTTATGGCGTACCTGCAAACGGTGCTACAAGGCTTGCGCAGCCTGCAGATAGAGGAAACCGCCAAAGATATCCAGCTGCGCGTGGGCCAGTTGGGCCGGCACATCGGTGCCTACGAACAATTTATGCAAAAGCTGGGTAGCAGCCTGGGTACAACGGTCAACCACTACAACAACGCCCATAAAGAACTGGGCAAAATTGACAAAGATGTGACGCGCATAGCCGGCGAGAGCCCTGGCGTGGAGCCGCTGCTGCTTGAGCGCCCGACCGACGGCGAGGACTAAGTGGCGGCTGAAATATTTGCCATACTTTCTGGCCTTATTTTGGTGGCCGGTGCTCCGCCGTACCTCATAGATATCCTGAAACACAAGACCAAGCCCGAGCGTGCCACGTGGTTTATTTGGAGTGTGCTGGGCACTATTGCCTTTATATCGCAGCTCAGCCTGCACGGTGGTTGGTCGCTGCTGTTTGTGGGGCTTGATGGGCTGGGCAGCATTATTGTCTTCTTGTTGTCGCTGAAGTACGGCGTGGGTGGCTGGACGTGGCTGGACCGCATTGCCCTCATCATTGCCGCGGCCGGAGTCGTCATTTCGCTGGTGGCCCATTCGCCTACGCTGGCGTTGTGTGGTGTGGTACTGGCAGATATTTCCGGAGTGGTTCTGACGATTCGCAAGACGTTTTTGGACCCGGGCAGCGAAACGACCATTACGTGGTTTTTTGTTGGCACTTCGGCGCTTTTGGGCGCACTGTCGGTGGGAAAGGTGCAGTTTGATTTGCTGTTGTATCCGGTCTATCTCACCATAGGAAATTATGGAGTGCTGACGGCAAAATACCTGGGGCTGGCTTTAGGCAGGCGAACTGCCGCCGATTAAAATCGAGGCGGCTCTTTTTTAGTGCGGCCGCGGCGCGGCTTGTGGCCCATAAATAGGGCTAGGGCCTTGCTCCCCGCGACTTTCTGCAGGCGCGCTGCAATAAGTTCTTTTTCGTACCCGTCTATCATACTCTCCGCAAAGGCGGTTATGTCGCTATCGTCTTTCCGTTTTGGCATGAAGGGCTTAAGTGCGCTTGTGCCGGATACAAGTAAGCGGAGGCGTGCGAGGTTGGCTGGCATGTCACTTCGGCCAGCCAAAGACTCTAGCCCGTCCATTATCCATACACTTGCTTCGGCAGGGCGACCGAGTGTAGATGCGAGCACGCAGGCTCGCCGCGCATACTCACTCGCAATGGTGGGATCTTGCCGGTGCTGCACAATATCGCTCCGCGCAGCGCGGTATGACGTGCTCAGTTGAGCGTATTCTTGCAATAACGCCGGGTCTGTGTCGGCCGGCATCAAAGTCACTTCTTCGCTATCTTGCAATGCCTCTGTCATTTTTAGTGACTATACAATTATTTCTTCAATAAATCAATGCTCAAGGCGGCGGTCCAGCTGAAGTTGTCCGCGCCCAGTGGCTCGCCGGTGAGGGGATCAAAATATTCGCTCATACCATTTTTGTGTGCCAGCTCCAGGCACACTTCGGTAAGCGCGTCGGCATGGTCGTGAAAGCCGTAGCGCTTGAGCCCGTCAATAACCAGCCAGTTCATGTTTATCCAGGTGGGGCCTTGCCAGTAGCGTTTGGGCTGAAACCATACCGAGTTGAGGGGGACGGACGGCACGGGAAAGGATGTGCCGAACATGTGCTCGTTTTCCAGCGAGTGTACGATGGTTTCGGCGCGCTCCTGGGTAATGCAGCCGGCATACAAGGGCATGAGCGAAGCAATGGAGGGCTCTTTAAGCAATCGGTGGGTGATAAAATCGCGCGAATAATATTGTGAGCCGTACGGGTCCCACAGCTCCTCAAAGGCCTTTTTGCCCTTGTCCATGCATGTCTCCAGCTCCGGCGGTAACTCCTCGCGAATACTGCTGGCGATGTGACGCAGGTGCTCGTTGGCACGCACCAAAATGGCATTGAACGTGAGGTCTTCGATGATGAATAGGGAATGGTCCAGTACCTTGTCGATGTTGTAGGCTTTGCGCCGCATACGGCGCTGCGCGTCGTACAGCGCCAACACTTCTACGTTGGTAAAGCGTTCGTTGGCCGGCACACTACGGGTATCACGCCGTAGCATGGTGATAAATGGGTCAAGGCGTAGTTTTTCGATGGCCCGGATCCATGCAGGCAACAGATGTGTGTGGAGTTCACTCATCCAGGGCGGCGTATTGTCGAGGCCAGTTTCCCAGGGGTGCACTTGCAGCACCAGACCCTCGTTGTGCGGATCGCGCTCGCGATAAAGCCACTGGTGGTACGCTAGCAGCCCAGGCCACACACTGCGATACCACAGGCGGCGCTCCGGCCATTCTAGTTTTTTACCGACTTGCACAATGGCTTCAGCTAACATCGGAGCTTGAGTGATGCCGCTGGTGGCGACATCGGTAGGTGCGAAAGGGTTTGTCCAGCTGCGCCAGGTGTCGCGGTCGCGCTCATAGGCCGGGTCATCACTAAAAATCATATGCGGTACCATGCCGTTGTGCCACTGCCCACGCAGTAAGCTCAGCAGTTCAATTTTGGCGCGTTCGACATCCACGTGCCTGAGCCCAATCGCGATAAAGCAGCTGTCCCACAGCCACTGGTGAGGATAAAGCTTGTTGGTGGGCACGGTGTAGTTACCCCGGTCGTTTTGTTTCAAAACTTCCTTGGCCTTGGCCAGCAAATCCTCATCGTGCATATGCTTTAGTATACGACAATGTAGCCTAACGGCCAGTGAGTGAAAAATATCCTGTAGCCTAAACTACAACAATACATTTTTGTGAGTTTGGCATAAAACGATTATGCTAAGACAAAAGAGGAGGCGGAATGGGAGTTGGCCTTGAAGGTTTAGAATTACCACGAACTATAAGGACGCGCGAGGGGTTATTTAATACAGAGTGCGTGTTACCTGCGGAACAAATACAAAGACGTGTCGATCAAATGGGGCAGGAACTAGCTGAACGCTATTCAGGGAGGGGCGCCATACACATGTTGGTAGTGCTCAATGGGGCTATGCACTTTGCATCTGACCTCATGCGCGCCGCGCAGCGGGTGAATCCGGACCTGGATATTACGGCCGATCACGTACGAGCATCTTCCTATGCAGGAAGACAATCCTCTGGCGTAATTCGCTTGCAATGTACACCTTCGGATTCATTGGCAGATAAGCATGTGCTGGTGGTCGAAGACATTGTCGACAGTGGCCTGACGCTAGATTGGCTTATACCAAGCCTGCGAGCTCATCATCCCGCTTCGCTAGAGGTAGCTGCGGCTGTGGTTAAAAACAACCCTGCTCGTGCCGAGAACATATTAGGCGGAACGGCTCTCCATGCCGGCTTTGAGCTGGGTAATGATTTTGTGATTGGCTATGGGCTGGATATTGACCAACAGTACCGCCATCTTGATAGCGTGTATAAAGTCACGCCAGTTACTGCAGATGTGCTTGCGACTGCCGCGTTATAGCGGCCGGGTACTAAAAGTTGCTGGTGCGGATGGTGTTGGGGTCTATGAGTTGTATAGGGTTACGTGCCGACGCCTCCATGCCGTTTTCGACAGCTTTGGCGATTACTTCCACGGTGTAACTATAAGTTGCGCTCTGCATTGCTGCGGCCGCTGCTTTCATTTC
>DASZYT010000012.1:0-16130 GCA_035545275.1 Saccharimonadales bacterium (SeqCode) | reverse complement strand
TGTTACCACGCCGACGGACTTGTGGTTCTTGGCCGCAGCACGAACCATGGTTGGGCCACCAATGTCGATTTGCTCGATGCACTCCTCGAAAGGAGCGCCTGAAGCGACCGTGTCGGCGAATGGGTAAAGATTGCCGACCATCAGGATGAACGGCTCGATACCGTGTTCGTCCATGACGGCCTTGTCTTCTTCTCTGCCCAGCAGCCCGCCGTGTACCAAGGGGTGCAGAGTTTTGACCCGACCATCCATGATTTCAGGAAAGCCGGTTACTTCCGCTACCTCGGTTACAGGTACGTCGAGCTCACGGATTTTTGCTGCCGTGCTTCCCGTGGACACGATGTCTACCCCGCAAGCATGTAGCCCGCGTGCCAACACGTCGAGCCCAGTCTTGTCGTAGACCGAGACCAACGCTCGTGGTCTGTTCATGAAAAGGTACACCCACCTCTCTCTGGGTCGGATTGTTCCGATGGCGCTATTATCTCAGCAGCTTGGTCGTTCCGCAACTAAAGTGTTCAGTTGGTTGATTGGCGGTGGAGGAAGAAGCCTATCCAACCTTGGAAGTTACGCTGGTAAGCCGGTTGCTTGGATGACACTACTGTCTGTTGAGATGCGATCTTGGGTAACGGAGCCGTGTGCGCCAGCGCTACACTTTCGGGCACCGTCACCTCGGTCTCTCCGGGCAATCCCAGCCCAAAATTTTGTCTGGCCGACAGCTCCAAGTATTGGTTGGAATTATAGTACTCGTTCTGCAATTTGAGATTGTTGTCTTGCAGCTGCTGTACGGTATTTTGCTGCTTGAGCGCGGCTATTTGCTTTTGCAAACTGTAATTGGTTTGGATGGCCTTAATGCCGCTCCAGCTCATAAGTAGCACCAAAATCACAAAGATAACCTGCCCAGCGAAACGGACATCATGCAGGCGCTTAATAAATACGACTAGGTGATTCAAATATTTTTCGAGCATGGTTTTGTTTTAGTGCGCTAACACTAGTATATATCGAATATGTCAAAACGTGGTGGGGGCGGCTGGATTTGAACCAGCGACCAAAGGATTATGAGTCCTCTGCTCTAACCGCTGAGCTACGCCCCCGTCCACCCCAGTATAACAGAGTAGGCTAGAAAACGATGCGCACGTACGGACGGCGCAACAAGAACACTACTTTTTTGGGCAGACCAGCGGTTTTGATGAGATGAGTATGCTGATGTGTGATGCTTTTCATGTGCGATCCGGGTGCTCGAGCATAGACATTATAGCCCTGCTTCTCATACTCACTGATGATGGCCACAAATTCTTGGGCCTGAGCTGGCGCTAGTGCGCTAAGCGTATCGGTGTGTAGTCTGGGGACTACCAACAAATGGTCAGCTACGCGCTGCCCGTCCCAAATTGAATAAGGAAACAAGTTGCGTACCACAAGGAAGGCGTTCGTTTCCATGACGATTGGTTCACCACCCTCTGCCAATTGACAAAATGAACACTGTGACTTGTCGATACGCGCTTGATGTTTATTGTAGCGCTTAGTCTCTTTGCGTGAACGAGGGGCTGTCATATGTTGTGGTCCTAGTTGGCATCGCGGCGCAGAAAGAGCACCCAGGCGATAACCCAGCCAACAACAAGATAGATACAAAACACCACTGCTGCTTTGCCTGGATCTAAGGGTGGGCTCGCCATAGCACCTTGGCCAATGATCTGACCTTGAGCTGTAAACGGTAGATAGACGGCATTGTGTTTAAACAGCTGACCTAGGAGTGGCTCAATCGCACCAGGCAGTACGAACAGCGCAGCAATAGCCCCTACCTGTGAGCGTATTAACACGGCCAGCAGCAAACCTGCCACACCATAGCTCCATCCATAAAACAGGCTGCGCCACGCCACATCACCCACATTAAACGTCTGCGGAGCCAACGTGTGGCCGTGCGCATGAATACCCAGATAACTTGCCAGCGGCGATAGCACAGATATTATAACCGTCAAAAATACTGCGTATGCGCTAATAACAATGGCTTTTGATAAAAGAACGCGCGTGCGGCTACTACTGTTTGTGAGCGTGTACATGACGGTGTTGTAGCGGTATTCGTGAGTCATCAGCAAAATGGCTATGATTGCCCCGAACACGGAAAGACCTAACGCGCCAAACACATCATTGGTCAGCTGATGAGGATCGGCCAGGTCCCGTACGTTTAGCCGCCAACCCTCCACATAAAAGGCGATAAAGGAGATGAACGCCAGCACCAGAATGGTAATGATGTAGGTCGAGCGGACCGTGAGCAACTTGCGGAATTCGGATTTTAGAGAGTCAATCATTATTTCTTTTCCTCCGTGTGCGTTGCGTACTCTTCGGCGCCGGCGGTTATTTCCAAAAAGGCTTCCTCCAGCGATGCGCCTCGGTTGGCAAGCTCCAGTACCGGCAGCTTGGCATCGAAGGCCAGCTTACCAATCTCGTCTGTCTTAACGCCTGTTATTTGCAGGCCACCGTCTACCCGCTTCGAGGCCAGCAGCTTGTCTTTTATTAACTTTTCCAGCGTTCCCAATTTGGTAGTGCGCACAAACACACCGGAATTTTTGCTGCCGGCTATCAGCTCCTTCATGGAGGTGTTTGCTATCAGTTTGCCTTTGCCAATCACAACTATGTCGTCAGCCATCAGCGACATTTCACTCAAAAGGTGGGATGACACAAACACGGCATTGCCCTGCGCTGCGTAATCTTTCAAAAATTGGCGTAGCCACGCGATGCCTTCGGGGTCCAAGCCATTGGCCGGTTCGTCGAGTATCAGATATTTCGGTTTCCCTAAGAGGGCCGCCGCTATGCCCAGGCGCTGGCTCATGCCCAAAGAGAACTTGCCTGGTTTTTTCTTGGCTACTTCCTTGAGCCCCACGATATCGAGTACTTCGTCTACGCGGCCCTTTGGTATACCGCCGGCATCAGCTAAAACTGTTAGGTGATTGTGCGCTGTGCGGGTGGGGTGAAATGCCTTTGCTTCCAGCAAAATCCCTATCATCTGTGACGGCCGGGTGTACTCATGCAGCCGTTTGCCGTCAAACGTAGTCATGCCGCCACCATTGTCCAACCCCAGCATCAAACGCATGGTAGTAGATTTGCCGGCGCCGTTGGGGCCTAAAAAGCCCGTAACTTTGCCTGTTTCAATTTGAAAAGACAAATCGTCTACCGCCAGTTTTTTGCGATATTTTTTGCTGAGATGTTCGGCCTTTATCATACCTATCAGTATACGATAAGCGTAACGGGGTTGCTAGACTTTTACAGACAGCGAGAGGCTAAGCGACGCCCAGCAGCCGTTCGATAGGCGACAAGAAGAAGTAGACTATGAAGAGTACTGCGATGGCTGTCAGCAACCAGTGGGTCTTCATGAATTTGCCGTTGACCGTACGCAGCAGCACGTAGGCGATGACCGCCGCACCGATGCCGTTGGTTATCGAGTAGGTAAAGGGCATCAATATGAGCGCCAGGAAGGCCGGCAGAGCAATCTCAAAATCGTCCCACGGCACATTGCGCACCTGCAACATCATCAAGAATCCCACGATGATGAGCGCCGGCGTGGCTGCCTGGCTCGGCACGATGGTAGTAAGCGGAGTCAAAAACAGCGCGACCACGAACAGCAGCGCCGTAATAATGCTGGCAAACCCGGTGCGGGCACCTTCGCCCACGCCCGAGGATGACTCAATGAAGGCGGTGTTTGAGCTACCCGAGCCGATGCCACCGGCCACCGCGGCCAAGCCGTCGACGAACAGGGCTTTGTTGATGACCGGCAGACGTCCTTTTTTATCAAGTAAGCCGGCTTGGTTAGACACGCCCGTGATGGTGCCCATGGCATCGAAGAAGTCCGACAAAAACAGCGTAAATATGAACACGATGGCCGTAATGACTCCAGCCTCGGCAAAGCCGCCGAACAGGCTAAAATGCCCAATCAGCCCAAAGTTTGGAGCACCGAAAACGTGATGCGGCACACTGGGCGTTACCGTGCCCCAGTTGGCCACTTTGGCAACTGAGTTGACAATGACGGCCAGCACCGTGGAGGCGACGATGCCAATCAGCAAGGCGCCCTTAACTTTTTTCATCATCAGCACAATCATCAGCAGCAGTCCAAAGCAGAAAACCAAGACTGGCCAGCCGGACAGTTGCCCGGTTGCCCCTAGCTGCACCGGCGTTGCCAGGCTCTGGGGGATCGTTACGAAGCCAGAATCAACCAAACCGATAAACGCTATGAACAAGCCAATGCCGGCCGAAATGGCCTCCTTGAGCGGCAGGGGAATCGCTTCCATAATTGCTTTGCGAAGACCAGTCGCTACCAGGATACATATCAAAACACCTTCGATAACAACCAGTCCCATGGCATCCGGCCAGCTCATGGTGGGCGCTATCGTAAAGGCTAGCACGCCGTTCAAGCCCAGGCCCGCGGCAATAGCCAGCGGCAGGTTAGCCCCTAGAGCCATCATGGCCGTCATTATGGCAGCTATCAAACACGTTGCCGTCGTCAGCGCTGCGACGCCCAAGTGATGTCCGAATTTGTCGACTCCACTCGACAAAATTATCGGGTTAAGCACGATGATATAGCCCATCGTAAAGAACGTTACGAGTCCGCCGCGCATTTCGCGTCCGACGGTGCTACCGCGTTTTGAAATACTAAAAAAGGCGTCGAGTTTTTTTACAATCGGCGCCTTTCGTTTTGCACGTTTGGTTTTTGGGAACGGTAAATCTAATATATTTGCTCTCATGTCCGCATTGTAGCGCGCAAAATAAGCTTAAGCAACACATATAGCGCAACGATGTATAAAATACACGCCACCTACAGAGCGCAGCAGACTTGCTAGAACCCTTGCAAGATCGTACGCTCTATTCTTGGCTATATTCAGGATAAAATGCAGCCATACCAGGAGCGCGCAGCGCAGCTCTAGCAATAGGACGAGCCAGGTCTTCGCGGTGCGCCTCTACCATAACGTCTCCCCAAAACCTCAGGCGACCTTCTTGGTCGTTGACGGCACCTTCATAGATGTTCATCAAATCACTGGCAAGGATCCCATCGAGCACCTCACCAATGTGCCGTGACACCTTGGGGTCGGGTGACACCACGGTGTAGGGTTCCACCACGCCCCATGTCCCACTTATCTTGCCCTTTTTCACTTCGCCACCTAAGGGGTTGAAATCAAAATTGTCTGGGGTAGCACCATCGGCTATACGTCCTAAATCCAGGAACCGCACTATCTGTCCTGGGCCGTCATGCGCTGGCACTCCTCGGAGTAACTGCGCCGCAGTCATCGAGGAAGCGTCGTCGATAGGGTTTTCTTTTAAATCTTTTCCCCTCCTGAGTAGGACGTGGTAGTCACGGTTTGCCTGGAGGGCATACGCGGCGGCCTCACCCGCTACCGCTAGAACTGCTTCCTGGGGCTTTCCGTTCACCGTCATAAGCTGGTCATAAAATATTTTTTCCAGGGTAACATTAAAGGGCTCATCATCATGCGTACGATGTAGCCAGCGCAAAAAGGCAGTATCCACTTCCCGCTTGGTAACGGGCAAAAAGCCCGGGCCGCCTGGCTGACTCAGAATGTCCATACGCTCCGCCGTGCCGATATCGCGAGTATTCGGATAAGTATTAGCTGCAGCCGGGGATGGAGAGACTTTAACCATAAGGCATACTATATCACACTTATGCTTATTTTTCAACTACTACTTTCTCTGGTAATTTGGGAAGAGCAGCGACCGATTCGCTTGTCAAAGCGAATTCGGATTTATTCCGAAAGGGAGCGATGAGAAACCCAAGCCCGAGGGACCCCAAGCTTGCTTGGGGCGGCGCATGGGTGTCTCATTGTCATTATTCCCAGCGGAAAACGCGGAACGCGAGGGCATAGATAACAACCATCCAGATAGCCATGATGCCGAGCTGCGAACCCAAGTTCACCAAATGTTGACCTTCGGTGACCATGAGGCGAATGCCATCAATGATAGGGGTAAGCGGCAGATAGTTCGTAATACTCTGCAGCCACTCAGGCATAAGGAAGCGTGGGAAGAATACGCCGGTGAGGAACATCAGCGGAAATACCACCAGGTTGGCCAGCGGCGCCGCCTGGCGCTCGTTTTTAGCCCAACCGCCAATGGCCAAACCGATACCCAAGATGACGAAAATACCCAACACTAAGAATAGTGCTACCTCTAGATAGTTGCCCACCACGTGCAGGTGAAAGACGCCGATAGCTACCGCGAACATCACGGCGAGCGACACCAGGCCTACGGCAGCTTGGCTCAGCATGGTAGACAAAAAGTACTGCCACACCCGGAGCGGTGTGGTATGCAGGCGGCGCAAGATACCCTGCTTCTTGAGCTCTGGAAAGACGTTAACCGGCCCAAAAATGCCTAGACCAATGATAGAAAAGCCCAACAGGCCAGAAAACGTATAGTCAAACTGGGTTAGGCTTTTCTCTTTGACTTCTTTGCCGACCGCCGTAAATGGCGTATTGACCTTTACGAGTTTCGAGTTGACACCCTTAAATGTTCCCTGCAGCACCGACACCAATGTCTGCCCGGCTTCGCTGTTGTTCTGTGTGTAAAATACTTCGGCATTGCCGGTGGGATGGCCACCTTGAATAGCCCCAAAACTTGGCGGCAGCACAATGGTGGCGTCCAGCTGACTGCGCGACATCTTCTGCTTGGCGTCGCTCAGTGTTGTCACCGTGTCGTCTACTTTGTAAGCCTTGTCTTTTTTGAGTTGGCTTACAAACTGTGTAGAGAACTGGCTGTGAGATTGGTTGAGTACCGCTACATGGAAGCTCACGCTACCGCTGCTTTTACCAAAGATACCCCCGAAAATCACCAAAAAGATGACCGGAAATAGAATGCCGAAGAAAATGGCCAACCTATCGCGGAAAAAGCGCCGTGTGTTGAGGCGAGTAAATACTCCTACGGTATACAGTTTGTTTTTCATGTTATTCCCTTAAGCCTTTACCGGTTAGGTCAATAAATACGTCCTCGAGGTCAGCCTGTTCTACCTGCTGGGTCTTTTTAAAGCCGCGCTTCAAAAGCTGCTTGATGAGGTTTTTAGGCGTTTCAAGGGCGATGATTTTGCCGTTGTCCATAATGGCGACACGGTCGCACAGCAGCTCCGCCTCATCCATATAGTGAGTAGTGATAATGACGGTAACGCCCTTGTCGCGGATCTGTTGCACGAGATCCCACAGATTGCGGCGCGCTTGCGGATCCAGGCCGGTGGTTGGTTCGTCCATAAAGAACACTTTGGGGCTATGTACGAGCGCCGTGGCAATACTGAGGCGCTGACGCTGGCCGCCCGATAAGTTTTCGGCGTAGCTGCTAGCTTTTTCGTCTAGCTGCACGTCTTTGAGAAACTCCATGGGGTCGACTTTTTCGCCGTACGCTGCCGCGAACAGATCGATAATCTCAGTCAGTTTGGTCTTGTCTTGGAAGGAAGCGGTTTGGGGCTGCACGCCAATGATGCGTTTCACTTCTTCGGGCTGCTCGGCCACATTAATACCGTCCACCATGATAGTGCCGCCATCGATGGGCCGCATAGTCTCGATCATCTCAAGAGTGGTCGTTTTGCCAGCACCGTTAGGGCCCAAAATGCCAAAAATCTCACCTTTTTTGACTTCAAACGAGATACCGTTTACGACCTTTTTGCCGTCGTAGACTTTTTCTACATCTTTTAGCGTAAGAATAATATCTGCCATCAGGCGATACTATAACAAAAAGCCTACCTCTGTCCAACAAAAAAGCGTCCCGCTTATAGCAGGACGCCCATTGTATTTGTCTATGTATCTGATTAGCCGCGCTTGACGGTCAAGAAACCGTTGCGTGGGTTTTCGTTAACACTGTAGCCAGCAGGAAGGTCGCAACCCTCAGGGCGCTCGTCTTTGCTGAAGTAGTAGATTCGCTGTTGCTTGCCACCGCGCAGAGTAACATCTTTGCAGTTCAAGTAGTAAGTTACCCCTTTTGAGTTTGTGTGCTTGTATGCCATTGTTGACATCTCCCTCTCTTATGATTAGTAGTGGTACCCCTAAAATACTCTGGTGCGTTTTTGTTTGTCAAATTATTCATACTCACTTTTTTGTCGATTTCTCCCATTGCATCACAAAGCATAAGTGTATTACACTGTAACTCGTAGCAAATAACAATAAGGGTGGAGAGAAAACAACCATGGATTTTACGAGTCGCAACGCACAGCAACCCGCACCAACCTTCCGTCCCACGTCATCCGGTGAGGGGGCCAGTGCACCAACTAACAATTCTTCTGACAAAAAGAGGCCCGGCATGGGCAAAGGTATGAGCACCTGGGCACGGTGGGGCTCTATTGGCCTGTTGTTTTGTACGGTCGGCTTAGTGGTAGCGCTCATTTTGCTGGTTTCCTTCCAAAAGAACGGCGACGAAGGCAAATTTGTTGCCACCAACAAGTATCAGGCGGTGTTCTTGACTAGCGGTCAGGTTTACTTTGGTAAGCTCGTGAGTGTTACGGACAAGTATTATGACCTCCGAAACATTTTCTTGTTGCAATCAAACAGCAACAACGCTAATGCATCCAGCAGCTCAAACTCCAACCTTACGCTTGTGAAACTCGGTTGTCAGCAAATCCACGACCCCTATGATGAAATGATCATCAACAGGACCCAAGTAAGCTTCTGGGAGAATCTGCAAGACAATGGCCAAGTGGTAAAAGCCATTGGGCAATACCAAAAGCAGAACCCGAATGGTCAGAACTGTACCGACCAAAGCCAGGCTTCGGGCGCGCAGGGTGGCGTACAGAACAACTCAAGCTCATCGAGCACCAACAGCTCCACAAACAGCAGTAGTTCCTCTAGCAACTCTACTAAGAAGCCATAGGGTAGCTAACGCTCAGACAAAACACTCCCTCTCGCGGGGAGTTTTTTATGTGCGCCTACCTTTTTAAGTGGCGCTGCCAGATATCAACAGATAAAAGCACGACGAACAGGACGAGTGCAATCACCGCAGCCACCCAGCTCCAGCCAGCCAGGTCTGGCGACCAACGCGGGCTTGCGAAGTCAAACTTGTACAGACTATCGGGGATGGTTTGCAGCTGAACGGTAGATTTGACACCGTGGGCGTTGACATATTGCTGCAGACAGTCGGTGCGGGTGGTGCTGGTGTACGTTATGGAGTCGCAGTAGGTTTGCGCATCAGCGTAGACCTGAGCGTTTTGAGCGTCGTGCTTTACTATTTGCTCACTGTGGGCCTGCACGAGCCGGTCGTACGTGTATTTGAGCTGTATAGGCGGATAGACGCCATTGGGGGTGGCTAGGTTAGTGTTCATGTGGTGGGTCACATAGTGCTGCAGATCCTGTAGCGCCAGGGTAACGCCCTGGCCGCTCTTATCGGCAGCATAGACTGCGTCACGCAACTGGGTCATATGTGTGTAGTTGGACCGCATAGCCAAAATGGCAACCATGATGCTCAACACGCCCAGGCCTAGAAAGTACCAGGGTTTGACATAGCGCGTCAGGCCGTTTGCGTGTTTTGCCATATTTTTATGTTACTCTTTTCACCTAGTGTAGCATACGACCTCCTCATGCTAGACTTGAGGGTATGCACATATACTTCAGTGGCATCGGTGGCACCGGCATCGGGCCGTTGGCCTTGATAGCCCACCAGGCCGGATACGACGTGTCTGGCTCGGACCAGCAAGATTCGACCTATGTGAAGTTTCTGAAGCAACAGGGCGTAACGGATATTCATGTGGGGCAAACCCGCGCACATATCGCCACGGTGCATGACAAAAATCCCATCGACTGGTTTGTGTATACCTCTTCCTTGCCGACAGATCACCCCGAGCTTTTGTTTTGCCGTGAGCAAGGCATTAAGGTGTCGAAGCGCAACGAGTTTATCAACCTTATTTTGAGTGAAAAGAAGCTGAAGCTCGTGGCCATTGCCGGTACTCAGGGCAAAACCACTACCACCGCCATGGTCATATGGCTCTTCAAGCAGTTAGGGCTGCCCATTAGTTACGCCGTAGGCACACAGGTCAGTTTCGGTGGTTTCGCTACGTATGACAAAAAATCTGAGTACTTTGTGTATGAGTGCGACGAGTACGATCGAAACTTTTTAGCCTTTGAGCCATACTTCAGTATCATCAGCGGGGTCAGTTGGGACCACCACGACGTGTTCCCTACCCGCGAAGATTACCAAGCCGCCTTCCGGGAATTTATTTCGCAAAGCAAGCACACCCTGCTGTGGCAAGACGACACCGACTACTTGCAGCTGCAAAATGGCAGCGGCGTTAGCACTCTTACCTGGAATGACGATCCGGAGTTGATACGTTTGCCTGGCTTTTACAACCGCCTGGATGCGTGGTTGGCGTGCGAGGCTGTACGACAGATTACCGGCGTGCCTGTCGAGGACTTAGTCGCTCACATCAACAAGTTCCCGGGTCTAGAGCGCCGCATGGAAAGAATTGCGTCGGGATTGTTTAGTGATTATGCCCACACACCCGAAAAGATCCGCGCCGCCATGGACACCGCCCAGGAAATTGCTGCCGCGCATGCCCAGGACGTCGTGGTAGTGTACGAGCCCCACAGCAATCATCGCCAGCAACACATTATCAACGATTACAAAGATTGTTTTGCCGGAGCCACTCAAGTGTACTGGCTGCCAACCTATCTGGCGCGCTATGACAACCAAAGCCGCATCATTCCACCCCAGGAGCTCATTTCACACCTGAGTGACCCAAATGTAGCCGTCCCGGCTGAAATGGGTGAGCCGCTCAAGCGCACCATTGCCGCGCATCTGCAAAAGGGCGACATGGTGGTAGCCATGTCTGCCGGCCCACTCGATGCGTGGCTCCGGAAGGAGTTTAGAGCGTGAAAAAAGTTTACTTCGCGTGCGCCATAACCGCTGGGCGCGACTACGCACATCATTACCCGGTCATCGTGCAGTACATCAAAAACAATGGGCTTCATGTGCTCAGCGAAATATTCGCCAATCAGAACATTACGCCCGACACAGGAGTAAGTGCTCAGGAAGATTTTACCGATGCGCAGATATGGGAATGGGATCTTGATTGGATCCGCGAGGCCGACGCTATCATTGCAGAAGTCAGTCTGCCCTCACTGGGCATTGGCTACGAAATCGCCACCGCCCATGCCTGGGAAAAGCCTGTGTTAGCGCTTTACCATCACCGACCTGAGCATAAACTGTCATCCATGATAGCCGGTAGCCCCAACGTCACGGTGTTCAAATACGAAGATATTGCCGAAACTGAAGCTGCCATCGCAGAGTTTATCGCTACGCTTTAATCCACTCCTGGCGAGGGTCGTCTGGGAAGTTTTTGGTGTCAAACAGCACTATTTTGGTTGGTTTCAGCCGGTACCATTTGTGCGGGTTCGCTCCACTGGCGACATCACTTAGAAATTTGTCCGAGGTATTGTGCTTTGCTTGGTAGCCGTTACGAATGTCGTCGTCTACCTTTTCGCCTACGCACTCGGCTTCTCCGGCACACGACAAGCCGATAATGTAATTTTCCTCTGACGTGTTGAGATGTACCATGACCGCGGCTGCCGCCTTGGGATTTTGAGCGATGTGCTGTGAGTGCTCGCGTGCTTCGGTGCTCAGCCAGTACAGATTCAGGTCGTCATCAGAATAATAATGCACGTTGCACGCCCACGGCTGATTATTCGCCGAGGTTGCCAACTGCATGACTTTTATGGTCGGTAGAGATTCTCGAATAACTTCTTCGGCTGTCTTCATGGATACATTCTACACCGGCCAGCCGAATTCGGCGTAGTGTTGGCCGGCCTCGATGGCTTCGATGGCAGCGCGGACCGGCGGGATGACATTGTCAGGTAAGTTTTTCGGGTCGAGCCATTCGACCTTGCTGTGCATGTGCGGTTCGGCATTGATGAGATCACCTTCCCACGACACGGATTCGAATATAAAGTCCACCCATTCTGAATCTTCACTCTTGCGGTGCATGACCAACACCGGACGCAAATTTTCAGCGGCTACATCTATGCCAACTTCTTCTTTGGCTTCGCGGATAGCTGCCT
Organism: Saccharimonadales bacterium (SeqCode); assembly: GCA_035545275.1. Lineage (GTDB taxonomy): Bacteria > Patescibacteriota > Saccharimonadia > Saccharimonadales > UBA4665 > DASZYT01. The sequence goes on along the minus strand of DASZYT010000012.1, from coordinate 4,119 downwards.
GCGTGGCGGGTTCGTTCTGCTCAACCTTGCCGGACGGCAAGCCGTAAAATCCGTTCATCCATTTGGTATTTTCACGCAGCACGAAGGCGACCTTGGTGTCTTTTCGGAAAATGACATAGCTGGCAATGTACGGAGTAGCTGTGTCGTAGTGAGTGCTCATCGGTTGTCGCCGGAGCCTTGCAGCATGTTGCGGTTTTTGCGATCGGCTAGCTTGGCAATGTTGGCTTCGGCCACATCGTTGAGCGACAGGCCTAGTTCTTCGGCAACCACCGCGATGTACCACAGCACATCGCCCAGCTCTTTTTTGAGCTCCTGTGTGTCCGCGCCGGACACCACACTATTTTTGTCGCGGATGATTTTTTTGAGCTTTTCGGCCACCTCGCCGGCCTCGCCGTTGAGGCCCAACACGCCATGCAGTAAATCTTTGAAACTATCGTTGGTGCTTAGTAGTGTGGTAAGTGCCTTGGCTTGGTATTCGTCAAATGTCATTTTTTAACCTCACCTGTTTCTTCGTTTATTGTAACAGCGCCCTGGCGCAAAACCACGATGGCGTCGTCTACAATGCGCACAACGGTCGATGGTTTATGACCAGACAAATCTCCACCGTCCACATAGAAATCCACTTTGTCTCCGAAGTAGGCCTGGGCTTCTTCGACGGTGTTGGCCGTGGGCTCGCCAGGGTGGTTAGCGCTGCTGGTCAGCAACGAGCCAGTTTGTTCTAGTAATTCACACAGTTGCTTATTGTCGGGTATGCGCACAGCCAGACTGTTTTTGCCCTCGTGCAAATATTCCAGCTCCGGCCCGCAAGGAATTATTACGCTCACCGGGCCGGGCCAATATTGTTCAACCGCTTTGAGGTAACGCCGCTTTAGCCCCAACTGTTCAAGCTGTTCAATATTTGCCGCGATAATGGTGCCGGGCTTGCCTTCGCGGAGCTTTAAGTCGTACAGACGTTTTACGGCCGTTGCGTCACTGGCGCGGGCAACTAGCCCGTACACCGTATCGGACGGCAACACGCCTACGGCACCATCAGCAGAAAGTTTCTGTGCAACTTCGTCAAACATTGCATCTATTGTACGCTACAACAGTGGTAGAGACTATTGCTAATGCTCCATTCTACCTTTTTAGGCCGCAGAACTGCCTTTCATGTATGCCAGTACTGCGAGGGCGGCCAGGGCAATGAGCACAACAATGGCGATGACGATGGCGCCACCCACCCCACTGCTTTGCTTGGGCGCTTTAGGGGCAGACGGTTTAGCTTTTTCGGATTTTTCGGATTTGGCAGGCGCATCAGCATCGGTTTCTGGTGGGGGGGTAGCAACATCACTGGCGGGTTGTTGCGCAGCTGGCGCAGGTTGAGCGGCTGGTGCTGCCGCTTCGGGCTGGGGGGGCTTCACGTCCATGACCGGGCCGGCTGGTGGTGCTGCCGGTGCAGTAGGTTTTTGCTCGGTCGTAGGTGGCATTTAAGACTCCCTCCCTTTTTAGCTTAAGCTTATTGTAGCACAGCAAGCTAGAGCTCGTAGAGCCCGTTTTGTAGGCTAATCATGCCTTCGTTTTGCAGCGCTTGCAGTACTTCATTGAGGCGATGGTCGAGGATATGCTCTTGGAGTTCGGCAGGCGAATATGCCCTCTGGGTCAGTAGACGCAATACTTGGCCCCGGACCTGGCGGCGTGACCCTTCTAGAGGCGATTGCCGCACGTAGCTTTTGCTGGCACGACTCAGATTGCCGACGGTTTGCTTCAAAAATGTCCCATAGTCCATGAGCGCCCAGTAAAACTCTCTTGGGTTTGCGGCGTCTACTGTTTTGCCAAGCAGCTCTAGAATGACCCCGTCGGGTATATCGGTTTGGTCCTTAAAGAAATGGTGGATAAACACGGTGCGGATGTTGGTTTCTACAAACGCTGCTGGCTTGTTAAACGCGTAGGCAAGTACGGCACCCGCGGTATTTTTGCCTACGCCTGGCAGTTTTACTAGCTCTTCTGCGCTTGCCGGAAACTCACCACCAAAATCTTTCACCACCATCTGCGCCGCTTGGTGCAAAAACTTGGCCCGGCGGTTGTAGCCCAGCCCTTGCCACATCCGTAGTACTTCGCCAAGCTCTGCACGTGCCAGATCAGAAACAGTCGGAAAACGATATATCGCTTTTTGATATATTGGGATGACACGACTCACCTGTGTTTGCTGCAACATGACTTCGCTGACTAATATTTTATATGAGTCGAAGCTGCCGTCAGGCTCTGGGGCACGCCACGGCAAATCATGCCGGCCATGCGCCGCATAATAGCCCAAAACCTCCTGCTGAAATGCTCGTATATCCCGCCTGCTCATCTGGTGCTATAGTATATACAACCCCATGGCGACCGAACTAGTACGTTTTATCAAACGATTTATATTGCTTGTGCCCGGCATAGGCATAGCCTATTTTTCTATCCGCGATGTGTTCCCCACGCTCGACAAGCGTCTGCCTCTGACAATTGCCGTATTTTTTACCTATGTACTCGCTGCCTACGTGCTGATTCCGGCACTTATACGTGTCGTGCGCTTGTTTGTTGTGGAGCGCCACTTGCCACTGTATTGCATTACCCCGGACGGATTTGCCTCTGACCCCATCAATATCGCCCTGGTGGGTAGTCGCGACCAACTCATTAGCGCCATGCTGTCAGCCGGGTGGTATGTGGCAGATAGCAAAACACCTGCAAATGTACTGCGGCAAATTTACAGTGCTGTTTTCAACAGAGCATATCCCACAGCGCCCATGAGTCACTTGTATCTTTTTGGGCGCAAGCAAGACATTGGCTTTGAGATACCGTTGAAGGGTGCTCGTGGCGAGCGCCATCATGTACGTTTTTGGGCAACGACATTCGAGAGTGATGAGCCTCTGAACTTTCGTAGTATCCACTGGTTTGAACGTAAAAACCAATTGCGGGGACACCAGTTGTTATGGGTCGGTGCGGCATCACTTGACGTTGGCATTTCGTTTATCCGGCATAACGCCCAGATCACCCACATGATCAGTCCTGACACGAACGCCGAGCGCAATCTTATTGTCAACCAGCTCGTCCGCAAAAAGACCGCCAAGCCCTTGAGCGAGGTCCGGCTGGGCAAACCATACTGGCTCATTAATCGCGTGTGGCGCGGCTATATGCAAAGCGATGGCATCATGCAGGTACTAAAGCTACAAGACACTACCCTGCCACCCGAACGTCAGGCGTAGGCCTATAGTCCACCGCCATAGCCGTAGCCATTCAGGCCATAGTCCGGCTTGTAATAGTCGGTTACTTTGAGCGGCTGCTGGCCATCTTTCAGGCCACTTGCCGGCAAGATGTACAGCTCGCTGCCCTTGTACGACACCAGCAGGTAGTTATTGGTGTACCAGCCGTAGGCAGTGTAGTCGGTGCTGAGCGTTGCGACCGTTTTGGGGCTTTGGGCGTTTGCATCGCCCACAAACAGCACGTTTTTGCCATCGCGCTCCTCGGTCCAGAAAGTTTGCTTGCCGCCCGGCGATGTCAGATAGGTCGGATAGCTCAACGAGGAAGTTAGTTTGCTGTCAGTGGTTTGCGTGTAGGTGCCGTCTGCCTCTAGCTTGTAAAACGTGGAGGTGCTGCCTGATACCGACGATACTTGCACGATGGCTTCCTGGGGCTGATTTTTGGCTAGCGTGCCAAAGTACGAAGTAGCTGCATCAACTGAGCTTATTACTTTTTGACCCGTACCGTCCGGGGCAATCATAACCAACTGGTCTTGTTTGCCGCTTACGGTCAGGTAGCCCGGATACTGGTACCAGGTCGTGGCGTAGGCCAGTTTGCCACCCACAATTACGGTATTCCATATGGACTGGTACTCTGCGTCGGAGTTGCTGGTACCCGTGGCTTGGGAGTTGACCAACGTTACAGACTTACCCGTGTCGGCGTTGTAGCTTTCAATGCTGACGGCACCCGACTGCCAACTGGGTACACTCGACCGGCTCACCGTATACATAAAGTAGTGGTCTTGCCAGCCAATGGGCGAAAAGCTTGCTGCACTATCGTCTATGGTCGTGAGCTTGTTGTTGCTTGACGTGTCAATGAGAAATACTTTCGCGTTACTGCCGCCATCGCGCTTACTGACTAGCGCCAGAT
>DASZYT010000011.1:0-8372 GCA_035545275.1 Saccharimonadales bacterium (SeqCode) | reverse complement strand
TATTGGTGGTGGCAGGCGGTAGCTGGGCAGGGTGGTATTGGTCTAACCATTCCACAACTGCTACGGTTAGCACCTCGACTACACCCACGACTCAGTCCAAAACCACCACTCCCGAAACACGACCCACGACACCTACCGTCCAGGGCATGCAGCTTGATACGTCCAAAAGCTACGGCAACAAGTACGCTGACGGCGTTTTGCCGGTGGGCGATGGCAAATACGTTACCACTGGGCCCAAGCAGGGCTATGTGTATGCTTGCAGCCAGTATGCCCAAAACCTAGCTAGCACCAACGGAGGTGCCATGACGCGCGGCCCGTGGTTTTCTAGCGACGGCAAAACCTGGAACATCACCAAAAAGGTAAACGTGCTGGGCACGGTGTACTGGCACGGCAACATGACCGATACCGTCAGCGGCAGCACCCGCACCATCGTCAGCAACGACCTGCCCATCAATGATCCGACCGGCACTTTTCCTATCCAAAGTAGCGACCCAGCCTACCAGTACGACCGCAACCCCAATACCATTACGGCGCAGTCGTACACTTTTAGTCTGCCTGCTAACCCTACGTACGGGACCCAGCCCAACTGCATCGGCGGCACGGTTGGCATTATGACGACCGGCGTGGAAATATTTAGCGCCTTTGACGCAGGCGGCCGCGATGCCGGCGCCTGGGAAGTGCAAGACGGCTGCCAGGGCCACCCGCAAGAGCAGGGTGCATACCACTATCACACCCTGAGCTCCTGCATCAATAACCGCAGCGTGCACGATGTCATCGGTTTCGCATTGGACGGCTTCCCGATTACCGGGCCCAACGTGGGAACCAATAATATTCTGACGTCATCAGACCTGGACGAATGCCACGGCATCGTCAGCCAGATTACGCTCGACGGCAAAAGCGTTACTATGTACCACTACGTCATGACCGAAGATTTCCCGTACTCCGTCAGCTGCTACCGCGGCACGGCCATCCAACCACCTGGCCTACAAGCTCAGCAACAAGCCCAGCAGGGCGGCCAGATCCCCAATCGCCAGCAAAAACCGCCCCAGCAGTAATACTATACAAAGTATAGTATGTTGTGATACAGTGGTGTATATGACAATCATCGATGTCCGTTCCAAGCCTGAGTTCGACCAGCAGCACGTTGAGGGTGCTGAGTGGTTTGACGTCATGCGCTTTGCCAACGGCGAGTTACCAGACGTCGCCAAAGACGAAGAAGTCGTGCTGTACTGCTACACGGGGGCCCGCAGCAACACCGCGGCGCAGATTATGCAGGCCAATGGTTTTAGCAAAGCGGTCAGCGGTGGCGGTCTTGCCCACATGGCCGCCCGCGGCTACAAACTTGTACGCGGCTAAATTGGAAATTCTACAACACAAAACTTCCCAAATGACTAGTGTCTGCTAGACACTTGGAGTACGCTTAGGTCAAAGGGCTTTTATGTCGGAGATTGAACACCCACCCATTGACATGGATCTGCAGCGTGATGTTAGCGCAGAGCGTCTATTGGCCGAAGAAGTGTACGAAATGCTCATAGAGTACGCTCATCCCGAATCGGTGGTCTGTGGCACATATCGTCTGGTATACCCGGTGACCGACCGCTGTGATATGGATAGCACTGACAATACCAAATTGGGGTTACGTCTGCGCGGGGTACCATCATTTTCAATGGAGACACCCATGTCCACCTCCTTTACGCCTAACGCGCAATACTACGTTGTTGAGGTACAGCAAGGTATCCCGGAGGCGGGCATAGAAACGCCTACCGATCATGACTTCACATGGGCGCCATATTTAGTGGTAGTGATAAACACGGCTGATGAAATGCTTAAAGATGTTCATATGCTCAATGCTCGTACCGGTGAAGATTTAGAGCCAGTGGATGTCGGTATGGCTCACATCATATTGCGCAAAATGCATGACGAGTATCGGGCGGCCGAGTATAAGGAAAGTGTACGAGATACACCGGCTAGGCCGACCTATACTGATATCAGCCAGCGATATGGCAGCTTTTGTATTGAAGAAGCGGACTTTGATGACCGAGAATGTGGTGAATGCGGTGTCGTAAACGCTCCGTGCAAGCACAACGCAGCCTTTTTGAACTAAGAACTATGCTAAACTTTGAGCTCGGTGTGGGTGGCGAGGATCCGTTTTGAGGTGCTCATGGTGATAATGCCGGTGGTGGCCAGCACGGCGCCAATCACTTCAAAAAACAGTGCGCCTATGTGGGTGCTTATGACATCGCCAAACAAAATGATGCCTATGATGACGCCCACAATGGGGTCACACAGCTCAATGGTGGGCTGCGACACGGCCAGGGGGCCAGCGCCGTAGGCACTCTGGGCCGACAGTAGCGAGACCGCCGCACTGGCCAGCAGGGCGTACAGTGCCCAGCCGGTAAAAATGGTGCCGACACTGGTGTGCAACTGCTCCATAACAAGCTTGGTAAGCGCAGCTGTCAGGCCAAAGCTTAGGCCGGCCGTAGCAGACGCTACCACGGCCCGCACTCGGCTAGAGCGCATGCGTCGGGTGATGGCTATGCCCACCACCATTAGGCCGGTTACGATGGCGCTGGTGATAAACCAATCCAGGCCGTCGTACTTTACCTGTCCGCCGTGGGGGTTTGCCGCCACCAGCATGCTACTCAGTCCTGCACAAATGGCGAGTACGGCCAGCCACTCGCGAGGGCCGGCCTTGATGCGCAGCCGAAAGTGTAATATCAGCAGCAAAAACACCAAGTCGGTGGTAAGCAAGGGCTCCACCAGCACCAATGTGCCGCTGTAGAGCGCCGCCGCTTCCAGACCGCCCACGGCTAACTGCAGCGATATGCCCCACAGCCACACCCGGTTTTTCGATACAGTCACCATAAAGTTTTTGCTAAACAGCTCGTGGGCTTCGGGGCTACCGGCCGCGCTGCGTTGCAACAGAGCAGACACCGCATTGATAAATCCTGCGCCGATAGCGAGTAATGCAGCGGTAAGGGTAGCCATAGCTTCATTGTAGCGTAACGGGGGCTAAATGCCCTCTTTGGCGGCGCGATGAATCTTGGGCGAGCCACCCACGGCCACCACGCCGGCCGTCAGCAATACCGCGCAGGCAGCTTCGATAATCAGTGCGCCCACGCTGTGATTTACTATGTCGCCAAACAGCACGATGCCGATGGCAGTGCTGACGGCCGGGTCGGTTATTTCTATGGCCGGTTGCGACGTGGCCAGCGGCCCGGCGCTGTACGCACTCTGCATCATTAGTATCGACACAATACCTGATACCATCAGCGCATACACCTCCCAGGTAGTAATGAACCTCACAAAGCCATGGTTTAGCTGGGCCACAGCCAGTTTGGTAAAGGCCGAGGTCAGCGCAAAACTAGCACCGGCCGCTATGCCTGCCACGCCGGCACGCAAGCGCGGAGACGCTTGCTGTCGCGTCACAATGGCGCCCACCAGCAGCAAGCCTCCGACAATGGCGCTGGTAATCGTCCAATTCCACACATTAAATGTCAGCTGTCCGTTACGCGGATCGGCCGCCACCAACAACCCGCTTAGCCCAGCGCATAGCGCCAGTACACCCAACCACTCGCGTCGCCCGGCTTCTACGCCGAACTTAAACCGCAATATTACCAAGAGAAAGAATAGATCTACCGTCATCAACGGTTCGACCACTATCAGCGAACCGCTGTGCAGCGCTCCGGCTTGCAGGATAAAGGCTGCCACTTGCAGCCCCATGCCCATGAGCCATAGCTTGTTTTGGGCTACCTCCAGCATAAAGCTGCCCTTAAATAGGTGCTTGGCCGACACTTTGCCGCTAGCCCGCCGTTGCAACACAGCCGAAGTGGCATTAGCCAGCGCCGCCAGTACCGACAAGACTATTACAAGTGCTAACATGCCATTACTCTACATGCTGCGTTTTGGTTTACCTGTTATTTTTTTGACTGACCATGGCCACCACATTGACGCAAAGTCATAAATAGTGTTAAATATAGTAAATGAGTAGTGTGTCCCCCGAAAATTACGGCGAATCTGTTGACGTGTCTCCCGAACGGCTGGTAGAGCTGTGCAGCCGTGTGGCCGTGGCCCGGCAGGTACTGCTAGAGATGTTGCTGGGGGCAGAAGGCATATTTGCCGCCGACTCCTGGAAAGAAGTAGAGTCTTACCTGATAGGGACATTGGACCAGTCAACTAAAGAAGCCTTGGAAAAATACAAACCGTCCAAACCATCGGTGGTCATTACAGAAACAGGCGCAAGGCTCGACGAGTGGGCGCAACAAGCTACAGCTGTGCCCGGTGGCTATAGTGTGAAGTCAATAAACGCCGAGCCGGGCCATGAGGAAGCAATATTTTGCAAACAATACGAGGGCTATCAACTATCCACGCAATTGGTTGTCAGTGGCGAGCAAGTGCAGGCACGCGGAAGGTTCTTGGCGGGCACCCTTTTGCGACCTTTCAGGCAAATTGAGGACAGCGAATGGCTGGATGTCCAGGGCGGCATGAAGTTGCTCACCGACTATGCCGGGGCTCTCGAGGTCGTCAGCGGGCTAACAGTTGACGATCTGCGGGCACTGATACGCCCCAATCCTACTGCCTAAGTCCCATCTGTTTATCCCTTGCGGCATATCTGCTACCATAAGCGGCATATCAAAAGCGGATTTAACTCGGATTTAACTCCGCTTTTAAGTATAAAATCCATGGCATTGTTTTTTGTCCTTGAAGGTAGCATACTGCACGTATTATGTGGAGAAAGTTAGGTGCTTGGGTCAAAGCCATGTCTGCAATTAAGCGGACAGCGTTTGCCTTTGTAGTCCTTACTGCACTAACAGGGGTCATTGGAGCAACCACTCAACAGCCACAAACAAGCAAAGTTCAACTTGAGCAACCTGCATCAACGACACAAACACAGGCCGTAAAGGCGGACACTGTCGTGGTCAAAACTGTCACAGAGACAAAGGCCATTCCTTTCACTACAACAACCGTTGATGACACCACACTTAACCAGGGTACTACCGTAACACAAACAAAAGGTGTGGACGGTGTAGAAACAATTACCTACAAGGTGACCTACACAAATGGGCAAGAGACTGACAGAAGCATTGTTTCAGATGAAGTAACCACACAGCCCGTCAATGAAGTCATTGCACAGGGAACAAAGGCACCTGCACCTAACTGTCCAAATGGAACATATACTAACTCAGATGGCATGGAAGTTTGTAGGCCCTACGAGTCTCCGAGTGCGCCGTCAGGCGCAACTGCACAATGTAGGGATGGCTCATATAGCTTTAGTCAGCACAGAAGTGGCACATGCTCACACCACGGTGGGGTTGCAAGTTGGCTATAAGGTTATAGTCTTTTCTGGTGCACCAAGATGACACCTTAAAAAGCTCCCCTGTTTGGGAGCTTTTTACTTTTTGATTGGCCGCGCGGTTTCAACTTACGTCCGGTGAAGTCTACCTCACGACACAAAAAGTGCATGTTTACAGATTGATGTGACGGTTTCAACCTTTGAAGCAGAAAAGCCGTTAAGCAAAAAATACCGTTTGGCGGTAAAGAATACTTTGAATTGTTGTTAAAGTGGGCATAATATAGCCAACTATGTCAAAGAGATTAAAGAGGCTTAAAGCTCGGAAAGCCAAGCAGGGTAAGACGTCTGGGTCTGAGGCTCCTCTTGAGCCGAAGCTGTACCCCCAAGGTGAAAAATTGTTCGAGATCCAATTTAATTACGGCTACGACATAGCCGTCCCTGATGCGCATGCTATCGTCGTGAGAACGATGAAACAGAAAGAGGAAAGATACGGCTCAGTAAGAATAGAGCGTATGAACGGCTCAACGATCATCGATGACTTAAGAATAACGGCGTCAACTAAGACGATGACTAAGTCTCGAAAGCCCTTATCAAAAAAAGCATCTTTCATCACAGTTGGCCTCAAGGGTGGTCAACCACTGCACTATCGTATAGCAAAAGAAAACAAAATCATTGCGCCTATGTATCGCTCGGCCATCACCGTAAAAGTATATGGGAACGGACAAACTCAAACTAAAGCAATAAAAAATGCTCTAACAATTTTCAACCAGTTTCTTAAGGTATATAGGCTGGAAACCGGCGACCCAGTGCCTTATGTGCCAGACGATAAAAAGAGCCTTGGAATTACTTTTGTGAGGTATTACTCCCTCTCACCAGCAGACATCCAAAAATGTAAAGACATTCAGTATAAGCTGGAGTTCATTGATGCTCCCCACCACTTCCAGGACGGGGGAATGTCTGCTGGTGTAAATACCACCGAGTTTGACATGTCGCCGAAGCCATACATCAAACCGCAAGTAATAGGTATAGTTCGATCGGCTCTACTTCCCGAATCACTTGAAATGCATAAAGAACCGATACTAGAGGCAATAGAGCTGGCGCACCGAAAAAATGAATATGGCTTAGCGATAGTGATGTTGAATCTTGCTTTTGAAGCTGCTATGACATTTTATGTACTAGCTTGCTTGGCCCTAATGGGAGTACCACAAAAGTCAGCTATCAAAATGCTTAACGATGAGTATCGTGAATTGGAAGATAAAAGGAAGAAATATGATGCGTTACGCGACGATCTATATGATCGCTTTGGGCTGCCTCACCTTAAGCATTTTAGAGGCTCTGCAGAAGAAAGGGAATGGGATAAATCTACCTACAAGAAACGTCATGCGGTCGTACACATAACCAACGGTGACGGAAAAGATATTACACTAGAAGACTTTAAGAAAGCACTTGATGATACTCAGATAGCGATATCCCTTGTAGCTTTTCCAGTGAAAGAGCTTGCTGACTTGCCTAAGAAAACATCACCTAATGGTACATAAAGCTGCTTGGAGCCATATCGATTACGGGAATGCGGGGAAAAGTGCTCTCTAGCGGAATGGTTATAATTTAGTTAAAGATGCACAGCATTTGTCGGCTCTAACATTGCGCAGCACCTCTGAGAAAAGTTACACTATTCACGAATAGTGCTGCACCAAATTGACAGATATCGGTTATTGGGTAGGAAAAATTTATCTTCCGTCGAGTCCTGCTATATGCCCGAGTGAATTTTTGATACACTCTAAGCATATGCGTCATAAGAAAGACAACACCGAGGCCGATGCTGAAAGCGAGCTCGAAAAGCGGGTAGACCGCATGATGGACCCACGCCAGGACGACACCGCCAAGCCGGCAGAACCAGAAACTGATGCCGCCGAAAGCGATGACGCCCCAGCGCAATCTGCCGACACACCACCGCCCATAGACATTTTTAAAGACGCCGCCACAGCACCCGACGTGCCAAAGGCAGTGCTAGACGAAGTAGGCCTGAACGACGAAAGCGACAAAGACGGTAACGATAAAGGAGAAGGCATGGCAGCCGAAGACCCCGCCGACGACAAAAACCCAAACACCGACGAACCAACCACTAACGACACCCCTAGCGAACCGGTCGACGACAAATCTGCCGAGGCCGGCGTGCCCGAGGTGAGCACAGACGGCGAACCGTTTAGCGACGCCAAAACCGACGCCGCCGTCGAAGACATTACCAAGCACGACAGCGACAAGCTACTAGAGGTCGAGGACGCCGAGAAAGCCAAAACCGCTGAAGCCCCCAAGACAAAGAAAACCGGTGGTGTGGGCGCATTCTTTGCGACCGCATTCAAAAAATGGTGGGTATGGGTGATTGTCGTGCTAGCCCTGCTGGGCGCACTGTATGCTGTGCCGTTTACGCGCTACCACCTTGCCGGGCTACTGGTAAAGCAAACCTATGACGTGACGGTGCTGGACAGCACTACGCACACTACGGTCAGTGGTGCCACCGTAACCTTGGATGGCAAAACAGCCACGGCAGACGCCAAAGGTGTGGCAGAGTTTAGCGTGCCGGTGGGCCATCACCAGCTAAAAGTCACCGAGAAATATTACAAAGACTACAGTGCCGACGCGTTGGTGCCGCTGTGGAGCAAGGGCAGCACCACGGTAAACCTGGTGGCTACCGGCCGTCAGGTGCCCGTAACAGTTATTAACAAAATTACCGGCCAGCCTATAGCGGACGCCACGGTGCGCGCACTAGACACCAAAGCTACCACCGACAAAGATGGTAAGGCCGTAATAGTGCTGCCGGTGGGCAAAGCAACACAGGTCGGCAAAGTGCAGGCCGACGGCTACAATACCGCCGATGTAACAGTGGCTGTCACCGCCAAAATAGTGGGGGGTAATACCTTTAGTATCACACCAAGCGGGCGTATGTATTTCTTGTCAAACCTGAGCGGAAACCTCGATGTGGTGAGCACCAATCTTGATGGTAGCAATCGCCTGACTGTGCTAGCTGGCACCGGCAGTGAAGACCCCAACAACACCATATTGATGGCTTCACGCGACTGGA
>DASZYT010000010.1:0-17419 GCA_035545275.1 Saccharimonadales bacterium (SeqCode) | reverse complement strand
CCCGCCGACTGGAAATACCTGGGCCGTGACCGCACCACGGTGTACCACCCGTACCAATGGGAAAACACGGCTAACAATCCCGGAAGTCGCATACTGGCCGTGTATGTCGACAACGTGCCTGCCGCCCTGGCCGTCAACCGCTTATTACCAGTAGATCCGGTGAGCGGCAAGCTTAACCCAGGTACCGTTTCGGACAACTGCACCACCTTTACCGGACAAAACAAATTGCCTGCCAACGATGTTCAGGCAAAATGGTCCGGCGTGAGCTTCATATGCGATATGCGCAATTATGAACGCGATGTCGTGGGCACTGGCTCGGTGGATGGCGTTAATATCGTGCACCTCACGGGTCCCACGGCTGGGGCTCATACGTTCTTCTTCACCTATACAGATAATACGGATCAACCCGATTACTCTATCTTCACCGACTCTGTTTCATCTTTTATAGTGAAGTAATTAATACTATATGTAGCGTAAGCACGAAGTGCTACACTACCACACGTAGTATCGTTAATAATCAAAACCGGAATCAAGGTGTAATTCCTTGGCTGTGCCGCAACTGTTAAAGCCAGATACGGAGTAAGACTTCCGAGCAGAAGCAGTTGCGGTGATTTTCAAGCCCTCTGCGTCCCTCGGATGCAGAGGGTATTTTTTATGGCTGCTAGAGCCGAAACATTAGACCTACAAACAGACGCATTCGGTTGGGCATTTGCTGAATCGCAGTTCATGCAGCAGCCGTACATAGATGTTATTTCTGAAGCGGAAATGTACTTGAGCGCGCCCGAAACCGAAATATACGGACGTTCATTAAGCGCAATCCGCCGGCTCGGTGCTTTCATGATAAAGAAGACGGCGCCGGAAACTATTGCCAGTCCGGAAGCTGCCCAGGCAAAAGCAGAGTTCTACACCTCCGTTGAGGAAGGTTTCGGTACAGATATGGAACTAGGTGGTGGCCTAGAGGTCCGCGATTTCGACGAACGTCCTATCATGAACGGCCGCGTCATGTCCAAAGACCTTAAAACGGCTATTTCTGATATGACCAGAGCAGGCCTTTTGTGTGCAGAAGAAACAGCTCAAAAAGATCCACGATTTTTGCCGCAACTTACACGCTCGAAATGGGACCATGAAAACGCGCTGCTCGTGGATAAAATGGCCAGGGGCGAGACGGGCTACAATACCCGTATTGTCATAAGCCCTTTTCCCGAGGAAGCGGCAGCCCGAAGCGGCAACGCATATTGGCGGAAGGTGGGATACGTACCTCATCTGAAGCGTGGATTCGTACAGTTGTATTTCAGTGTCGGCCGCGAAGTCATCACGGGCTCCTTGTCATTTGATGGCAGTAACAAACAACAATTGCGAGAAATCTTTGGCCGCCTTGGCATACCCATACCGGTCGGGGAGGTTACGGATAACTGGCTCAAGTATGCTCTAACCGGCAATTTCTCGGTGGACGAAGCAAAGGCACTTGCCACCCAAATCGCAGACACTGCCGGCAACTCGAATTACAAGAAAAATACCAACACCGTCGATGTAGCCAAGCGATATCGGCCCCTCATGGAACGCGTCTTTAATGAGTCGTATATACATATTTGTGAGTCGCTTGCCAGAGGATGGCAAACGGAGGGGGCGAGAGACTTGATTTACCGGTTCGCAGACCAGGCCCACCACTTCAATGAGCGCTACCAGCAGGCACTGTATAAAATGAGGAAGAACAAGAATCAGTTTACGGATGACGATTCGATAATACTTCATGAACTGCTGGTTTATTCAACAATTGAAATGATGCGAGCCTTGCATCTTAAAAGCACAGAAGTATCTCATGATAGCAATGCGATGTCTGCGTATTTGCAAGCGATCGAAGGGTCGATGTTCCAAAGTATGCTCGGTGGTTTTGGCGCGGATGGCGCCATGAACAATCACATATATTCTGCGTGTGGCCTAGAAATAAATGCTGGCTCTGATGAAAACCAGCTAAGCCCTCAGTCTTCTTTTGGAGGGGTGGATATTGATAGATTTATCGAACACGACGAAAAAGGATCACGCAAATTTGAGTGTCCGAAGTGCCACAAAACAAACCGACGCCCTTTGAACAAGCTGATACCTAACTGCGTGCACTGTGGTGCAGACGTTAGCTGTAAATAGCATGCCTCAATGTCAGCATCACTTCAGTTAAACGGGTATAATAATGGCATGGCAGATGGCCTAAATATCAATCAGGATGACACGGTATACCAAGAGCTGGTGAAGGACAAATCACCAGAGTTTTTCTGTGACAACTGCGGGTTTTACCCGATAGAGCCAGTCCACGGCCACTTTATGTGCCCGGCGTGCCACATGCCAACCAAATGCTGCGAAGGGCTCCCTGCCGATGTTTAAAGATTTAGACTTTTTGCATCGGCAGCACCGGGCGGCTAAGAAGCGTTCCGATTTTGCCGGCAAGCGCATCGGCATTTACTCCGGCACGTTCAACCCCGTCCATGCCGGTCACATTGCCTTTGCAGTGCAGGCGCTCAGCGAAGCAAACCTCGACCAGGTGGTGTTTTTGCCCGAGCGTCAACCACGCCACAAAACCGGCGTGGAACACTTTGGCCACCGGGTAGCTATGCTTAATAAAGCTGTCAAACCCCACCCGGCGCTGGCCGTGCTAGAGCTGGTAGACAAAAACTTCACCGTGCACCGCACTCTGCCGCAGCTCAAAACTCTTTTCCACGGCGCGACACTCGTCATGCTCATGGGCTCCGACACCGCCCAGTATGTGCCGTCATGGCCATATGCTAAGGATTTGCTGAAATCAACCGAACTGGTGGTGGGCGTGCGTAGTACTCACCAGAGTGATGAAATAGAACGTGTCATTCGCGGTTGGACAGTACAACCCGCGCGCCTGCACGTGCTCAAAAGCTTTGCGCCGGATGTATCATCCAGTGATATTCGCCAAGCGCTCCGTACTAATGGCTCGGCAAAAGGGCTGCTGGCCAGCGTGCGCAAGTATGCCCGTCGCGAGTGGCTCTACGCCTCGACTGAAAATCTCTAAAAACGTTTGACAATAGCATAAGCGCTTCGCTACAATAAATTCACTTCATAGGCCTATGCGAGAGGGCCAGTGAGACAAAAACAATAAAAGGTGAAGAAATACTGACAAAATTTTAGTATTTCACGTGTTAAGGGGTAGGTATGCCTGTCAAAATAAAGATCGTAAAGTCCAAGGGCACCAAAGTGCCGGTGCGCGTGCAGCGACCAAGCTGGCAACAGTTTTTACACTATTAAATAAATAGTTTGCATCGGCGGCTGAAGCCGCCGCTACCTTCTTTTGCCTTGAAGCAAAAGAAGCAAAAATTCAAGGCCTGGCTTTGTTTTCTCGATGTCAGCCCTGGTCAATCCAGCAACAGGGCAAAGAGCTTGCCAGCTTTCTATACATTTTCAAAGAAGAAACTGGCTGCGGACATGCTTTGCCCCGAGGATGTTGTTGGCTTCACCGATCTGACTCGGGAAACCAAAGAGGGCCGTACTTCCGATATGGGCAAAATCGATGGCCTTTGTGCGTGCTTTACCTGATTACGCTACGGCGGATACGTAAAGGGCGATGCCGATTACGGCTAGCTGAGTCAGTACGCCGTACCAACGGCTGGTTTCGCGCTGGATGCTGCAATGCCAGTCCCAGTAAACTTTTAGCAACCCGCGCTTGAAATGCGGCGCTACCGCCAAGAATGAATCAAGGTCGGGCGCATTAGCCGCGAATGCCGACCACCATATCCTGCCCTGATAAACGGGGTGCCAGTGTGCTATGAGAAATGTCAGGCCCACCGCCAGAGCTATATCTATCGGGATGCGAATGTAGGTTTTGCGCGTGGGCATGTATGGCGCCAGGGTCTCTTGCCAGTGCGGTACGCTGTCCAAAACGTAGTGGCTCGCTATGGATGTCGGTATGGCAAGCGGCGTGGGCAAAAGAGCGCCGAGTATGGCGCCGGTAACGGCGTGCGGAGTAGTGAGCATAGCTAAACTATAGCACCACACAGTCTACAGGTGGGCGAGGCGGCGGACGGGGCAGACGTTCTTTGGTGTGCTGGCGACGGCTACCTTTTGAATGAGGCCGGCCAGCTGCTCAATTTCGTGCATGTCCAGCCCGTTAAACAAGGAGTCGCTCTGGCTTGACAGCCGGTTGGCTATCTCGCGGCGCAACTTATCGCCCGCTGGCTCCAGCTGGATGATTTTGATGCGCCTATCATCAGGGTGGGGTTGCCGCGACACCAAGCCCTTTTGTTCCAAACCGTCGACGATCCCCGTGACATTACTGGCATCGCAGTCGTATAACTTACAGAAACTGTTCATGGGTCGTGGTTCACTAGGACTACTGAGGAGGAGGGTAAGTGCTTGCATACTTGAAAGTCCATAGTCAGCGCTCATACCCACAATTTGCTGCTTGGCATGCAGCAAAAACTCAGTGAGGGATAAGTAAAAATCATCTGGTAGGTGCGTACGTCTCATAATTTGGTGCCTAAAATAGTTGACATCCTCAACTATTGAATAATACAATCAATTTTGTATCTTTATTGTACCGCGTACTGCTAAAAACGAAAAGGAAGGATTTAGCCCGTGAAGAATCAACCCAAGGGCCACTGGCTCATATTATTACTGCTTGCGCTCGCACAGTTCATGGTGGTGCTCGATGTATCCATCGTAAACGTGGCGTTGCCGGCAATCGAGAAAGCATTTCATCTCAATCAAACCACCTTACAGTGGATGGTTACGGCGTACACGCTGGCGTTCGGGGGCTTCTTGCTGCTGGGTGGCCGGGCAGCCGACCTCTATGGCCGCAAACGGCTTTTCATGATTGGTACGGCTATGTTTGGCGTGGCCTCACTGTTAGACGGCTTGGCACAATCGGGCAGCATGCTTATCGCGCTACGCGCCGTGCAAGGTTTATCAGCGGCCCTTATGTCGCCGGCAGCACTATCTATCGTATTAGTAACCTACCGCGAGGGGCATGAACGAAACTTGGCGCTATCTGTCTGGGGAGCGGTTGCCTCTGGCGGCGCGGCTGCCGGCGTGCTTTTGGGCGGTGTCATAACCGAATACTTGGGCTGGCGCTGGAACTTCTTTATCAACGTACCGGTGGCCATCGCCGTATTCTTTGCTGCCATGCGGTTGCTGCCGGCACACGAGTCCGAGGAAACTCACAATGAGCTCGACTTGTTTGGTGCGGTCTCTATTACGGCGGCCCTCATGCTCTTGGTGTATGGCATTGTTGAAGCACCTAGCCACGGCTGGACGGCCGCCTCAACCATTGCCTACTTGGTGAGTAGTGCTGTGTTGCTCGCGGCTTTCATCTGGAACGAGCGGCGTGTAGAGCATCCGCTGGTGCCATTCCACATTTTCCGCATTCGCAACCTCACCGGGGCCAACCTCATCATGATGCCTATCGTGGCCGGTATGTTCTCGACGTTCTTCTTTATTTCACTGTATGTGCAGACAGTGCTCGGCTACTCGCCGGTCAAAACCGGCCTCAGCTTTTTGGTGACACCGGTGGTCATTGCGCTGACTGCCGCCAACGTGCCGCACCTAGTCAAGCGCATCGGCTTCAAGCCCATCTTGGTGGTGGCGCCGCTGTTTACGGGCGCGGCCTTGTACTGGTTTTCGCACATCCGTGTCAACGGCAACTACACGCATGACGTGTTGCCGGGGCTTATTTTGCTCGGTATCGGTATGGGCGCAACGTTTATTGCCATCACCATCGCTGCTACCAGCGGTGTGAGTGGGCGCGAGAGCGGTTTGGCGTCAGGACTACTCAACACCTCACAGCAGGTGGGCGGTGCGCTAGGACTGGCTATCCTTACCGGCATTGCCACGTCGCGCATGACCGACTACATCCACAGCCATGTCGCCACAAGTCACAGCATGATGACCCAGCTGAGTGCCCAAGTGCACGGCTACCAGGGGGCGTTCTTTGTCGCCGTATTCTTTATGCTGGGCGCCACGGTGCTTGCGGCCGTACTACTGAAGCAAAGCAAACAGGCCGCCGGTGAAACCGAAGTGGCTGCTGCCATGCATTAGTCGTCAGGGGCTACTGCTTTGACGAAGAAGACGAAGGGCTGTTCGTAGTACTGGGGGTGGTAGTGCTGGGTTTGTTGCCTGTCTTCTTGGCGATTTCAGCATCAATAAAGGTCTTTAACGCATCCACAGTGATAGCCTTGGGCTGGATGAGCTTGCCGTCGAGGTAAAAGGTAGGAGTACTGTTGATGCCGAGCTTGTTGCCCTCAGTTAGGTCGGCGTTCACCAGCGCGTTGACCTTGTCGCTTGAATAGTCCGTGTTGAACTTCGTAACGTTTAGACCGATGTTTTTGGCAAACTGGTCGAAGTAGGTCAACGGATCATTGCTGGATACCCAGCCGGATTGTCCCTGGTAGTCGTTGTTGACGTAAAGTTGGTCGTGCATTTCCCAGAACTTACCCTCAAGCCCGGCTGCCTCGGCTGCCCGCGATGCGGCAAAGGCGTTCTTGTGAATGCTTTGCAGCGGGAAATTGCGGAATTGGTAGTAAATCTGGCTGCTGTAGTCGCTTTGTACTTGCTTGACTACTGGGTACCACTCGGCACAGAAGGGGCATTCATAATCGCCGTATTCCACAAGGGTGACACCGGTGGAGCCGTTGCCCTCAATGTGCTTGGTCGCACTCACATTACTCGATGAGCCGCCGTTGCTTTTGTTGTTATTGCCGGTAAACCAAAAGACTCCACCCAAAATGACAGCTATTGCCACGATTACGGCCCAGAATTGTTTCGACATATCTACCTCTCTTAATAATCTACGGATTCAGTATACACCAGCGACCTGCACACTACCTGAAAGTTCTTACATAAGCATGATAAGATTAATATCATGACAAGTTACATCGTAGCGCTGCTGCTCGTAGCACTGTCGCTGCTGGGCGTATTATTGCAAAAAACGTACTCATATGTGCCAGTCCGTGAGCTAAAGCGCCAGGCCGCACGCGGCGATGCGTTGGCCGGCACATTGTTCCGGGCAGCAGCCTACGAAGACAGCCTGCACGTATTGTTATGGATATGGATAGGTCTGACGGCTGCCGGAAGCTTTTTGTTGCTAGCCCGGGTGGCGCCACCGATTTTTGGCTTCATTGCTGTGGTGCTACTGTTATGGATTGTATTTGCGTGGCTACCCTCGTCGCGTCTGACTTCGGTGGGTGCGCACGTTGCCGCTTGGTGCACGCCAACGGTCGTGTGGCTACTCAGCCATCTGCACCCCTCATTTGCCAGGGCGGGTCATCTTGTGAGTACCGCACCGCACAGCCGTTTGTACGAGCGCGAAGATTTTATTGAATTGCTCGAAGCTCAGCAGCGACAATCCGACAACCGCATCCCACTCGAAGAGCTTGAAGTGGCCAAGCGCGCCCTGAGTTTTAGCGATTACCACGTGCGTGACATTGTGGTGCCACGCAAAAAAGTGCGCACCGTTGCACCTGACGACGCTGTCAGTCCTGTATTGGTCCAAGAATTACACGACGCCGGGCACCATCGCTTTCCGGTGTATGATAAGGCCAACAAAACAGTGGTGGGCGTGCTGTGGCTCAGCAAGCTCCAGCAGCTCAAAAACGTCAAGAAGGGCGGCCACGTGCGTGGCTACATGGACGAAAATGTGGTGTATCTACACGAAAACGACACCCTGGCCGATGCGCTCGATGCCTTTTTCAAAACCAAGCAACAGCTGTTTGTGGTAGTCAATAGTTTTGAAGAATATGTGGGCATCGTAACGCTTGATGACATCGTGCTGCAGCTGCTCGGTACGCAGATACAGGGTGAGTTCGTGCAATTCGACGATCGGTCTGCCGTGGCACTACGCCACCAACACAAGGCTAAACCAGAACCCGAGCCGGAGGTTGCCGAACAACCGGTCGAAGGTGAGGCCTCACAGCCCGAGCCAGAGATACCAGAAGAACCCATCGAAACTACCGACCCGGACGCCGAGACGGCCGATGAATCCCTAGCCGAGGAGCCGCCCGAACCAGCGGCCGATTCTGAACCGGAAACTCCCGAAGAACCATCCAAAGAATCTGCCGAAGAAAAAGTATCCTAAAACTTCTCAGAGGTGTTAAAATAACACCGATGACACAGTTTACGAGTCAAGCTAATATGAATCCCCGGGTCGGTAGCATTGCCTAGCCGGCAACTGCTGCGTGCGACCCGCGTTCAGGCTACTCCGTAAATCTAACCAAGGAAACTTATAGTATGCGAACCCTTTCTACCGAAGTTCCCGCCCAAGTTGGCCAATCTGTCCAGGTCAAAGGCTGGGTCAACAGCCGGCGCGACCACGGCGGCCTGATTTTTATCGATCTGCGCGACCACAAAGGCATCGTGCAGCTGGTTGTTCACCCCGAAACCGCCGAGGCGTTTAAGCTGGCCGAAGAAATCCGTGACGAGTTCGTGCTGGCGGCCACCGGCACGGTGACCGAGCGCGAAGAAGGCCTCAAAAACCCCAACATCGAGACGGGCAGTGTCGAAATAAAGGTTAACGAGTTAAGCATTCTCAACCGTTCCGAGCCCCTGCCGATCCAGATTTTTAGCGAAACCCAGAGCAACGAAGAGTTGCGGCTCAAATACCGCTATCTCGATCTGCGCCGCCCCAAAATGCAGTACATGCTCACCAAGCGCGACGAAATGTACGCGCGCATGCGCAGTTACATGAACGAGAACCAGTTTGTAGAGGTCACCACACCCATTTTGGCCAACTCCAGCCCCGAAGGTGCCCGCGACTTTCTCATTCCGTCGCGCGTGCACCCCGGCAAGTTCTACGCCCTGCCCCAAGCGCCGCAGCAGTTCAAGCAGCTGCTCATGGTGGGCGGCATTCCGCGCTACTACCAGCTGGCCGCGTGCTTCCGCGATGAAGACCCACGGGCCGACCGCCTGTACGGCGAGTTTTACCAGCTGGACCTCGAGATGTCGTTTGTCGAAGATGGCGAAGAAGTCCGCACCACTATGGAGCCGCTGGTCAAACAGCTGGTGACCGACTTTGCCGGCAAGAAACTTTTGCAAGATGATATCCCGCGCCTGCCGTACGTCGAAGCCATGGAAAAGTACGGCACCGACAAGCCCGACCTGCGCTTCGGCATGGAGCTGGTGGAGTTGACCGATGAGCTGAAAGACACCGAATTCGGCGTGTTCAAGAACGCCGAATGCGTAAAGGCCATTTGCGTCAAGGGCGCATCCAGCCTCAGCCGCTCGCAGATAGACCAGTTTACAGAGGTTGCCAAGAGCGAAGGCGCCGGCGGCCTGGCCTATCTGACGTTTGAGGGCCGGGAAATCAAATCGCCCATTGCCAAGTTTTTGAAAGAATCCGAGCTAAAGGCAATTGCCGACAAGACCGGCGCAGCCGATGGCGACGTCGTGTTCTTTGGCGCCGACACGCGCAAGGTGGTCAACAAAGTGCTGGGCCGGCTGCGCAATGAGTTTGCCGAGCACTTCGGCTTGAAAGATCCCGACGTCATTGCGCTGGCCTGGATAGTCGACTTTCCGTTTTACGAGATGGACGACAAAACCAACCAAATGGACTTTGGCCACAACCCGTTCAGCATGCCCAAGGGCGGGCTGGACGCGCTCAACACCGAAGACAAATTGAGTATCGTGGCAGACCAGTACGACATGGTCATGAACGGCTACGAAGTGTGCAGCGGCGCTGTGCGCAACCACAACCCCGAGGTCATGTACAAAGTGTTTGGTGCGCTCGGCTACGACGAAGCATATGTCGAGGAAAAGTTTGGCGCCATGCTCGGCGCCTTCAAGTACGGCGCACCGCCGCACGCCGGTTGCGCCTTCGGCGTGGATCGCATGTTTATGGTGCTCATGGGCGAGGACAACATCCGCGAAATCGTCGCCTTCCCCAAAAACGGCTCCGGCGTAGACGTCATGATGGGCAGCCCCAGCGTGGTAGAAGAAGCCCAGCTCAAAGAACTCCACATCAAACCAACCGAAGAGGATTAACCATGAAGCACGTCGCCAAGGCTCAAGCACAAAAGTTTGCCAACAGCCCCACGTGCACCGTCTATGAATACGCCATGGACGACCCCGATATCAACGGCGCCGTCGGCGTCATCAATGGTCGCTATCCCGAAACGGGGATGGTGGTGAACGAAGTGTGCAAAGAAATCGTGTATGTCATCTCGGGTGAGGGCAGCCTGACGACGGGCAAAACTACGCAGCCGCTAGCCGAGGGCGACGTAGCGCTGATCGCGCCCGGCGAGCAGTACTTTTTCGAAGGCAAAGACCTCAAAATCTTCATGCCCTGCACCCCGGCCTGGTACCCGGAGCAGCACAAGGAACTTAATTTCAAAACTGACTGATAGTAAGCGCTAGCCCTAGCGTGTGTTCACAGGGGTTTTGCCTCATTGTTTCTTGTGATGTATCGATCCAGCAAAGGAACTGCAAAGGAATAGCTACCGCGTCGATTTTTGTAAATCAAACTTATCTCGATAAGGCGGTTAAGCATCTGACTAACTTGCGAACTACTAAAAGGCTTGAGGCCCGGTTGTTTCTTTGCTTGTTCAACGATTTGAGAGACCGAGAACTCACTTGTGCCTAACGCAGCCATCACACTTAACAAGTCTCGCTCTCTATCCGTTGCTTGCGCCCACCGTCCTGCAAAGAAATCATTATCAAGTTTCTGCAAGATAGCATCCATAGGCAACGAGGGAATCTCACCCCGTGTCAGCTGTTGCTCTAGGATGTCGTAGGCTTCGCGACATATAAACTGTATAAAATACGGATAGCCACCCGATTGATCAACGATAAGGTTTACGCCAACGTCGCTGAATCCAAGAGGATGATGACTTTTTTTAATAGGTATGAGTATCGCGTCACGACTCTCCTTATCTGTAAGTCTGTCTAATATACGAACTCGAAACAAGCGTTCGCTGTATGTCCGTGTCTCAACCAGCTTTACTAATAGGGTGGGCAAACCCGTTAGTACGAGCATATACGGAATATTGTTTTTTTGGAGAAATTGGAAGACATCAAGTAGCAAGGAGAGTGGGTATTGCTTATCTTTAGCATGGTCACTCAACGTCTGCGCTTCATCGTAGGCAAACACTACTCCTTTTACCCCAGCGGGCTGAAGACACGCCCATACGAAACTCAAAAGAGCCTTGAGTTTATCCGCAGGGAGCCCCGGCACGCTTGTGTAGTAGTTAATAAGAAAATCAAAATTTAGATATGTATCACGGGTAATGTTTGGGGGCTGAAAACCCACGCTAGGACGCGAACCAACTTTGATAGAAGAAGTAACCAAGGCTATGTCCGTTAGGAGTCGAATTACCATTGTATTCTCGTCGTTACTGTATGCTTCGGAGCAATCTGTGCCTGCCCACAACCAACCTTTTTGTTGAGCAAGCGGTTTAAAACTCTCAAGTAATACGGTTTTGCCAATGCCCCGCAAGCCGCTAAGTATAAGATTGTGGAGCACTACCTCTTGTGCTAGAAGTTCTTCAAATTCATGGGTTTCTTCTTCGCGGCCTGCTAAATAAGGAGGCTGGTGCCCCGCACCGGGCTTGAAGGGATTGGGAAACGTAGTCATAGACATAAATTTATAGCACGAGCTAAATTTAGTCAATGGGCTAAATAACAATAAATTTAGTCCTTGTTAGCCGGTGGCCTAACAAGGACTAACAAAGCCCCTACTCTTTGTAGTCTTCGATGACGAGCTTGTTTTTGCCGTAGCGGGCGACTACCACACGCTGGCGCTCGCGCCAGCCCAACTGGCGCATCAGCTCTATGGGTATGCTCACCAGGTAGCTGCCGTTGCTTTTTTGGATGTTGCGAACTTTTTCATCGCCGAGTTTTCTTCGTCCCATATATTTAGCATAACAAAAACCATACGAAAAACCATATGGTAAATACTATGATTCATGATTACTGCATGAAAAGATATAGATACCCAAAACCTACCTATAACAGCCGAGCGGCACTAAGAGCCAAGGTCAGGGATGCCCAATTCTTCTAGCAGCGAATAGACAGCCGGGCGGCACGGTACAGTCGACAGATACCTGTTCTCGAGTTCAGTAGGCGACTGATCCATGAGATCCCGGTATCCTTGCCGCATGCATTTCAGCAGCAGGTCAATGCGCTTGAGCCGTTTTGTTTCTGAAGGAAAGATTTGGATAGATTCGTCCATGGTGTAGCCCTTAAAAATAGCCGCCTCTTCTTCGCGTGCGGAATTTGGCGCACGAAATATGAACTGAGTGCAGTCTTTGTGCAGGTGCAGGGCTCGATCGGTTGGTGGGTTCTCGTCAGGCTCTATGGCCAGGGCCACGTATCCCGGTTCCGTATGGGGTATGAGCAGCCCTTCGTTGTTTACAATATACGGAAGGTTGCTCAGGCTGGCGTTCTGCGTGCGGTTGATTTGTATGAGTGGTGTCGTGTGCACGCGCGGCTCCACCTCTTCCCCCTCGTCGTCGTGCTGGCTCAGCATGTCGTCGACTCCCAGCTCCAAGTCCACGCCCTCATCCATATATGCGCCCAAAATTTCGCGCGCCAGCCAACAAATGCTTGGAACTGAATAGTCAGGCTCTAAAGGGAAGAAGCCGGCCTCTATTTTCACATCAACCATCACCTTAGCATAAAGCCTAGCCACGGATTTGCAAATAGTAATAAAAGAGTGTTTTATATTTTGCTACAATTGCTGCATGAGTGAGATAAAACTGGTGCTGACCGACATAGACGGGACCGTTGCATTGCCGGGTGATTATGAAGTGTCTGAGCAGGTCCGCGACACAGTGATAGCCTTAGAAAACCAAGGGGTGGTAGTGGCGGCGGTTACCGGCCGGCCATATGAATGGGCCCATAACGTACTCAACGTGCTGGGGATTGATGGCCCGTGCGTGTTTGACAATGGTGCCACAGTGCGCAATGCCAAGACCGGCGAATTGTTGTGGTCGCAGTGGCTATCGGTAAAAGAATTGCACGAGATCGTTAAAGTGCTTCAGCCATACTACCGCACGCTGGATTGTTCGCCCGAATATAATGAGCACGTACCGGTAGAAGAAGAACTGGATCTGATCGACGAACCAGCGCCATACGTATTTGTGTCAGTGCCAGAGCCTTCGATTGAGCAGATAAAGAAAGGTCTTGCTGCCATTCCTGGCATCAAATGGCACTATGCACCATATATTTCAAATGGCAAAAGAGAAGATTTGCCTAGGCCGACTGAGCCGATGCTGGGCCTGCAAATCACCGGCGAGCTGGCTGACAAATATCATGGCGTGCAGGCGTTGCTGCAACTGGTGCACGCCCACCCCGACGAAACCCTGGCCATTGGCGATGGCGATAACGACCTGCCGCTCTTCCGTTGCGCGGGGCTGAAGATCGCTATGGGCAACGCCACGGAAAAGCTCAAAGCAGAGGCCGACTATATCGTAGGGCCAGTAGAGGAAGATGGCTTTGCGGACGCCATGGGGCGTTTCGTGCTCGCATCTGCCAAAGCAAAGTAGTTTGCTACAATTGCTGCATGCACGAAAAAATTGGAGCTTTTAAAGCTCATGTCCGGGAAATCTCGGCTAACCCAGATTTTGTGCATCACAAATGGTTTGTGGAGTGGCACCTGGAGCTGGTTGAGCGCATCGCAAAAGAGCTGCTTGTGCACTACGCCGAGGCAGACAAAGAGCTGGTAGAAGTCATGGTGTGGCTGCATGATTACGGCAAAATCATCGATTTTGATCACCAGTACGACCGCAAGTTGCTGGATATAGGCAGGGACAAGCTACTGGAGCTGGGGTTTGCTGATGGATTCGCCAACAAGGCTGCCGATTACATCGAGTGGATGGACAAAAAGCTCGAGGTGGATTTGCGCCAAGCTCCTATCGAAATACAAGTCGTGTCGAGTGCTGATGGCTGCTCTCATCTGGTCGGTCCGTTCATGCAATTGTGGTGGTACGAGAATGCGAACAAGCCGTTTGATGAGCTCATGGCCGACAATAAAAGGAAAGCGCAGAAAGACTGGAATCACAAAATTGTGCTGCCGGAAGCCCGCGCTGCATTTGAGCCTCGATTCAATCACATGATGGAGCAATCGGGCGAGCTGCCGGAAAAGTTCCTATAGCTCTGATACAATTGCTGCATGAAGATTCAACTTACAGAGCTAAGAGAAAAAGTTTTTCAGTTCCTATCGGATAAGGGCCTTAATGAAAAAGATGCGCACGCCTTTACCGAGCTAGTGGTAGAACAGGAGTTGATCGGTAATAGGTTCAGTACCATTGGAGAACTTGCCGGCAAACACATGCGTCTGATAGAGAAAGCAGTCACGGGCAAGGAAGAAACAGCAGTCGAAAAAAACGCGGTCAAACTAATAAAGGGCAATGGACGTTCTGCCGTGCTAATCACGAATGATTATTTGGACGATACCATTGATAAAGCCAAACAGAAGGGTATGTATGCCCTCGGCATTTATGACAGCACTTACAATGAATTCTTCGATATCTTTTGTCGGCGAATTGCAGCGCAGGATTGCATCGGAATTATCGTTGAGAATGGCGGCCCGCAAGGCGTGGTGCCATTCGGCGGCCGTAATGATATCACCGGCACGAATCCGCTTGCGTACGGAATCCCAACTCATGATAAACCAATAGTTTTTGATGCTGCCATGGCCATGCACGCGTGGGGAGGAATACGTTTGGCCAAAGAAGCCGGGCAGAAGCTGCCCGACAATGCCTATGTAGATAAGGACGGGAACGTAACGACAGATCCCGAAATCGCGACTGCTGTGTTACCTTTCGGAGGCTACAAGGGCTATGCCCTTAATCTGCTGGTAGATGTGCTGTCTGGCTGTCTGGTACGAGGGCGAAGCGGTCTTGACCAGCCGACGGACTCAGAGCGTTACATCGGAACTTTCATAATCGTAATTGACCCAGCTAGTTTTGGAGACCTAGATGATTTCAAGGACTCCACAACGAAATTGGTAAATGATCTATTAGCTTCGCCGCCCGCCAACCCTGACGAGCCTGTCCGTGTACCTGGCCTCCGTGGGGCAAAGCGAAGAACCGAGTTCATAGAAGCTGGAGAAGTAGAAATTGACGATGCGGCATGGGACAAATTTATGGCAGCTTTCAGCACGGCTAACAAGCAGAATTAAAAACAGCGCAGCCGGTGTTGCACGGACAGCGCTGTTTTGCTGTTTTTGAGCCTAACCCCAGTTGAAGGTTTGGCCGAGAAGCCAGATGCAGAAGCAAACGGCTATAAAGAACAGGCCGAGCCCAACGGGTGAACCCCAGCTGAACCAGCTGCCCCACGAGCGCCAGTATTTCAGGCTGTTCTCGTGGTATTTCATAGCCTCTGCGTACTTCTTCATGGCTTCTTCTGTTTTGTCTGCCATAACGAATCCTCTTTTAGGTTTATAAAAGATCCGTTGGGTGGCCTAAGGTGTCACGCCATGTCGTTCGCCCGAACGGTGGGGCGCATGGGCCGATTAAAGTGACAGCCACGATGCACATATCTAAACACCTCCTGACTAAAAGCGCAAGGTGGCGTTGTGCAAGAGCCGGCAAAATGGTATGCTCCTCATAATTTAATTGTGTAAGGAAACGGATGGCGCGGGCAGTATTTTTTAAGCAATCGGGTGAGCGGCTGGCAGCCACGGGTGGCGATGATAACGACAGAGACATTTACCACCCGAGCGGCGTACGGACAGTAGGTGAAAAATTGGCCCAGGTGCATAAGTTGCAAAAGGAGCTGGACCTGAGCGGCATCACGGTGGTGTCGGGCGCCGGCAACATAATCCGGGGCGACCGTTTGCGCGAAAAGCGTATCGCCATGCAAGCAGCAGACGTGTTGGGGCGGCTGGCAACCATCCAGAATACCATTGTCATAGCTGAACAGCTAGAACTTCGTGGGGTACCGCACCAGATATTTATTACGAACAGGATGAAAGTACAAGACCAAAGCTTGCGGGCAGCAAGATATGATGCAGCCGATGTGTGCCAGACGCACGCCGAAGGTAAAATTGCGCTGATAGGCGGCGGCACCGGCGAGGACAACGTCACCACTGACAACGCCGTAGTGTGGTACGCACAAGATTACCGCAATATTCATGACGGCAACGTGACCATTTTAAAGGGCACACAGGTAGACGGCGTGTTCGAGGATGATCCTAGCAAACGGTCCGATGCGCGTCGCTACAAGATAATTGGCGCGCCCTACATGTTGGCAAACTACGAACGCTACGGTGTGGTAGATAAAGCCAGCCTGCAGCAGCTCATCGATAGTAATTTGTCGATGGTGGTGTACGCCGATGGTGGCCACGACCTAGAAACGGTGCTGCGCCATGACCCCGAGCGTGGTAATGGCACGAGCATCGGCACGGTCATCATGCCGACCGATGTGAAGCCGGTATATTACGAAGCAGCCTAACACTACACGGCAGGCGTGTTGCCTAGATTTTGCCATATGTACCAGCTGGCGATTGATTCGTAGGGGTGCCACTGGTACTTTTCGGCGATATCGCGAATGTTCTGCGGGGTGGGCAGATGTTCAAAACCATACAGCTGGCGCATGCTGTTGCGGATGCCCAGATCGCCCACCGGCAACACGTCCAACCTGCCCATACAGAACATGAGAAACATGTGCGCCGTCCACTCGCCAATGCCTTTGACGTCGGTGAGCTCCTTGATAATTTCGTCGTTGCTCTGGCGGTCTAATTTGTCGAATTTCACTTTACCGTCCACGATGTGCTGCGCCAAATCGCGGATGTAATTGGCCTTGGGCCGCGATAATCCCACAGTGCGCAGCTCATCAACAGATTTTCCTAAAATCTGCTGGGGCGAGGGCACCTGGCTGCCCATCAGTTCCTGAAAGCGCCGCTCGATGCTGGCCGCAGCTTTTATGCTAAGCTGCTGCGAAATGATGCTGTCTACCAGCTCCCAATAGTAGTCGGTGTGCGGCGTGATGCGGCACAAACCAACCCGCTGAATAATCGGCTTTAGTACCGGGTCGTGGGCTGCCAGATAGTCGGCGGCTTGCTGTTTGATGGCGTCGTTAATGACGGGATACATAATCCCTATTGTAGCAATTGCTATTCGCTGGCTTTGGCTGGGCGCTTGGCAATGAAGAGGGCAGAGGCGATGGTGGCAGCGGCAAAAAGCTCGATGATCCACACGTTGCTGACGCCGGTGTCGACCAATGTCGGCTGTGTGGTGCTGGCACCCAAGACGTGACCAGCGGGCTTTACGACCGGCTTGATGCAGGTGCTGGTAGCCTGGTACAAACCACCACCAAGGTAACTATTGCCGTAGGTGGCAGTAGTGACGTTGCCACTCACGTTGCCGTAATCCAGGCTGACGCGGTAGTTGACGCACGGGTCAGTCGGTACTTTGACGGTCAACGTAACGCCGTCAAAAGTTTGGTACTCTCCGTCTGGAACGAAGGTGTTGGTGAG
>DASZYT010000009.1:0-60686 GCA_035545275.1 Saccharimonadales bacterium (SeqCode) | reverse complement strand
ATGAGTTCAAAAAAGAGCACGGCATCGACATCCGCGAGGACAACGCCGCCATGCAGCGTCTGCGCGACGAAGCCGAAAAGGCCAAGATTGAGTTGTCGACAGCGCAGGAAGTCGACGTCAACCTACCGTTTTTGACCGCCGACGCCGACGGCCCCAAGCACTTTGAGCACAAACTCACCCGTGCCAAGCTGGAAAGCCTGGTGCAGGAGCTTATCGACAAAACTGCCGAACCGTGCGAAAAGGCACTGAAGGATGCCGGTCTGAAGGCCAGCGACATCAATGCCGTCGTGCTAGTGGGCGGTATGACCCGTATGCCGGCTGTGCAGGAAAAGGTCAAGCAAATCTTTGGCAAAGACCCCATGAAGGGCGTGAACCCCGACGAAGTGGTAGCCGTGGGCGCCGCCATCCAGGGTGGCGTGCTGCAGGGCGACGTCAAGGACGTGTTGCTGCTGGACGTAACGCCGTTGAGCCTCGGCATCGAGACCATGGGCGGCGTCATGACCAAGCTCATCGAGCGCAACACCACCATTCCTACCAGCAAATCAGAAGTATTTTCTACCGCTGCCGACAACCAGCCGCAGGTGGAAATCCACGTGGCTCAGGGCGAACGCGACATGATCGACGGCAACAAGAGCCTGGGCCGCTTTGTGCTGGACGGCATTCCTCCAGCCCCCCGCGGCATCCCGCAGATCGAGGTGACATTTAACATCGATGCCAACGGCATCCTGAACGTGACTGCCAAGGATAAGGGCACCGGCAAAGAACAGAGCATCACCATCCAGGGCTCCGGCAACCTAGATAAGACCGAGGTCGAAAAGATGGCCAAAGACGCCGAAGCCCACGCCGACGAGGACAAGAAAAAGAAAGAGGCCGTCGAAGCCCGCAACCTGCTGGATAGCGCCGTATACCAAGCCGAAAAGCTTAAGAACGACAACGGTGACAAACTGAGCGACGACGACAAAAAGACACTGGACGAAGCCGTCGAGGGCGCCAAAAAAGTCGTTGGCAAAGAAGACGCTACCAAAGACGAGCTAGAGGCTGCCGCCAAAGAGCTAAACGACAAGCTCATGCCCATCGGTGCCAAGATGTACGAACAGGCGAGCAAAGAAGCTCCCGCCGAAGACGCCAAGCCTGACGACAAGGGCGACAAAAAAGACGACGGCCCCATAGAAGGCGAAGTCGTCGACGACAAGGAAAAATAACATGACAGCCCCAGAAGGTAGTCCTAGCCCAGAACAGGTAGCCCGAGCTGAAGGTGTGGTACATGGCTGGCCAGAATTTAGCTTACTGGACGACGCAACTAAACAGCGTGTCAAAGCTCGTCTAGCCGATTTTCAGCGCTCCGCCGATGCCGATCTAAGCGTGAGCGGCTTACCCGAAAGGGCGTGGCAGGTGCACGTGGGTGCACTGGAGCCCGGCTCACCAATCGCCGGCCTTACAATTGGCGGAATAGCCAGGCGGCTAGAGGATGGTTCCTCTGCAGTTGAGTTTGTCAGAGCTGCTGATCTTTCGGGCGAAGCGGCAGACGACCAGAAAAAATAAGTACCTCTTGTGCTAGCGTTAGGTTTACCCCAGTGCTACCATCAGTGACTATAAGGAGTGATGATGACAGAAAGGTGTCCTGATATACCAACCCAGGCTCTCCACGACGCCACGACGTTAGCCTTTGGGGCGAACCCCTATGAGGATATCAGTGCGGTCCTACCCTTACCGCGGGAGGAAATAGATGAAAGATTGCGTGGTTCAAGCATCCGTCTGAAACAGGGCTATGACCCTAAGGCAGCGGCAAGCGTAAAGGTGTGGGATATCTTAACGGTTGTTGAGGAGGATGGTGCGCCTCTTGGGCAACGTTGGGTGTATGCCTGGTGGGAAGACAGCCCAGTGTGCGTAGAATTCAACACCCATACAGGTCAGGTGGGTATCGTGGGAGCTTCAGAGGAAGAGGGGCCTGTTGATGGGCCTAGCAAGTTGATGCAAGCCCTTAAGGCAGTAATGGATTGATGGCTAACTTCGTAGAACTAGTCCTGACCTGTGCGAGCTGGCAAGAAGCGCAGAAGATCGTCGACCATCTTCTGGAGCAGCGTCTGATAGCCTGCGCCAAATTCCTGCCCATCGAGGCGAAGTATTGGTGGGAAGGCGAGCTAGAAAGCGCCAAAGAAATCATGCTGCTCATGGAAAGCGTGCAGGACAACTTCAAAAAGGTCGAGGCCGAGGTGGCAAAACTTCACAGCTACAAAACCTTCGTGTTACAAGCCCTGCCCGTGACGGAAGTTTCAGCCGAGGCTACAGCGTGGCTACAAGATAACTTACAAGCTAACTGATAGAATAGATGCAATGAGTATTGAGAAAGAATTCCTGTCTATGATATCCAACCCGAGCGTGGTAGGTGAAACTTTAGCTGCTTCCGGGGAGCAGGCACAGCAAGTAGTATGTGCCTCGAGGGATAAGGATGTCATGTGGGTAGCCAAGACGTTGCAGGAGGGCCACACTATATCACCAGAGATGGCAGAGTGGTGTGCCGTGCTGTGCGCTGAAGCCGCAGAGAACTTCGGTCTTGACCCCGACGAGATGGACCAAGCTTTGCGAATGAGTAGTGAGTTATTAGGGTATATGGATTAAGCTGTGGCGACGAAACGCGATTATTACGAGATTTTAGGCACCAGCAAAAATATTGCTTCGCCGCTAATAAATGAAATGAGGACGTATGAAAGAAGTGCTTGACGCAGAACCCTCACTAACTTTTGTGCATGAAGCAGAAGAAGCGATGGCCCTGATCGGTAACCCTGTGAGTCCGTCGATCAGTGAGGCAATATGGTGCGAAAGCGGCGTAGAGTATATGTTACGCCGGGTCGAGAGTGTCATCCGACCCGTAGTCGCGGCAGATGCATCCCCTGCTACCCAGAGGGGTGGCCACATCATTAGTACATATACGCTGCGAGGCTTTAATGTTGCCGGTGAGCCGGAGGGGAAAATGGTTACATTCCATGCGCCCGACGTGTATATCGACAATTCGGACAAACTCGCTATTGGGTTTGACGATGCCCAGGAGGCCGATCAATGGATAGCTGAGGCGTTGTCGCATGCAATACATCAAGGACGGAGTGCCCAGCTTGCGAACATGTCACAAGAGCGCATAAACAGTCAATTTGATAGTATGGTTGCACATTTTGCCCACGAATTCAGTCCCACGCATATCAGACAGATTATGACTGATGAAGCCCCACACGATCGTCTTACGGACGTCTTGGCTCGCCGGGTCCTTGCGCACAAGCCTACGAACGATAATTTCTCTCGTAGGGCTAGGGACCGGATAGCCGCCAAGTATGGTTTGGGACCGGATGAAGTAGAACAGGCCGTTACTTTGCGCGTAGATGCTTTGTGTAACGACAACAAACCCACAGAGGAAAACAATGGCAGCCAAGCGTGATTATTACGAGATTTTAGGCGTCGGTAAAAATGCCAGCGCGGACGAGATAAAAAAGGCGTTCCGCCGTGCCGCCATCGAGCACCACCCGGACCGCGGCGGTGACGAAGAGAAATTCAAGGAAATCAACGAAGCCTACGAGGTGCTCAAGGACGAGTCCAAGCGCAAACGCTATGACCAGTTTGGCCACGCCGGCGTGGGGGCCGATCCGGGTGGTGGGTTTGGTGGTTTCGGCGGAGCGCAAAACGTCAATTTTGACTTCGGCGACATGGGCCTGGGCGATATCTTTAACAGCTTTTTTGGCGGCGGTTTCGGTAATGGTCCGCGTCAGCAGCGTCAGTCGCGCGGTCGCGATGTAGAAGCACGGGTCGACATCAGCTTTGAAGATGCCGTGTTTGGCACTGAGGTAGAGCTGAACCTTAACCTCGAAGACACCTGCGAGCACTGCAAGGGCAAGACGGTTGAGCCGGGATATGAGCTCAAAACCTGCGACACCTGTGGCGGCTCTGGCCAAGTGGTGAACGTCACGCGCACCATTTTTGGCAATATCCAACAAGCAAGTGTCTGCCCCACCTGCCACGGCACTGGCAAAGTGCCCGAAAAAATCTGCACGGTTTGTAAAGGCAAAGGCACCCAGCTCAAGACCCAGAAAGTCGGGCTAAAAATCCCGGCCGGCATCGACGACGGCGCTACTATCCGCTTGCGCGAGCACGGCGAAGCTGTGGCCAACGGCCCCAAAGGCGACCTGTACGTCAACGTGCGTGTCAAGCCACATAAAAAGTTCACCCGCGAGGGCGATCTTATCCTCAGCGAAGAGCACATCGGCATGGTAGAGGCTGCTCTGGGCACCGAAATTGATGTCGATACGGTGGACGGCAAAGTGCGCATGAAAGTGCCGGGCGGTACGCAGAGCGGCAGCGACTTCAAATTGTCCAATCACGGCGTGCCCCACCTGAAGGGCAGCAGTCGCGGTGCTCACATCGTTACCATCGTGGTAGACACGCCCACCAAACTCACCAAAAAACAAAAAGAACTCCTCGCAGAGTTCCACAGCGAAAAGCCCAAGCGCGGCCTATTTTAGTTCTGGTGATTCTGCTCTTCCTGAAGAGCACTGATAATAGTGGGGGCATCACGAAGGTTTAAGGCATACTCAGTTGCAATCCTGCTAATTTCCAAAAAGGCAAGACGCTGCTCAGGGCTTAGAGATTCAAGCTTGTTATGGATTTTTTTCACATACATTATATGATCGACAGCACTCAAGAGCTCCGCGGCTGTTTCTCCAGTTTGATGAGGACGGCCACCAATTGAAGCTTTGATGCCTGCCGCTTTAAGATTTTCTTGAAGGCGGTCGATGATTTTGTTGAGATCCTCTTGGCTACCCACATCTGGTAACAGCACCGCAAACTCGTCACCCCCCAGGCGTGCGGGAATACGTGCGACAAAGTCGGGCGAACGGCGTTCGTCGTGTAAACGCACACTTTCTTCGGTAATAACAGCTGCACGAGTTATCAGTAAATCACCCGCGCTATGCCCTAAGGTGTCATTAGCCTCCTTGAGGCCGTCCAAATCCATAAATAGGAGCGAAAAATCGCCTGGCTTGCTGTCAACGCAGCTTTCAATCCGCTGCATAATAAGAATACGGTTAGCAAGCCCTGTCATGTTGTCATGAGTGGCGTCATGCCATCGCAGATAACCTTCAGCTGTCAAATGTCCCTGTAAGTGGCCATTACGTTGGGCGATTTGTTCCTCGGCGGTATCAAATGTAACAGGCGGCAAAGGCTGTAGCAGTGCGTCTAGCTCTGCCACGTGCCGCTCCACCTCTTCTACTGAGGCTGTGTGGTTGGGTATGACAGTAACTTCTGACATAATATTATATTATAGCATAAGCGTGAAGTAAATACAACAGTAGTATATATTACCTATTGCTACGAAAGCACTTTAGCGCAATAATGAGCTCAAAATGAAAAAGCTTATGCCTAAGCTGCGCACAAACCAAGAGGGTTTTATCCCGCTCCTGATAGCTGTACTCCTGGTGGTAACGGCGGTGATATACCTGGCCTATACCAGGGTCCTACACGCCCAGCACTAGGTCCTCTCTCCTGAAAGGCAGCAAATCCTCGCTACTGAATATTGAATAATATTAACTTTTATGTTAATATATACCTCATGTACAGCACCGAACGTACCTCTTTGGTAATTGAACCACACGTTCCTGTTGATGAGCCATGGAACAGCCAGTTGCGCGCGGTGGCTGAGCAAGAACGTGCAGCACACGAGTTACTACAGGCAGACCCAGCCACGCTCGCAAACGAAAAAGAGACGTTCTTTTCTTCGGGTCACACATATAATCCAGATTTGCGTCCTCGTCACATCGATGAAACGGTAATGGAAAATGAAGCCGAACTGCTGTCATTTAAAGAGCAGCTCCGTGCCGACACCTCACTTGAGCCGACCATCAATCAGGCCTATCGGTGGCGCGTAAATGAAATAATTGCAGAGCGGCGGATGGTAAAAGCGGCCCAAGAGGGTGACAAGCGTCGTTTTGAGGCGTATAACCACTTTATTTATGGTGCTCCTGACAAAGAAATATTCGCCGCTACGGCCGACTGGTTTAGGGCCGAAGCCCAAGCCTTGCTAGCCCATGAAAATGAAAGTGTTCGTGAGGCCGCCCAGCACGTGCTGGAAATGGTACCTGACCTGAACGGAAATCGTTTTGCGTTGGTGCCCGACAGTGAAACGTTCCAAAAAATACAAAAACGACATAACCAGCCAAGCGGGCACTTTGCTTTGCTATTTAATGGCGTAGAGCTGCCCGAACGTGGCCTCGTTACACCGGACATAGGGGAACCAATCCTGGAAAAGGTACGCGAAAACCTTCATGCCAACGACTACAGTATTACCGATGCAGCAGGCACGGTCTGGAGTGTAAGTCATGGCAGGAAAGAGCTGCAGCGACCGGCACAATATCGGATGCCCTTGAAGAGGCTTGTGGGTCTTGGGCCCGGCCATGAGTGGACCCATGTACTAGAGCGCATCAATGGCGATCGGCAGCCGTTGCGCTTGAGCGGCTTTGGGCTGGACCGTTACGAGCAGGGGAACGAAGGCCGAGCTGTTATACGCGAACAAGTCCCCTTCGATTCGTTTGAAGCGTTTTCCAGACAGCTGCGTTGGCAAGATATCCTGCGCCGGCACTTTGCTATCTCCATAGCCGAGGGCCTAGGAAGAGAGAAGGGCGATTTTAGCCATACCTATGCGGTGATAAATGCTGTAGATAGGTTGTGGGAGCGTCAAAAGGACCCTGACAACATTGCCAAGGCAGACCAAAAGGCCGACGACCGTACGTGGGCTTTGCTGGCTACGCGTATTATGCGGGGGACGGACGGAACTGGCGGCGCCTATCTGAAAGACAAAGTGTACCTGGAAGGCAACATAGCCTGCTGGAAGGTTGCACGAGAAAATCCCGAACTTATTGAAGCGGGTGACTTGGCAAAATTCGACATAGCCAACTCACGCCATATCGCACTGTTGCAAGCTACCGGAGTATTACCTCGACAGGAGGATATGTCTGGTGACGCCTAAACTCAGCGAGCTCCGAACGCGCTTTTCGGCAGCCCCGTATGCGTTCTTCCATGTGACAAATTATATGGAAGCAATGGACGAATTCTTACACGGCAAAGTGAGCGAGCCTCGGTTTATGTACCATGCTTCCATGAACAGACCAGAAATTACGAGGCGCCATGAGGCACTATTGTCCCAGCTGGAATCGGCAAAGAGTGAGCATTCCCCAGAACTGGCCGCTTTTATAGGGCGACGTTTACGTGAAACGGACCTATTGCTGTGTTTTTTGGACTTACGCGAAGACCCTACTGGTGCACAGGCGTACGCCAGGTATCGGCAGCTTGTTGGCGAACTGTACGGTAGCTTTGATGCACAGATAGTACAGGGGGTGTTGGGCTATTTGAAAGACCAGGCAGCTCGTACAAACACCATGCAACAGTACGAAGAAGTCGTGAGTGCCATAAACGTCAAGCCAGCGCAGGGCATGTATCGTCCATCGCCGGAAGACTTTCAGTATTACCGGCAATTGTTGCTTACGAGCGATCATCCGTTGAGGCAGCTCGCCGAACAGCCACTGCCGGATGACTATCGCGACCGCACAGCAATCTTGGGGTTATTTGAGTGGGCCCTCCAAACAGTGGGAGCAAAGGCTGAGGAGTGGCGCTTGCGCGAGAAGCCCCATGGATCGAATGTGATGATATCTCGCCACAAGCAAGAAGTTATCCTGGGCGATCATTATACGCCGCATACGGCCGAACGATTGCGCCAGATTGTGGGGCATGAGGTATGCATTCATGTGCGCAGGGTACTACTACAGCAGCACCATCAGTCAGCCCAAACGGAAGAAGGGGTGGCGTTGCTGGCAGAGCAGTTGCTGGCTCCACAATTTGGGTACAAGCGCTTAGTGAGGTACCTGGCCGGCGCGCTGGCTTGGGGGGTGGACGGCAAGCCACGGACATTTAGTGAAACTTTTGCTATTGTGTGGAGAGTGTTTATGATTATCGCCAAGACAAATGAACAAGAAGCCAAGCAGCGAGCCTTCAAGGAGTGTGTCCGCATATTTCGTGGCGGCATCCCCGAGGTGCCTGGGGCTGCGTTCATAAAAGACAAGGTGTATCTTGAGGCTAACCTCACAGTATGGCAAGGACTTTCGAGGGACAAACTCAACCAGGCTGAATTCCTTAGGTTGCTTGACGGATACCAATAAAAACTCAGCAGAAAGGTATGGAAATGAAACGAGTCATATTTTTAGGGAGCAAGCATTTTGGCGAAAAAAACGATGTAGGTGTGCTTGCGAAACAGAGTGCAGCGGCACTGCAAGGACAGATAGATGTCACGCACTGTACGTTTGAAGATCTGCTGTTTACAATTACCGAAAAGCAGCGGTCCATAATTGATACGGCAAGCGGCGTAGACCTGGCAGAGGCAGATTTGGTGATTGCGATGAACTGGTATTCAACAAGCCAAAAGAGCTTGCGCGATCTGGCATTCACGGTTGCGCTGTACTTACAAGAACACGGTGTCAAGTTTTGGAACAGCGAGATGATACTGCAGCGTTCTACTACAAAACTGTCTGCGATGTGGCAGCTGCGTGCTGCTGACGTCCCTGTGCCTGATACGGTATTTTCACTGAACCATCAAGCGGCGGCAGCGACTTGGCGCAATGAACAGGCCATCGTAAAAGACATTGCCGGTAGCCGGGGGCGCAACAACTACTTGGTACATACTCATGAGGAGCTCGAGCGTCTTTTGGCCGACAAGCCGGACACGCACGTATTAGTGCAGCAATTTATCCCAAATGATTACGATGTACGCGTGGTATGTTTTGGCGGGGAGCCACGACTGGTTATCAAGCGACAGCGGCAAAGTGACGATACCCATCTCAACAACACTTCTCAGGGTGGGCAGGCTACGCTGTTGTCTTTGGAGAAGCTACCCCCAGAAATAATTGAACGCACAAAAAAGATTTGCCAGCTAACGGGTAGAGAAATGGCGGGGATTGATTACTTGGTTGCAAATAATGGCACGGACGCGTATATATGCCTAGAGGTAAATGCAATTCCCCAGCTGACTTCTGGTAGTTTTACCTCTGAAAAATACGAGCAATTAAGTGATACGATTCGTGACACATTAGGAAAGGACTGATTTTTTATGCGCATAGGAATTCTTACTCGAACTCCCGGACACTCTGTTCGCCGTCTTAAAGAGGCCGCCGAAGCTCGCGGCCATCAAGTAGTTGTTATCAAATACCCCGAGTGTTATGTGGAAATTGAGCAGGATAAGCCGGAGGTTTACTACCGCGGGCGTCCACTTGATAGCCTAGATGCTATTATCCCTCGTATTATGCCGGGTATTACGTCGTACGGAGCGGCCATTGTACGCCAATTTGAGATGATGGGTGTCTATACGCCCACTAAATCAATCGCTATCACTCGGTCGCGGGATAAGTTGCGGTCCTTGCAGCTATTAAGCAAAGCCGGAGTGGGCATTCCCCGCACCCTGTTTTCCCGCGAGACAGACGCGGTGGATGACCTGATTGACCACATTGGCGTACCCATGATTATCAAGCTGGCGAGCGGTACACAGGGCAACGGTGTCGTATTGGCCGAAACGCGGAAAGCCGCCAAATCTGTGATCCAGGCTTTTTATGTGAATGATACGAGCTTTTTGATGCAGGAATACATTGCTGAATCAGGCGGAGCGGATATCCGGGCATTTGTGGCGGGCAACAAAGTTGTGGCTAGCA
The DNA here is from genome assembly GCA_035545275.1 of Saccharimonadales bacterium (SeqCode). Taxonomy (GTDB): domain Bacteria; phylum Patescibacteriota; class Saccharimonadia; order Saccharimonadales; family UBA4665; genus DASZYT01. Next base: position 50,958 of record DASZYT010000009.1, on the reverse strand, counting down.
TGAAGCGGCAAAGTCTTGATGACGATTTTCGGGCGAATATTCACCAAGGTGGTAGTGGGACGGCCATTAAATTGACTGACGAAGAGAAGAGAGTTGTGTTGCGTGCCGCTAAAGCTATGGGCTTGGCTATCTGCGGAGTAGACTTAATTCGGTCAGACCGTGGACCGCTCGTGCTTGAAGTGAATTCTTCACCTGGGCTGGAAGGCATTGAGGCGGTTACGGGTCGGGATATAGCCACACCTATCATTGAATATGTGGAGCGCAACGCAAAACAGCGTAACCGTAAGGATAAAGTCGGCGCCTAAGCTGCTCTATCCCGCTTGTGGTTTCGGTGATATAGTTAGGCTGTTATGTCGCCTGTGCTTATCCTTGGCCTCATTGTGGGCGTGCCCGCATTACTAATACTATGGCTGCGCATCAATGCGGCGTTGGTGTTTCTGAGCCTGTGCCTGGGCGACGTCTTGGTGCAGTTTGTGGCTAATGACGCCAACTTGATGCTGTCGGGCGTGACGTCGCGGGCAACGCCCAGTAATGTGAAGCTGCTGCTCTTGCTGTTGCCGGCCGTGCTGACCATGTTCTTCATGGTAAAGACAGTAAAGAAATCGCGCCTGGCGCTCAATGCACTGCCTGCGCTAGGGGCAGGCTTTTTAGCGGCGTTACTTATCGTACCGTTGCTATCTGCTGCTACTGCCGATCCGATTATCCATTCAGACGTTTGGAAACAAGTGCAGAAACTACAAGACCTTATCGTAGGGGTCAGTGCCCTGGTAAGCCTGTTCTTTTTGTGGCTGCAGCGTCCCAAAGCGGGCGACAAGCACGATAAAAAGCACGGCAAATAGCTTTGTTCTTGACAGGTTGCTTCATTAGGCGTAAACCTTAAGCATGGTTGCTTTTAACCATCAGCTCAATACATATCGCCAGAGTGTCCAAAAGTCACTCGGTGCGATTATGCGTTGGTGTGAGGTTGAAGCTTCCTAGATATAAAACATAGAACAATAAAATCCCGGAGCTTCAACCTAGAAACTCCGGGATTTTTCTTTGAAAGGAAATGTTATGACCGAAACACACAGACGAACCTTAACGCCGGATGGTCGGATACCTCAGGCGATGATTGCGTACCGAGAATCGGGGCACTCTGGTTTGGTAGGGGATATGGCTGAGCGGATTATCGAGCAGGCTCTCGAGGATCTGCGCGCTGAGGCTGGACTTACTGATACAGACCCAAGCAAGCCAATAAATCCAGACGTGTTGGCTTTGTTGCAACGAGTAGATACGCATGCCATTGTATACGACACCGAACTGGTGGTGCCCCACGAGGCTGCCTAGATTGACTTTTTGGCAAAAATACAGATAATGTAAGGAGTTATTTTCCTATTTATGTGAAAATGCAGCCCCGCAAGACCTAAGGGTTTTGCCCGACGACGCAACCCAAGGAGCGAAGCGACTGAATGCGGCGTCGAAAGGAGCAGTCGACATAAGTTGTAGTTCGGCAAAAGCAGCCAAAAGCTAGTTTTGCCGAAACGGAAACTGGCGTCGCACTGCGACGTGGGCCCATAGCTCAGTTGGTTAGAGCAGAGGCCTTTTAAGCCTCGTGTCGTGGGTTCGAGTCCCACTGGGCCCTCCAAATTCAGTACCCCTCGTAAGAGGGGTTTTGAATTTGGAGAATCCGCCAGTTGGCGGATTTCGAACCCACATGCGGTTCGGTCGTTAGTTTGTTGCCCGAGTTTACTCGGCGCACAGATTAACGTGCATTGTCCCACTGGGCCCTCCAAACTTTACGTAAGATTCAATTATCACCAGATGGTATCATAAACGTAATGGCTTTTACCGAAACAAACACACGTTCCATTACCAAATCTATTACATTCCGCGTGCTGATAGTGGTGGCCGACCTGATAATCGTGTATGCACTGACGCATCACGTAGGGACGACCATCGCGGTGACGGTATTGACCAACATCTCGAGCACAGTGTTTTACTTTGTGCATGAACGTTTTTGGAACAATGTCAGCTGGGGCAGGCGCAAGGCACGCTAGCGAGATTGCCTAAAACTTTATAGGTATGGATACGGAATCATCGTTGGCCGGTTGCCCGGAGGGGTTGTCCTTTTGCAGCACCAATGTACCGTTGCCGGTGGGCTTGGCGGTATAGGTAAACTGAGCCGAGAAAGGTGTCGGCTGGCTTGTCATCCAATCACCCACTACATGGGCGGTAGTTTGGGCGACGACATTACCCTGGCTGTCGACGAGTTTGGCTGGAAAAGTTGCCTCAAATGACCAGTTGCCCGGAACGAGGCCGATAACGGCAACGGGACTAGACACTACAGCATTACTCTGGGGCTGGTATACGGTGATTTTTACGCCACTCTTGGATGTATAGGTCGTGGTGGTAGTGCTGGTTGAAGACGAGGGCGAAGTCTGCTTGTGTTGCAGCTGGGAATTTAGGCTGGATACCTTGCTATTTAAGTCGTCAATTGTGTTTTGCTGCAAGCGGTAGGGGATGTATGCGGCTACAGCCAGAAGAATCACGAAGAGTACTGCCACGAGAATGGTGGCAATGATGTTTCCGGTGGTGTTGCGTCGATAGCCTTTCATATCCTCATGATATAACGCACTGGGAAGCGTGCAATGAGAATACTCACACGGGTGCACTTAAGTCGTTTTGTGTGCGGGTATGTTGAGTAGTTTATCGACAGTTTGGAACTGATAGCCTTGGGCTTGCAAACCCTCGATAATGTGCGGTAAAGCAGCAAGCATGTTGCCGCGATACATATCACGTCTTGTTTCTTTGCCGTCGTGTAAAACAATAATGCTGCCCGGCTTCACCTTTTTGAGAATGCGCCGCTCAATCCACTGTGGGCTGATGCTGGCGCGGTAGTCGAATGTCATATTGTCCCAGTTGACGATATGGAAGCCGGATCGACGTAGGGCATAAGCTCCCCAAAGGCTGCGATAGCCGTGCGGCGGCCGATACAGGGCGGGGACTACGCCGGTGGCTTTGGTGATAGTAAGATTGGCAGTCTGTACGTTACGGACAGTGGCCCATGGCCCACTGACGAGCATATTCGATAGGTCGTGATCATTGCTGTGGTTGGCAAGGACGTGCCTGCTAGTGACGATACGCCTTGCCAGGACAGGATATTTTTTCACATTTTCACCAATCACAAAGAAGGTGGCACGCACGTGGTAGCGTTTTAGCACTTTCAACACCTGTGGCGTATAAGGGCTGGGACCATCGTCGAAGGTAAGTGCAACAACCTTATCGCTGGTGCGTAATCGCGAACGGGAAAAGAGCGGTAGGCGTGGTACAAAACCAGCCGCAAATAGCAGCCCGAGCACAAGGATGATGCTGGCGAGTACGATCATGGCTGGCCTCTCGCCCTACGCTTTACCTTGGGCTATAAGCTCCACAAATGGCGCAAACCCAGCAGTACGAGTACAAACATCACGCCCGCAGCGACGAACGAAGCGATAGCGGCGTAGCCTGCAATTGCTCCGACTGTTCCGAACGCATAGGCATCCCCGAGCAATAGGCCACGGAGCGTTTCACCCTTGAATAACGTGTTGGCTTCGTTTTGCAGCTTAGTATTGGTAGGATCTTTTTGCGCCAGGGCGCTAACCTCGGAGTAAGTTTTGCCACCGCCGATTTCCTCTAGATGTACCGCAATGTAATTGTCGGCGAATACCTTGGCCTGGGCACCGGTGAGTACTTGCTGCCCGGCATACTTGCTGACCTGAGCCTGGTCTGTAGCAGGCAGGGAGGTCAATGCTGCGGAGCCTTTCTCTGGGAAGTAGATCTTTTGGTCGGCTAATTGGTCGTGTACGTTAGTGGTAGTGAATGAAGACGCCCACCACGCCAGGCTACCCACGGCTAGCAATAACACCGTGGCTACTACTCCGAAGGCCGTTAATGTTTTGTCAATTACTTTTCTTTTCTCTTTTTTATTTGTAGCCATGCGAACTCCGTGATTTAAAGATTGCTTTCTACCACTATAGTATAAAAGCTTATGCTTTCCAAAGAGTGATACTTGTCACAGTTTAGTGCAAGCCCCAGCGAGCTAGATCAACGCCTTTGATTTCTTTGCTGAGCGCTTCAACGTCGGTAAGTATCATGCTGCGGCCGTTGTAACTGACTAGACCCTGTCTCTCTAGGCGTTCGATTTCGCGGCTGGCGCTCTCGCGAGACAGATTGATGGAACCAGCGATATCTTGCTGGGTAATGGGCGGCAGGACTACGCTACCGTTTTGGTGCTCGCCGAAGCGGCTGGCCAAAAATAGCAGGCGGTAAACGAGCCGCTCGCGGCCGTATTTATACTCTAGGTTATCTACGCGATGTGTATAAATGTTGAATTGCTTGGTAACTTGTTCAAGTACAGCAAAACATTGTTCGGGCTTTTGCTTGATGTCTTGCAAAAATGTTTTACCAAACGCATGAAGAAGCGTGCAAGACGTGATTGCCTTGTAAAACACGCTGCGTTGCTGTTGAGCCATGGTCCAAATGAGGGGAAATATTTCCCCGGGACCGTAAATGATGTGTACGTATTCTTCACCACGGTCGTTGATGGAAAATATTTTTACGTAACCCGCTTCGATATAAAAAATACCCGGTGGGCCGTCGTCGGGCCTCAAAATAATTTCACCCTTGCTGAAAGCCATACGCTGCGCAGAGCGAAAGAGCTCAGCAATGGGTCCAGTAGGTGGTCGAATCGGTTTGGGCGGGCGGGTAGAACTGGCCATGTGCCTCCTCTAATATCTACAGTGTACTCCACTTTTTAGCCATTTCCAGTAAATTAACAGAGGTGCTTATGCTTGCGCTGCCCCACTCGTTGCGGTTAGTTTTTAATATGCGCATCCTAAAAGCTTTTAAGCGACCTACGCTGGCACTCGGCTTTTGTATGGCTTTCTTAGTTGGAGTAGGGTTGGCACACACAGGGCGGCTGATGAGTGCTGACTGGTGGGTGTTGTGCTTACTGCCACTTATGCTTGTGCTCCGAAAGCGCAGCTGGCGTACGTTGCTGTGGATTGTGGTGTTCGGGTTGGTATTGGGCTGGTGGCGGGGCTCGTTATATATGACCAAATTGGCCGACTGGCAACAGCTCTACGACCACAAAGTTACGCTTGTTGCGACTTCTACCGAAGATGCCGTGTACGGCAAAAATTCACAGCTGAGCTTCGTGGCCAAAGATGTTGTGGCAAACGGCCATCGCCTGACGGGCAAGGTTGCGCTGAGCGGTTTCGGTACGAATGCGGTCTTTGCAGGCGATAGGGTGCAGGTGAGTGGCAAACTACGGTCTACTCTGGGCGCCAACCAGGCGCGCATGAGCTATGCTCAGGTGACAGCACTGTCGCACCATAACACTGTGGTGAACGAGCTGCGTCGCCGGTTTGCAGCTGGTATGCAATCGGCGTTGCCGGAACCGTTAGCCTCGTTCGCTATGGGATTACTCATCGGGCAGCGCAACACATTGCCGCAGCAAGTTTCGCAGGATCTGCTCATGGTAGGGCTCACACACATCATCGCCGTGAGCGGGTACAACTTGACGATTTTGCTGCGGGCTGCCGAGCGGGCAAGCGGCAAGCGTTCCAAGCGTCTGACCACTATGTTGTCTCTGGGACTCATTGGCTTCTTTTTGCTCTTTGCGGGGGCAAGTGCCAGTATCGTGCGTGCCGCAATAGTTAGCTTGTTAAGCATTGGAGCAGGGTATTATGGCAGGAAATTCAAGCCCTTGACGCTTATTGCGCTGGCAGCAGCTATTACGGCCTGGGCCAGTCCCTATTATGTGTGGACCGATACTAGCTGGTATCTCAGCTTTCTGGCATTTTATGGCGTCATGGTGCTGGCACCGCTGATACGGGCCAGGTGGTCGGCCAGATGGCAGTCTTCCCTGCTGCTGGCAGTCGCGTTGGAAAGCTTGTGCGCCGAAATTATGACGTTACCCTTTGTGCTACACACATTCGGCCAGATGTCGTTCATCGGGCTCGTGGCAAACGTGCTGGTGGTGGCGCTCATTCCGCTTGCCATGCTGCTGGGCTTTGTGGCCGGACTTGCCGGCATGCTTGTTCCGGCGATGGCTGGGTGGTTCGCGTGGCCAGCGCGCCTCTTACTGACCTACATGCTGGATGTGGCGCACCTGCTCAGCCGCATCCCGCATGTTTTTGCGCAAAACCTGGCCTTCCCACTCGTGGACATGCTGCTCATGTACGTCGTCGCAGCTTTGCTAAGCCTGGTGTTGTGGCGTCGGGTGAAACAATGGCCCAAGGCGATAGGCGCGGAAGCTACTCGTAGTGAAGCGCTTCGACCGGATCAAGCTTAGCGGCGCGACGGGCAGGGTAAAGGCCAGCCAGTATACCGATGAGGGTCGTGAGCGCGACCACGCCGATGATGAGCCAAATAGGCAGAGTGATGATGTTGCTTGACTTAATGTTGTTGCCCTTGAGCTGGTGATTGACTATCGGATTGGCGATGAGCACGGCGACATAGCCGACACCGAGGCCAATGAGGCCGCCAAAGAAACCGAGCAAAGCCGCCTCAAACGTGAACAAGCGGCTGACGGTTGAGCTACGGGCGCCCACCGCACGCATGACGCCGATTTCACGGGTACGCTCCAGTATCGCCATAACCATGGTGTTGACGACACCGACCGCCGCGACGATGAGAGCGATGCCACCGATGCCACCGAGTACATACCCCAAAATGTTGAAGATTGCCAGCTGCTGTTTTATTTCGGTTTGGGCATCCGCCGCGCCGACCTTGAACTTGTTGCGGATGGTCTTGGCAACCGTAGCGGCGTTGGACGATTTGTCGACCTTGACTATCAAGGAGTCGTAACCGTTTTTGGCCACCATGTCAGTAACGGTGAGCTTTGCTGGGGTCTCTTGGCAGACGCCATTAAAACAGTTACCTTGTGAGGCGGGTTGGTAATTTTGCTGCTTGTCCATACCGCGGGCCCACTCCATCGGTACGCGTACCGAATAGCTTTGGTGGTCAGTGCTGACAACACCCACGATAGTACCCGTCAATGTGATAGGCGGCGGGGTGTAAGAGTTGCCGGGCTGTCCGGGATGCGCCGAAAACCAAACTTGCATTTCCTGCTGCTGCTTGATGGGGTCGGAGCCGACGCCCGAGTACCAGCCTTGGGCAAGTATGCCGACCTTTTTGCCGATGAGCGCTTGATAGTTATTCTTGAAACCGAACTTGTCGGCATAGTCGGACGTTATAGTCAGAACACCCGCTTTGTCGGTAGATTCAATATCGCGGCCAGCCAACACGTTGACCGTCTGAATGCCGTTAGTGTCGTAAGCGGTCACACCGTATAGGCGATATTTCTGATTGTTGTAACTCAGGCCCTGAAAACCGCCCACTTGAACATTGCGTGATATGCCGGCTACATGCTGCACCTGGGCAATCTGATTGACCAGCGAATCGGTCAGTTTTACACAGTCCGCACAGTTTTGGCCTCCGCCACCTCCGTCGCCCCAGCTGATGTCGGTTTGCGGGGAGACTTGGATTTGCTGGAAAGTGCCGTTGGCTTCAAATTGGTTCGTGATGAAGCCCTTGAGGCTGAAGACTGCCGCCAACATGATGGTGATGCTGGTGGCACCGATGACAACCGCAAAAATAGTAAGTGCACTCCGCAGCTTTTGCCGCCAGATGTTGTGAAAGGCTAGTCGAAGGTAGTCGATGAACCGCATGCTTAAACCCTCCGCTCGCTTAATTTGCCATCACGAATCTGTACGATGCGGCCGGCCTGCCGGGCAATGTTGGTGTCGTGGGTGATGATGATGAGCGTAATACCCTGCTTGTTCAGGTCTTTGAGCAGCTTCATTATCTCTTCGCCCCGAGCACTGTCTAGGTTGCCGGTGGGTTCGTCTGCGATGATAATGCTGGGTTTGATGGCAAGGGCCCGGGCGATGGCTACGCGTTGGCGCTGGCCGCCCGACAACTGGTATGGCTTGTGTTTCATGCGGTCGCCCAGCCCGACTGCCTGGAGGCATTCGGCGGCACGTTTTTTGCGCTGGCCGGAGCGGAATTTGGCAAAGACCAGTGGTAGCATGACGTTCTCGAGCGCCGTGTTGGTACCCTGCAGGTTGAAAGATTGAAAAACAAAGCCGATATGGCGGTTGCGGTAGGCCGACAGTTTGTGATCATGCAGATGCGACAGGTCTTCACCATCGACAACTACTGTGCCGCTCGTGGGTCGGTCCAGCCCACCGATAATATTTGCCAGCGTCGATTTACCCGAGCCGCTTGGCCCGGTAATGGCTACGAATTCGCCTGGTTCGACTGAAAACGAAACACTATCAAGCGCATTCAAAGTCTCGTCGCCTAGGCGATACGTGCGGGTAACATTTCGAAGCTCAATTACAGGCATGTGTTGTGATTAATTCTACTGAATAAAATTAAGCATAAGCTCTTTGTATTATAAACGCAACGGATTTTTGAAGATTTGCCATAACACCGTGTACAGTGTTAAAATAACAGATAGAAACGACGTACAAAAAGGAGTAATTCCAGGATGTCTGGTCACAGCAAGTGGAGCACTATCAAGCGGCAAAAGGGCGCCAAAGACGCGGCCCGTGGCGCCGTGTTTACCAAACTGGCGAACAATATCGCCATTGCTGCTCGCAGTGGTGCCGACCCCGACATGAACTTTTCGCTGCGCCTCGCTATCGATAAAGCCAAGGGCGCCAACATGCCCATGGCCAACATCCAGCGCGCCATCGACCGTGGCAGCGGCAAACTGGGCGGCGAGCAGATTCAGGAAGTCATGTACGAGGGCTACGGCCCGGGCGGCGTGGCTATTTTGGTCGAGACGGCGACCGACAACATCAACCGCACATATCCGGAAGTGCGCCTGGCCTTTTCCAAGCACGGCGGCAATATCGCCGAAAAGGGCGCCGTGGTGTTTCAGTTTGAACGCAAGGGCATGATCCGCGTGAAAGGCACTGGCGATGACTTGATGATGCAGGCACTTGATGCCGGTGCCGAGGACATGCAAGAAGAAGGCGATGAAAGTGTCATCTACACTGCCCCGACCGACCTGGCCAAAGTACGCGATGCACTCAACGCTGCCAGTGTAGAAATCGTGGAAGCCGAGCTGACCTTTGTGCCCAACAATACGGTGGAAATCACCGACAAAGACACCGCCGGCAAAATCATGCGCCTCATGGACGCGCTTGATGAGCTGGATGATGTGACCAACACGCACGTCAACTTCGACATCGACGAATCGCTGCTACAATAAGGTCTATGGCTACATCGGTTACGCCAATTGGTACACGATACGTTCCCTTTTCTCAACAGCCGTATTGTTGCGTGCCTACTTGTCTGCAAGTGGTCTTATATAAAAATTCCTTGCCGCTGCAGCCGCAAGAGGAAATTGGTGCGCAGTTGGGCCTCGTGGTGCCGCCTGAGGAAGAAAAATGCTTTTGGAACGTCGCAATCTCTAAGGAAATACCTATGGCAGGCTATGGCACCAGAATTCAAGAACCAGAATATGGCCTGGAACACTTCCTAACGAAAAACCGTTTGCCATTCACCGGTGAGTTCCAACTTAGCAGCAGCCTGAAATCTCCGCAAGCTTTACGTCACCGTCTCGCAAAGTTACAGGCCGATGATGCTGATGTGCTGATTTGTTTTCGCTCTGGCATGGTGTATGGCAACGGTCATACCAACGGCCATGTGTGCGTATTTGATATTCTTGAAGAAAATACGGTGAGGCTGATTGATCCCATTCCTAACTTTCCTAAATGGCGGAGTGTCGAAATCGAAAAGCTCTTCGAAGCAATCAAACTTCATGAAGACAAGCGAATGGGTGGCCTGTGGATATTAAAGAGGCAAAAATGAGAATTATTGGCATTGATCCTGGCACGGGGATTTTGGGGTTTGGGGTTATTGAGATTGTCAAGACCAAGCCGGTGCTGGTGGATGCCGGCGTCATTCGCACGCCCGTGAAAGAGGACGACGCGGTGCGGCTGCTGACCATTTATGAAGAACTGACCGACATCATCACGCAGACCAAGCCCGACATGATGAGCGTAGAGAAACTGTTTTTTGCGCGCAATGTGACGACGGCGATGACTGTGGCGCAAGCACGCGGCGTGGTACTGCTGTGTGCCATGCAAAACAAGTTGCCCATTCATGAGTACACCCCCATGCAGATAAAACAGGCCATCACCGGTTACGGCAAAGCCGACAAAAAGCAGATGCAGGAAATGGTGCGCATTTTGCTGCAGCTTGACGAGGTGCCCAAACCCGACGATGCCGCTGATGCATTAGCTGCTGCGCTCACGCACAGTCAGACTGTGCCATCTCGTTAGCACGAGAAATCTGCGAGTACTCGCAGAAAAAGAGCAAGCTCTCTTTCTGCTCCGTTCTCTTGCTATAATAACCTTATGATTGCGACGCTGAATGGGGTGGTGAGCGAAAAGCTGGCTGACATGGTGGTGCTGGATGTGCACGGCGTGGGCTATGGGCTGCACGTGACCGCCGAAGATTTTGGCCGGCTGAACACCGGCGAGCACGCCAAACTGTATGTGTACGAACATGTGCGCGAACAAGCGTTTGATTTGTTCGGATTTGTGCAGCTTGACACCAAAAAATTGTTTGAACAACTTTTGGACGTAAAGAACGTAGGGCCCAAAGTGGCGCTGGCGGTGCTGGATATCGGCACGGCGCCTGCTGTCCGCGGGGCCATTGCCGCTGGCGATGTGAAACTGCTGCAAAGCGCAAAAGGCGTAGGCAAGCGCGCAGCTGAACAGATAGTGGTGGAGCTACGCGACAAAGTGGGCTTAAGTGCGTCCGACGCTGCCGAAAGCCTCGTTTCCCGCCCGGGCGTAAACACTCAGGATGAAGCTGTCGAAGCGCTCATCAGTCTCGGCTACTCGCCGCAGGACGCTATGCTCGCCCTGAAAGATATAGATGTGGGTTTGCCTGTCGAAGAACGCATAAAACTTGCACTAAAAGGCTGACAATAGTGTATGATTCATCATAAGCACGACTGAACACCATGGATAAGATCAAACTCAGAAGCACACTCGTCAAATCAATGCTGTACTGTTTGGTTGCGGCTGCGGCTATCGCAGTAGTAACTATACTTATCGGTAAGTTTAGCGATACGACCGGCCGGGCACTCGGCACGATATTTGTAGCCCTCATCCACATAGGTCTTGTCTTCGGGCTTGTCTCGATGCTGACCTCCAAAAAAACAGACGTTTCTCCTGGCTCGACGGAATTCGTAGTAAACACCTCGATCATCATCGCGGTGCTGAGTTTCTTTACCTCGGTCTTTGCTATATGGCAGATAGTCGGTGGCACTCTGCCGCTACGGCTCTACACCACCTATGTCATCGCGCTTTTCGCCCTGGTACACGTCAAGACACTCATCGATGTGGACGTGCAGTACTGGCGGGTCAGATCGTATGTGCTGGCCAACTATGTGTTCATAGCCATCGTTTCGCTCATGCTGCTTGGTGATCTCTATGTCCACGACCCTGCGGCGCTGCTGAGCGGGTTCTACGGCAGGCTGCTCGCAGCATCAGCGGTAGTTGATGTGACGCTTAGCGTCATCGTGGCAGTAATGTATCGGCTTTACCTTCAGCAGCACCCCGAACTTGTAGTAGAGAAGCCCGCTCGTGCACACAGCGCTCTCCGTATCATTTTAGCCGTCCTGTTCTTTTTCTTTTTTGTGGCACCGTTGTTGTTGTCTTTTGTGGGAGCACTATTGTTCAGCTCCCTGTAACAGAGGCTCGGCATGAGCAATCCTCACCTTGCATCGTGCTACTGGTATAATACATTTGATGATTGAACGAATTGTTGGCACAGCACCGCAAGACGATAGCTCAGTAGAGGAAGAGTTTGAGCTAAAACTGCGGCCGCAGGACTTTGCCAACTACATCGGCCAGGACCGGTTGAAACAAAACTTGCAGTTGGCTATCGCTGCGGCCAAAAAACGTGGCGAACCACTCGACCACATTTTGCTGTATGGGCCACCTGGCCTGGGCAAAACCACGCTGGCTGGCGTCATCGCCCACGAGATGAACGCACAGATTCGCGTTACATCTGGTCCGGCTATCGAGCGGGCAGGGGATTTGGCCAGCTTGCTGACCAACTTGCAGGATGGCGACATATTATTTATCGACGAGATCCATCGTCTGCACCGCACGGTCGAGGAAGTGCTGTACAGCGCCATGGAAGATTTCAAACTCGACATCATGCTGGGCAAGGGGCCGAGTGCGCGCAGCTTGCGGTTGGACTTGCCACAGTTTACGCTCATCGGCGCCACGACGCGCACCGGTGCGTTGGCAGCCCCGCTGCGGGATCGCTTTGGGCACATCCATCGACTGGAGTTTTATTCTCCTGAGCAAATTGCGCAGATTATTGAGCGCGCTGCCGACATCTTGGGTATTAAGATCGACAAAGATGCGGCACTCAAACTGGCTGGACGCAGCCGGCTGACGCCCCGCATCGCCAACCGCTTATTAAAACGTGTGCGTGACTATGCCGACGTGAACGGCGATGGCATCATCGACACGCATATTTCCGAGCAAGCCTTGGCACTGCTGGAAATTGATGACCTGGGGCTGGACCCGGCCGACCGCATGCTGCTGGCCGCCATCATTGATAATTACGACGGCGGTCCGGTCGGGGTAGAGACGCTGGCTGCGCTGACGAGCGAGGAACGCAGTACCATCGAAGATTTTATTGAACCGTACCTGATGCAAATCGGCTTGCTGGAGCGTACGCCGCGGGGCCGCAAGGCTACCCACAAATCCTACCAGCATCTAGGTAAATCGTCCGGCCAAAACGACCAACCCGCCCTGCTATAATTAAACGCATGCAACCAAACGAACCACAGCAAAACTTCAAAAACCCGCTAGCCGTCATGCAACCGGGCGAACAAATAGTATGTGAAATTAAGCGCCATCCAATTGGGCTGATTGGCACCTATGTTATGGCCGGTATCCTGATAGTGCTCGCCGCCGTACTGGCCGCGCTGTTGCCTCATTACATTACCAATGCCGGATCGCTGCCGGCCATTTTATGGGGTGCGTTTGCGCTCGTTACTGTGGTAGCGGTACTGATAGCATGGGTAGGAGCCAAAGTATACTGGGGAAATCGGTGGATTGTCACCAGTGACAGTCTAACGCAGGTGGCACAAACCACCTTGTTTAATACACAGTCAAGCCAGCTGTCGATGGGCAATATAGAGGACGTAACGGCCGAGCAGAACGGCATACTGGCGCATATGTTTGGCTATGGCTTGCTACGGGTTGAGACGGCCGGCGAGCGCTCAAAATTTGTATTTATGTATTGTCCCAGCCCCAATCGCTATGCGCAGGAAATCTTGGGTGCACGTGAGCGTTTTGAGCAGGGCAGGCGCGGTGAGGACGAACAGCGCTTGTACAGGTCTGAAGGAGCATACGCCCAACCTGGTACTGAGGGTCCGGCCGAACCACCGGTCCAAGCACCCCAGAACTAATTATTCCTGTTATTCCTGGAATGGATTGGTACGGGCCTTGTCAAACAAAGCCTTGACACTAACACTGTTATCTTTAAGCTTTTCCAACTGACTTACCACGTTCTGGTCGATATGGGGGACGGGCGTGACTTGTACTTGTGTGGTTGATGTATCTGGCGATGGCTGGGCGTTGCTAAACACGTTGATGCGCCATAATACAAAACCATACACCGCTGCCAGCAGCAAGAAAAATATGAACACAGCGTAGTGACTCGCTTGGGCAATTACCTTGGCCAACTGTTGGGGCAGCGTTTTGAAGTCTATGTTGAGGTTGATATCTTTACTCATTACGGCTTTAAGTACTCGTCTAATGTTAGTGTAAAGGTCAAATAGCTGTGGTTGGTTGCCAGGGGGTTTAATGACACGGTACTTACCTCGGCTGTCCGGCGATTATTTTCGAGGCTGCTTAAGAAATTCGTAAACTGCGTAAAGGTGACAGGGTGATTCGTGTCGCTGGTAAGAGTTATCTCTAGGTCGTACACACCTGTGATACCGGGCACGGGCGTCAACTGTGAGGGGACTTTGGAAGCACTGCTGCCAGTAGCCTTGGCCTGCCCCAGGTTGGAAGCCGGGAATGTAATAGAAGCCAGAGCCACGTTATTGGCGGCGGCAATATTGACAATTTCTCGCACTGCCTCTGCCTGGTTCTTGTCTTGTGGGACGATAGATTGGGCGATTTGCTCAAGCGAGGAATATTTTGCTACTTCCCGTTTGGCCTTTGCCAGATCGGTTTGCTCGCTGCTGAGCGCGGCGGTCTGAGCCTTCAGGCTCACCAGTTTGGTAGATTTGCCGGCCAACATGGAGTTAATGCCATAGGCCCCGCCAAGAAGTCCTGCGGCTAACAGCACGATGCACCCTATCAAGACAAAATAGAGGCGCTTAGCATTCACGACTTATTCCCCTGGTTAATGAACAAAAATGGATTATTCTTGGCAAAGAGAGCCTTGACAGTAACGGTGCAGGGGTAATGGATGTTGGTTGCCGGCGAAGAGCTACAGCTAACATTTTCCAAATCGGCGCTGGCAAAAATTTTGTTAGCCGGGTCGGCCAGGTTTACTTGTACCTGGGTTGCAGTGCTGTAGTCGGTCGCGTCTGCGGTGACGTCAAGAGCACCTTGAGTACTGCTGATAGTCAAGTCGGTTAGGTTGGCGCCCGGTGGCATAATGGTAGCAATCTGCTTTAGTAACTTAGAAAAGAGTACTTCTTTGGACAATACTTGTACCACCAGTTTGAAGCTACTGGTAATGTCTTTGACCTGCTGGTCTGTCTCGGTAACTTTTTGGGCCGCCAGCTGGCTCTGGGCGACGGAAACCTGTGAAGAATAATCATCGATAGAACTACGCATGTACAACCAGCCAAATCCGCCGATGAGACCTAGCCCGACCAGCCCGAAGACAAACGCTACAATCCAGCGTACGAGCTTGAGATTGCGCTGAGCGTACTCGTAGCCTTCCTTAATGTCAGGGGGCAGCAGGTTAATCATCATGATCCGAACACCTCCTTTGGGTTGATAAGGCTCAGCCCAGCCACGGTGGCGTACATGGATTTGTCGGCGGCTGTTGGAGGTTGTAAGCCGCTGTAGCTAAAGTACTGCCAAGGATCAAACGATCGTACGGGGATGCGCAAGTTGTTAGTAAGATATTCTGACAGCCCCGGCATGTTGGCGCCACCACCTAATGTCACCACTTGGCCAATGGGACGCTCGGTGCCGTAGCGATCTTCGTAATACCGTATCATGCGCCGGATTTCTTTGATAATTTGGGCCAACACCGGGTCCAGGGCTTCGGTAATTTCGCGCTGTTTTTTGCTCAGTCCCAGGCCGTATTTCGTTTTAATAAGACCGGCCTCCTCTTGGGTTACACCCAATTTGTCGCGGATAGAGTTGGTAAATACTTCACCGCCACCCTGTACCGTGCCGGTTACCAAAATGGTCTTGTCAAAGATGCTGATGTCTGCCGACAGCGATCCAAAGTCAATGATAACACTCGGTATATTGCTTTGCGTATCCAGGGCAAACAGACGTGCGGCCGAGCTGAGCGTTGTCTCGATAACTACCGTTTCAAGCCCGAGCATTCGCGATAGTGTTACATACGAATCAACGATTTTACGGGGTACGGCCACCGCAAAAAGGTTGGTCTGGTCTTTGGTTTGATTGATGGTAACGTAGTCCAGATACAATTCCTCCAGCGGCACCGGTATATACTGCTCGGCTTCTAGCTCGACGGCTTCTTGTAGCTCTTTTGCACCGAGTGCAGGCAACTGAATTGCTCGGGTGTACGAACGGTACGAGGGAATTGTCATGGCGGTGCGTGCGGTGCTAATGTCACCGATGAGCTGACCCTTGAAAAGTTTCAAAGCCGACTCGGCGATGGCTTCTGGGTTGACGATGACGCCATCATCAATCGCGCTTTTGTCGAAGGAGGCAGTACCGTAACCGATGATATGAGGGCTTTTGGCGGTCGGTTTTTTGTCTTTCTTGCCTTTTTGCTTGCCCTTGGCACTTGTGGTATTGGCTTTGGTGGTGACCGGCGTGTCTACAGTATGGTCAATTTGCATGACCTTTAACGACCCATGACCGATGTCGAGTCCGAATATCGGTTTGGTCCGGAGTAAGCTAGGTGTTTTTAGTGCGGTGCCCATCAAAAAACATAAGTGTTAAGACTTGTCTCAATCATACCACACGCCCCAACGGAAAAGTAGCTAGACTAGCCAGTACGTTCTAAGACGCTTATGCATTATAATGAACGTAATGAAACGAGTGGGTGCGGCCGAAGAGGGTTTCACTATGGTTGAACTGGCCATTGCGCTGGTTATCTTTGCGGTTGTGTCAGTCAGCTTCTTTGCCCTTTACATCTCGTTGGTGCACAGTACGGTCATCGCGCAGCGTGAAGCGGTAGCGTTGACAATCGCAACCAACCAAATGGAATATTTGAGGACACAACCCTACGACCAGCTAGTAGTGGGGTCACCTACGACCTCCACCAAAACTGAGTATGGCGTTAAGTACACCATAACCACCGAGATAAAATATGTCGATGACGCCTATGATGGTTGCGGCTCATACCCAGATACTACGACCGAAAAAGCGCTCTGCCGAAATTATCCGCCACCCACCGGGTCTGCCACCGATGGCAACCCCCAAGATTACAAGCAGATACACGTATCAGTTACCGACAACACGGGGGATAATTTAGCGTCACAAGATACCTATGTAGCGTCCAAAGTTTCCGAAACCGCTTCGTCTACCGGTGCACTTTTCGTAAAGGTGGTGGACGGTAGTGGCAATGCATTGAGCGGTGCCTCGGTGGAGGTCAAGAACACCACTGTCAGTCCCACAGTTGACGAAACCCTTACCTCGGATAGCAATGGTCTTGTGGCGTTCTACGGCCTTACGCCAGACTCTGGCTATGACTACGTGGTAACCGCCAGCGACAGTGGTTACTCCACGCTTTCTACTATTGCACCGTCTGGCACGCTCCAGCCGACCTATCCCAGCCAAAAAATCCTGACACAGCAATCTTCGTACGTTACCTTAACGCTCAAGCAACAGGGCACTAACAGCCTGGCTATAGAGACGACAGACGTCAACGGCAACCCGTTAGGTAACGCCTCTATCTCTCTAAAGGGTGGGTACAAGAAGTACACCGACACCAGCAACACCACCTATTACTACAATGGTACGGCTTCTACGGATTCTAGCGGTTTAGGGTCTCTGCAAAATCTCGTGCCAGGCCCCTATTACTTCTGTGGTGATAACGGCGATAGCGGGTGTAAGGTTGGCGGCTCGACCTACTATCTGGCAGCTGCGGTGCCATATGGTGGAGGTAGCCCGCTTGAGGCTATCGCCGTACCAGAGTATGACCCCAGTAATCCTCCGTCGACCATGTTTAACTACGGCGGCACCAATTACTTGCAAAAAGTTCGGCTTATATTCACGCCAGATGTAAACTTCCCGCGCGTGTTTACGCTGTCGCCGGGGACTGCCAGCCTGGCGACCTCCTCGCTGTCGAGCTTCTCTTTTGCAATTACCGGAGCAAATCTGCCATGTGCTGCCAGTGCCAACAATTGTTCTACGACGGTGAAGTTTACCCAAGGCGCCAATACCTATACGGCAGCTTGTACGGGACCGCAAAGCGGTACGGGTGTAGGCAAGCAGCTTGGATGCTCGGTTGACTTGACGGGAATTTCAGCCGGCAACACGCAGCTGGTTATATCGGCCAACGGTGATACGCTGACTTTACCAGCCAGCCCGCTGCTAGGAGGACTCATTGTCGGTTCCTAAATTATTACACCGGCCAAAGGAAGCAGGCTTTACCTTGGTGGAGCTGGTAGTGGTGATGGTTATCATATTGCTAGTATCCACGAGCTTTTATGAATTCTTCCGGGCAGACTTAGGCAACTATCTGGATCTGCAAAAAACGGCGTCAAACTTTACCGATTTGGCGTCCGAATCTGAACGGCTGGCACAGGTACTGCGAGGCATTACGGGAGTAGTCTCGGCTTCAGGCACCGATCTTACGGCGTACGCCTACTTTTCTCCTAGCGACACCTACGTATCCGAAATACACTATTATCTCAACTCCTCGCAGACAGCACTCATGGCTGATGTAACCCGCATGACGGCCAATCCACCCATTGGTACGCCCATAAGTGGTAGCACCACCACCTATACCATCATTCCCAATTTCAAGCAGCCAGCCGCCACGACACTCTTTGTCTACTTCGATAGTACGAATACCCAACTAGGAGTGCCGGTAGCGGATGTCACAACCATTCAGCAAATCCAAACCAATCTGGGAGTAGCTACAGCCCAGGGGGGCAGCAGTCAGCCAATCAGCCTGGAAGTAAGCTTACGGAACAAGGAATAGTACATGAGACACCTACAGAAGTTTTTCAAACGCAGCTCTCTCGCTCACAACGATGAAGGCTTCATGGTGCCAGCTATGATCTCGTTTATCATCGCTGCAGCCATTTTGGCGGTGGCGGTATTAGGAGTTATTCTCAATAACTTTTTCGTGGTTGGGCATAATGTCAAAAGCCAACAGGCGTTTAATATTGCCGAAGCCGGAGTGGATTACTATGTATGGCACCTAAGCCACAACGGCACTGACTATCAAGATGGGCAGGGGTCGCCAGCAACACAAGATCCTAACCTGGGCTATGGTCCGTATACCCACGACTACGTGGACGCTAATGGTGACACGACTGGCACGTACACCTTGTGGATAAAGCCGCAGGGCATAGGGTCTACCATAGTTACCGTTACATCGATAGGTAAAGTTAATGGTAGCGACGCAACTCGGACGGTACAGGCCAAAGTAGGAGCGACGTCGTTCGCGAGCTATGCGGTGCTATCCGACAGCGAACTATGGTTTGGCAATACCGAAAGTGCTGATGGCCCGGTGCACTCTAACATTGGGGTGCATATGGACGGCGCCAACAATGACGTGGTGAGCAGTTCCAACAGCACGTACGTGCCGAGCACTCAATATGGTGGTGATGGTAGTACCGAAAACGGTGTGTGGTGCGACCCAACCATTACCTCGCCGGTTAATTGCAACACACGCTCCAAGGCAAACTGGCAATATCCTACCACCACAGTCGACTTCAACCAGATCAGCGGCAGTCTCTGCTCCCTGAAAAAGATTGCCTTTTCGGAAGACTCTTCCACGTCTTCGCTGGCCGGACAATCAAATGCGTGCTCACAACTGCCTACCATGCGTACCGCCGCCTATGTTCCCGAACGCAGTTCCAGCGCTAATGTGTCGCGCGGGTATCTTATCAACCTCAACAATGATGGCACGTACGACCTCTATACGGTCAACAATGAGAAAGATACCAAAACCGATTACTCCAGCGCCTTAAGTCCTACCTTGGTAGCCTCAGGTATTTCATTCCCGACAAACGGAGTTATATTTGTCGAAGACAACGTGTGGGTCAGAAGCAACCCGACCTTCAAGGGTCGGCTCACTATTGCCTCTGGCCGTCTGGCTACTTCAGTGGCCACCAACATCAACATAGCTGGCAATGTCGCTTATAGTACTAAAGACGGCAGTGACGTGTTGGGATTAGTGGCCGAAGGGTCGGTAGAAATTGCGCCGTACGCGGCACCTTCCACGGGCGACTTTACGCTTGAGATTGATGCGGCCATGCTAGCAGAAACAGGCAATGTCCAATATCGACCAGTATACAACTTTAGTTGGTTTGGCAGCTGTACGCGTGGCTGGGTAGGCGACAACCAACAGCTCGATTTCTATGGCTCGGTAGCTACACGTCAAAATTGGACGTGGTCATGGGAGTATAGTGGCCGGGGAGGTTGTGGCGATGCGGTCTATGACTCATCCAGTGGTTACTATATCTCTGGGTTCAAGAACAACACGACTCATTACGACTATAACTTGCTGTATGCGCCACCACCTGGCTTTCCCGTCACCGGCGGTTACACGACTTTGTCGTGGCGCGAAGTGCTTACCAAACCGTAGTAACGTCGTGCCTTGCAAAGAAGGCGTGTTTAGCGGCCTAGGTGTGCACAAACTACCTGCGCAACATGCCCTGGGCATTGCCTATGCCCCGAGCTACGATGGGAATGGCTAATGCCTAATCTGCGAATAGGGCTGCGTAACGGTGTCATAGATATAGTCTTGTCATAATAACTTCCTCTTTGCATACCAAAAAAGAGCCCTCGTACAGGGGCTCTTTTATGTGCCAGTTTAAACCGTATTACGGGTTTGTCTTGGAGTAGGTTGAGCCACTTTCCAGCGCAGCAGAAATTGTGTACCCAGTTACATTACCGTTGGCATCGGTAGTTGCAGTGTACTCGTAACAGCCAGCCTTGGCAGTGTCGATAACTTCTGCGTACTGACTAGGTGAAGTTCCACCAGTGCAGTCGGTGTTAGAAGTGCTCCACTTCGGGTCCTGGAAGGTGGCCATGTCGAGACCCTTCAGGTTGCTCTTCACCCAGGTTGAGTCTTGCAAGTTTGCCAGCGTTGGGTAGTTACCACCGCCTATGTCGGCTGCGTAGGCCTCCAGGTGGCTCTGAATAGTGTTGATATCTGTTTGGCGCTTGGTGTCACGGGCTTTTGCCTGGATACCTGAATATGTCGTGATGACAAGTGTTGCCAAGATGCCAATGACAACAATCACGATCAGAAGTTCCACGATAGTGAAACCACGTTGACGATTTTTAAGTGAGATCATAAGGACCCACCCTCCTTAAATTGTTACTGTCTTAATTTTTACTTAATGATCTTTAAAATCTACAGGGTATAACCCTAGATTTTAAGTATCTACCAAAGATTATAACCATAAGCTTTCTGGGGTCAAGCCCTTTTCCACCAGGCAAAGCTACTAACCGCTTCCGACGTTTTTGCTCAGGTTAGCAATCGGACCCATCACGCTGGCGGCAATGAGTCCCACGCCAGCACCGAGCAGAATGATCATAATTGGCTCGATAATGGCAGCCAAGCCGTCGATGAGCACCGATACCTCTTCCTCGTAGAAGTCCGCGATTTTTACCAGTACCTGATCTATTTGGCCTGTTTCCTCGCCAACCTGCATCATTTGCGACACGATGGGCGGGAAATGTTTGCTTTCTTTTAGCGGTTGGCTAAGCTGCCTACCATTTTTAACTTCTTCGGCTGCAGACTTTAGCTCGGCCTCAATCACTTTATTGCCAATGGCTGCTCCGGTAACGTCCAGCGCGTCTAATACGCTGACCCCCGCTGCCATTAGGGAAGCAAACGTGCGCGAGAAGCGGGCAATAGCTATCTTCATGACAATGGTTTTAATAATGGGCATGCGCAGCAAAAATCCGTGCCACTTATACTTACCGTTGGGAGTGTGAATGTAGCGTAAAAATCCCACCGCAAGAGCTACCATACCGATAATGATAAATAAGATATAGTGCTGGGTGAAGTGACTAATGGCCAGCATGGCTCGAGTGTACGAAGGCAATTGGGCATTAGGGCCGCCCAGCTGCTTCATGATACCGTCGATTTTAGGCATGATGAAAATCATAATGCCGAAAAAGGCAATGATGGTAACCGTCAAGATGACAGTGGGGTACATCATGGCACTTTTGATTTTCTTGCGGATACTGTTGTCTTGCTCTACCTGGGAGGCCAGGCGTTTCAGTATCTCGTCCAAAATACCGCCATCTTCACCGGCACGTACCATGTTGACGTACACTTCCGAAAACACCTTGGGATATTTGGCAAACGCATCGCCGAGCGGCATGCCGCTCTCGACGTCCTTTGTCACGCCCGCAATAATCTGTTGCAGTACGGGGCTCTCTGAGTCTTCTTGGAGGGCGGATAGCGAACGGGCCAGGGGTACACCGGCGGAAATCATGGTGGAAAGTTGCCGGCTAAAAATAACCAAATCTGCCAGCTTTACCTTTTTTTTGACCAATTTGTCGCCTGTTGCACCTTTGGCGCCCCCCACTTTGACAGAGAGGGGATGAATGCCTTGTTTTGCCAACGTAGCTACCAAAGCTTCCTTGGTGGCAGCCTCCATGTTTCCAGTGATGGTTTTGCCTTCTTTGTTGAGCGCTTTGTAGTCGAATCGCATGGATTTATTCCTCGGCGGTGACGCGCAAGATTTCCTCTATAGTAGTTTGGCCGCGCAGAGCCTTTATGAAACCATCCATCTGCATGGTCACCATGCCGTCTTTGATGGCGCTTTCCTGCAAGGCTTCGCTGGTGCCGTCCGACATAATAAGCTTTTGAATGTTTTCGTTATTGCTCAGTACTTCATAGACACCGATTCGGCCCTTGTAGCCTGAGTGTCCGCAGGAGTTACAACCGTCTTCGTGGGCTTTCCAAAGTGTCTTGATGCTACTTTCGGTGGTGCCGAGCTCCACATCTTCTTTTGATTTGGCTTTGCTCGATTTACCAATGCCGCCCTCCAAGGCCTCTTGGTCGAGCTGGTGTACATGAGCCATAGCGCCCGACTCGTCTAGGTGGAAGGCTTCAGAAAGTTTCTTGAGCGTGGCGTCATCGGGGCTAAATGATTCGCGGCAGTCTGGGCACAACCGTCGTACCAGACGTTGGCCGATGACGGCACGGATGGTGCTGGCAATCAAAAATGGTTCCACACCCATATCAAGAAGACGTGGCAGACAGGTGGCGGCGTTGTTGGTGTGCAGGGTAGAGAACACTAGGTGGCCCGTCAGGGCGGCCTGTACGCCCAGCTCGGCGGTCTCGCCGTCGCGGATCTCGCCTACCATGATGATATTGGGGTCTTGGCGGAGCAGGGCACGCAAACCATTTTGGAAGGTCATGCCGGCTACAGGGTTAACCTGCGTTTGGTTGACCCCCGGGATACGGTACTCCACTGGGTCTTCTACGGTAGAGATGTTGACCCCAGGGGTATTCAACATGGATAGTACCGAAAAGAGCGTGGTCGATTTGCCGGAACCGGTAGGCCCGGTCACCAGCACCATGCCGTGCGGCTGCACGATAGCATGCTGGAGTGTCTTGAGTGCCTCGCCCCAGAAGCCCAATTCTTCAAAAGCAGCCGCTTTGCTGGACTCATTAAGGATACGCATGACCACTTTCTCGCCATCGACAATGGGAAGGGTAGAGACGCGCAGTGCATAGACATTGCCGCCTGCCTGTATCTTAAACCGCCCATCTTGGGGCGCCCGGTGTTCGTCAATCTTCAGATTACTCAAAATTTTGATGCGGCTAACGAGCGAACCCAATACTTTGCGGGGCAATTTGTTGGCTTCGCGCAGCATACCGTCGATGCGGTAGCGTACTAACACAAAGTCTTCGCGCGGCTCAATGTGGATGTCGCTGGCGCCGGCCTTAATGCCGTACTCGATAATCAAGTTGACCGTCTGGGCAATGGGCGAATCTTCGGCCACATCTTCTTCATCGACTTCTTCATCTTCGGCAACGGCTTCTTGGTCGCCCGCAATAACTTTAGTCAGTTCGTTGCTAATATTGCCGCGGTACAGGTCTAGTGCCTGTTCGATAAGCGTGTGAGTGGTGATGTATACCTTGATGTCGGTGCCGAGTTGCTTCTGCAAAAAGTTGATGGCCGGAATGTCGTCGGGATCTTCCATAGCCACATGCTTGATCCCCTTGTCGTCCACCTTGAACACGACCGCGTGGTACTGGTGGGCAATGCGTTCGGGGATGCTCTTGAGTACCTCGTGGTCTATCTCGCGCGGGTTGAGCTCAACATAGGGTGCATCGATTTCGGCGGCGTAGGCTTCGGTCAGTTCCTTTTCAGACAGCAGGTTGTTTTTAACCACCAAATCCTGTAGGGGCTTCTTCTCGCTGGTCTCCTGCTCGCGTAACGACGCCATTTGCTCGTCGGTGACTTTGCCCGTTTTTTTCAGGAGTTTTTCTACCAGTGCGTCAGATATTCTCATGTTTGTTTATACCTCGATATAACGATGTGCACCCATCCTGGCCTTCATTTTAACAACAATGCCCGAAAAGCAGAAGCATTTTAGAGGTAATGCACGTGACTCCAAGGGCGATTTCTGCTATAATTGTAGGTAACGGTGGAAGGGTAATAACAGAGGTCAAAACGACCTATGAATGGAGGAATAATGGCTGATAAAACTACCAGCAAATCATCCGCTGATGACGGCAAGACCAAGGCGCTCGGCCTTGCCATGGAAACTATCGAGAAACAATTTGGCAAGGGTGCCATCATGAAGCTGGGTGAGTCCCAGCACACCAAGGTAGAGACGATCCCGACCGGATCCATCTCACTCGACCTGGCGTTGGGGGGTGGCTTCCCGAAGGGTCGCGTTATTGAGGTTTACGGACCGGAATCTTCTGGTAAGACCACGCTGACATTGCACGCCATCGCCGAAGTACAAAAGGCTGGCGGCACCGCGGCATTTATCGACGCCGAGCACGCGCTTGACCCGGCGTATGCCAAGCGCATTGGCGTAGATGTGGAAAACCTATTGCTTTCCCAGCCGGACAACGGCGAGCAGGCTCTTGAGATTACTGAAACATTGGTGCGCAGCAACGCGGTTGACCTCATTGTGGTCGACTCCGTCGCGGCTTTGGTGCCTCGTGCCGAAATTGAGGGCGAGATGGGCGACAGCTTGCCCGGTTTACAAGCCCGGCTCATGAGCCAGGCCCTACGCAAACTGACCGGTGTCATTTCTCGCTCTAAGGCAACGGTGGTCTTTATCAACCAAATCCGTATGAAAATCGGCGTTATGTTCGGTAACCCCGAAACCACTACCGGTGGTAACGCGCTGAAGTTTTACGCCAGCGTACGCTGCGACATCCGCCGCATTGGCCAAATCAAGCAGGGCGATCAAGTCATCGGCAACCGCACCCGCGTGAAAGTGGTAAAAAACAAGATTGCACCACCATTTAGAGAGGCTGAATTCGACATTATGTACAACGAGGGCATTTCCAAGGCCGGCGACATCATCGACCTGGCTACCAAATATGGCGTGGTAGAGAAGGCCGGTGCGTGGTTTGCCTACGGCGGACAAAACATCGCCCAGGGCCGCGAAGCCGCCAAGACCTACCTGCAGGAAAACCCCAAAGTACTCGAGGAAGTCGCCAAAAAGGTCCGCGCCGAAGCCACGAAAGAGTAGGGACTACACGCTTGTCGCCTGAGCCCATATTGTAGCCGGAAGGTTGCACGTACTTGCTCAAATTCATAAAAGAGTATTATGTAGGTATATGACATTCCATAGCGAAGCCGTCATCAAGCGTGCTACCAAAGCTGCGGAAATACCTTGGCTAGCTTTATGTAAGGATGTAGATAGTCGCATACCACTGCTCTCTCCTGAGCCAAAGCTTGGAACAATAAGCAGGATGGCGGGAAACGCTGCGGTTGCTGCGTATGTGTGCGCCAGTGTTGCTGTTGGTGCGGCTGCACTAGATATTGCCCGAGCAGTGGGAGACGCATCGGGTAGCACCGTGGTAAGCCCGTTGGGCGATGGGTTAATTGCTACTGAACTAATAGTCGGTGCTTCTCAGCTCAAAAAAGAAGCAGCAGAGCTGCTTGCCTTACGCGCAAATAAAATTAGAGTGCCGAGCGTATCGTCAGTATCATATACCTATGAAAGTTTCCAAAATAGCCCAGCAGTTGAAGCGGCCTGACCGCTACAGCATTTTTGTAGACGGCAAATACTCGTTTTCTTTAAGCGAGTCGGCGCTGTTTGAGAGCAAACTAGCCAGTGGCCAGGAACTAAGCAAAGAGCAGGTTACGCAGTTCAAGAAGCTATCTGCCGACGACAAAGTGTATAACCAAGCACTTCGCTATGCTGCTATGCGCCAACGTAGCACGTGGGAGATGGAAAGTTATCTGCAGCGCAAAAAAGCCGCTCCCCCGCTCCAGAAATCAATACTTAGCAAGTTAAGTAATATCGGCTTACTAAATGATGAGGAATTTACACGTGTGTGGGTTGCCAACCGGCGTTTACTGAAGCCTACTTCCCTGCGCCGGCTCAAGCAAGAACTGCGTGCCAAACGGGTATCTGACGAAATCATTGGGCAGGTGCTCGAGGAAGACGAGACGGATGAGCTCGACACGCTCCGTGAGCTCGTCGACAAAAAACGTAAACAAGTTAAGTATCACGACAACCAAAAACTCATGCAATACCTCGCCCGCCAGGGCTTCAACTACGATGATATTAAATCTGTGTTAAACGAAGAAGACGTCAACTAGCCTACTGGACGGCCATGAAGAACACTGAGCCGGCTGCTAGTGAACCTGGCGAGAATGTGCTGGGCAGCGTTGTGGCGGCAGTGCCGGCGGTACCTGAGCGTTTGGTAAGCGGTGAAAGATTGACTCCGTTGAGCAATTTGGCAATACCGAGCGAAGCGGGGGTCGTGGCATTGATGACAATAGCGCCGTATACCACTGTACCAGCTGCAAGGGTACTGGTAGACGAAGTCATCGTAAAAGTTCGGTAGTTACTGGAGGTGTTGAGGCTACCGGAAATGTCAGCCGTTACAGCCAGCTGGTTGCCGCTGGCATCATAAATGCCAGCAAAGCACTGCCCACTTACCGGCGAAGTGGCGGCCGCGTTCATAAATACCGTTAGCTTTGATAAGGCTGCACTATTGTCGAGGCGGATCTGCGTAACATACACAGTACCAGATGTCGGTGTGGCGGTATTGGCTATGAGATATGGGTCGAACGAAGTGCCGGCCCAGCTGGAATAATCGCTCGTGCGTGAACGACCCGCATCGAACGTCGAGGTATTGGTCGGCACAGGGCCGGTGGGCCGGAATGCGGCGGTCCAGCCATTGAGCGAATCGGTAGAGGAGTCAATTTTCCAGTTGCGCGTCCCCGACCAGTCGAAAAACACTACGGCGTCAAGCCGTGGCCCAACGGTAGATTCAGCAAGGCTGGCAAACCACTGTGCCTTGCTGTGGCCGTTTGCCAAGTTGCCGGTGTCTTTGGGGTCACTAAGATCCACGCAGCCGGTTTCGCAGAGCCACACCGGTGCGGTGGCGTTGAGTGCTGTCACGCGGGCGTAGCCGCCGGCTTGGCCGGTGTTGCCCAGCAGCGTGTCGTCAGCCGAAAGGTACGAGCCACTGAGGGCATTGTAGGCGTCGTAGCCCACGATATCGACGTAGGCATCTCCAGGATAAAAATCTTCCATAGCATTGCCCGTCTGCGAGGGCGAGTCGTTGGCGTTAGGGCAAAAGACAAAGTAAATGTTTTTGGCACCATCGGTCGTTTTGGCGCGGTTATAGACATATTGCCAGACTTGGACGAACTGTGCCGCACTGGTGCAGTTTGAGCTGTCCGAACCGGAATAAAGGGGTGAATAGTGGCTCCAGCTACCGTTCATCTCGTGTCCGAAACGAATGTATACACGGCAAGGCAAACTAATGAAATAGTTAATCCACTCATCCAGCTTGCTATCGTACGTACCAGCCAGGATGTCGGAAAAGTTCAGCCCGACGGTCTTTTGCGGTTCCCAGGCGACCAAAAGGTCGTGCGTTTGGGCGGCCGTGGTTATTTCGGTATGCGAGGCGGCGGACGAATCAAACGAGATAAAGCAGGAATAAATATCGAATGTCCGGCCCAGCGTTGACTCACGTGTACCAAAGTTGTACACGCCGTTGCTGGTTTGATAGTACGAGCCCAGCCGCGTGCGTTTTACTAGCGGGGCTAACGGCGAAGACTTATTGACCCATTTCGCCGTGCCATTGTCATAAGTCAGTATCTGCTCGTTTGCAGGATTATTTAATGCGACATCGCTGCTTGTTGCAATCTGACCGCCGCCGCTTCCACCGCCACCGAATGACATATTTATTTCCTCTTACGCTAATAATAAGTGTACTAGCTGGTCGCATATAGGGCAACCGCTCTAGGCGGCTACACTCGGTACAGTAGCCGGAGACTTGGCGGTAGCTTCAAGGTCGTTGATGATGATACGCCGCGGCGTGATTTCGTGGATTTGCGAGCGGTCGATACTTAAGCTGCCGCCAGTAAAACTTTTGATGAGCGACTGCTGGACGTATAGCTTTTGCACATACATGGTTTCCATTTCTACGGCATAGTCGCTCACTTTGCCAACTTTTTCTTTGCTGACTGTCTCTACTGATTTGCCAATAAGTTCAAAGTTGAGCTTGAGTACGTCGTCTAAGCGCACCAATTCGTCTGGTGCTACCAACACGTCATGATCATTAACCACAAAACCCTGCGGAATAGTGTCGCGTATATCCTGGTAAAGCAATATCAACGGGTCTTTACCAAAGCGGTCGGTGCAGTAAAAGCCTTCGATTTTTAAATTTTTGGGATTAATAATAGGAGTAGCGGCCACGGCCACTTGCGACCCGGTGCGTAGGCTTAAAACCGAGCGGTTGATAATGGCGTCACTCAACTGCAGCATACTTCCAGTATAGCGCGAGTCACAAAACGCTCTTGCTTGCATGTGGGTAGCGGCTTGGTTACAATCGCCCGCAATGAAGGTGTGTCGGAGGATAACGACCGGATTCATCGCGGTACTGTTCGGGTTAACCGTTCCGCTTTCCTCTGCCGTGTACGCCGACACAACCGTACCACATCTCGTATTTCGTGAAATAGAAATCACTGGCAATGAATTCGTGGTGCTGCAAAATATCGGCACTGGCGACATCCAGCACCTCAGTAATTACTGGCTGGGGTATGTGAGCGATGATGCTACGGGAGTTACGGCCCCACCGGTACAGCAGCTGCCTGACGTACCGCTAAAAAATGGTCAGGCAGTGCTGCTTAATGGCGGTGACGTCCGACAAACCTGTGATGCGGTCTACGTGACAAAATTGTCTCCTACGCTCAGCAATACTAGTGGTAGGCTTGCACTCTGGCATGAGTCGGCGGGCAGCTTTACTCAATTGACCGATCCGCAGGCCAATGCGTACTGGGGGAAATCTACGTCTACCACGGCTCTGCCGTCCGGCGAGATTGATTTGAAGCAAGAGACCAGCCAGTACACCGACCCGGTATGGTATTTTGACGCGGCGAGCGCACAGTGGCAGGTCGGCGATTATGCCAACTGCACGCTTACCACCTACACCTCGCCGGCCGACCCCACGGGGACTGCGTTGTATGTCTGGCCGCACGACGCAACCGGCCCGCCCGCTACCATTATCAGTCTGGCAAGCCAAGGCACTAACAGCACTCCTACTATTCCGGCAGCCGACAAGGGCCTAGAGGCCCCGCAGATTACCGAACTGTTGCCCAATCCTGCTGGCACTGGCAACGACGGCACGGATGAATTCATCGAATTGTATAACCCTAATGCTGTGGCGTTTGACCTCAGTGGCTTTGTGCTAGAGACCGGCACGGCTACGAAGCATCATTTTACCTTCGGCCTCGGCACTAAGCTGCCTGCCCGTAGCTTCACGGCGTTTTACTCGTCGAGCACTGGCTTAAGCCTAAGCAACAGTGGGAGCCAAGCCGACTTAACCGATCCGCTTGGGACTCTCATTAGCCAAACCAATGCCTACGGTTCGGCCAAAGACGGCCAAGCGTGGGCCCTGGCCGAGGGCACGTGGTATTGGACCCTATCGCCTACACCAAACGCTGCCAATGTGGTGGACCAGGCCAACCTGACTGCCTCGTCCTCGAAATCGTCCGGGCCCACATCTCCCGGCTCACCATCGTCCGGCGGTTCGGTCAAGGGTACCTCCAGTACAAGGAGTAATACGGTGAGTTCGCCGGCTACGAGCGATGTGGCCCAGCTAACTCCCATTCATCCCTGGACGCTTGCCCTGGTTGTACTTGCCGCGCTACTATACGGGCTGTATGAGTACAGAGTTGACGTGGCAAACCGTATCCACCAGTTCAGAAAACACCGAGCGACTCGCCGAACAGCTGGGAAGTAAATTGCGTGGCGGCGAGGTCATCGAACTCGTCAGCGATTTGGGCGGTGGTAAGACTACGTTTGTAAGAGGGCTGGCAAAAGGCATGGGTAGTCATGACCGAGTCAGCAGCCCGACATTTACGCTTACCAACGAGTACGATGCTGGCAAACTGCGTTTGTTTCACTACGATTTTTACCGTTTGAGCGAGGCTGGCATCATGGCCGATGAGATTGCTGAAGCGGCGAACGACCCCCAGGTAGTGGTGGTCGTGGAGTGGGGTGACATCGTCGACAATGTCCTCCCTGCCGAGCGGCTAACCGTGCGGCTTGAGGCCACCGGCGAAAATGATCGCAGGCTTACGTTCAGGTATCCGAAAAAATTATCATATTTAATCGAGAAAGATAGTTAGCGTGTTAATCATTACTATCCGCACTGATAAACCTGAGGCCGAACTGGGTTTGTATGAAGACGACAAGCAGCTGAAATATGAATCATGGCTTGCCCACCGCCAACTGGCTGAGACTATACATAGGAAAATCGACGAGCTACTCAAAAGCCAACAAAAGGAGCTCAAAGACCTCGGCGGTATCGTGGCGTTTCAGGGGCCGGGCAGTTTTACGGGGCTACGCATCGGGCTGACGGTGGCCAACGCCCTGAGTTACAGCCTGGGCATCCCCATTGTGGCGCGCGAGGATCCAAACTGGTTAGAAAACGGCCTTGCGGCGCTGCAAAACGGCCAAAACGACCAGCTGGCCATGCCCGAATATGGTGCCGCTCCGCACATCACCCAGCAAAAGAAGTAGCACAGAGACTAAACCAATAATTGACGTCACCGTTCATTTCGTCGTATATTTTTACGTAGGATATTCAAGTTTTGGGAAATCCTGTAGAAATTTTAATTTATCTTGATTTTCAGACTCCCCTGCAGAGATAGAGAAGTGATAGCGATTTTCCAGAGGTAGTCTGCGTCTATAGAAAGGACATGCGATGTTAGAAGCTGTGCTCGCAATTGTAGGGCTAGTTGTTGGCTTTGGCGCAAATTCGGTCGTTACCAAAAAACGAATCGGCACCGCCGAAGACCAAGCCAAAAAGGAACTGGCCAAGGCCAAAAAAGAGGCAGACAAACAGTTAACAGAGGCGCGCGAAGAAGCCCTGAAAGTGGCCGAAGAAGGCCGCAAAGAAGAGCAGGCGCGGCGTCGTGAGCTCAAAGATTTGGAAAGCCGCCTAGTGCAGCGCGAAGAAGCGCTCGACAAAAAGCTCGATGACCTCGACAAGCGCACCGAAAAGCTGCGCACCAGCGAGGATGAAGTTGAAAAACTCAAGGACGAGATTCGCGATATCCGTACCAAGCAGCAGGAAAAGCTGGAAAAGATTGCCAAGCTAAGCAAGGGTGAGGCTGCCGAAAAGCTTATGCAGATGACCGAGCGCGACATTAAGCACGACCTGACGGGGCTTGTGGCCAAGCTGCAGAACGAAGCCCGCGAAAACGCTGAGGAGCAAGCGGCGCTTATCATTACCACCGCCATGGAGCGCATGTCGTCAGAGGTGACGGCAGAACGTACGGTCACTAGTGTGAAGCTCGAGGACGAAGAGATGAAGGGCCGTATCATCGGCAAAGAGGGCCGCAACATCCAGGCGCTGCAACGCGCCACCGGCGTGGACATCATGGTAGACGATACGCCGGGCTACATCGTGCTGTCCAGCTTTGACCCGGTGCGCCGCGAGGTGGCCCGTCAGGCGCTGGAGATGCTCATGAAAGACGGCCGCATCCACCCTGGCCGCATCGAAGAGGTCGTCGAAAAAGCGCAAAAGAATGTGGAAAAGGACGTGGTACGTGCCGGCGAGGACGCTGCCCGCGAAGTGGGCGTCATCGGTATCCCCAAAGAGCTGTTGCATCTGTTGGGCGAGCTGAAGTACCGCACGAGTTACGGCCAGAACGTACTGAAGCACTCTACTGAAATGGCGCACATGGCCGGCATGATCGCCGAAGAGCTGGGTGCCAACGTCAAAGTTACCAAGTACGCCACGCTCATGCACGACCTGGGCAAAGCACTCACGCACAAGATGGAAGGCAAACACCACCACATCTCTGGCGAGATGCTGCGTAAATATGGCGCACCCGAGGAAGTTGCCCAGGCTGCCGAGCAGCACCACGACGACATGGAAGCTACTAGCACCGAAGCGCTCATTGTCCGCGTGTGCGACGCCATCAGCGCCAGCCGGCCTGGTGCTCGCAACATTTCGGCCGAGAACTTCGTTGAGCGCATGAAAGAGCTTGAAAACGTCGCCAACAGCTTTGACGGCATCGAAAAGAGCTACGCCATCAGCGCCGGGCGCGAAGTGCGCGTATTCGTGAAACCACAATCTATTGATGATTTGAGCGCCATCAAGTTGGCGCGCGACATCGCCACCAAAATCGAGTCGACCATGCAGTACCCCGGCACCATCAAGGTGAATGTTATCCGCGAAACCCGTGCCATCGAATTCGCCAAGTAGGTAATCTGTTGTGAAAGACTACGACGCCTATCTGTTTGATATGGATGGCACAGTCACTCAGACGTTTGATGCCTGGATGCGGATCGTCAAGGCGACACTCAAACGATACGACATTGTGGCAGACGACAAAACGCTCATCCGGAAGATATTCGGTAATGCCGAGAACGGCTTGGTGGAGCTGGGAGTTCCAAAGGAGGATTTGTCCGAGATATTTTCGGAGTGGGACAGCAAGGCTGCGGTCTCTATGACAAGAATAAAACTATACCCCCACATCGAGGCCGTGCTCGCTGCTCTCAAACAGAAAGGCAAGAAGCTGGCACTCATTACCGCAACGGCCCGTTCGACGACGGATGTCATTTTGGCAAGCCATGGTCTTAATGACATTTTTGACGTGACGATATGCGGTAACGAGATGGCAGCGCACAAACCCGATCCGGGAAGTATCCTGACGGCAATAGACAAATTGCAGACAGAAAAGCAAAAAGTAATCATGCTGGGCGATTCAGAGAAGGACATCCGTGCTGCTCACAATGCCGGTATAGATAGCGTATTGTTCTTCCGCCCGAACATCACGCGTTTCATACGTTCGATGAACTGGCGGTCGAAAATCCGACCTATACAATTCGTTCATGGAGTGAGCTGGTCAATCAGTTATCATAGTAGTATGAATACTCTGCATGTCCGTACAGCACAAAGCAAAGTTGAGCCTAGGTTTAGTCGTGAACTGCGCCCAGGAGCTTGCCAAATAATATGAAGACCATTTACTTTGTGCGACACGGTGAAAGCGAATCCAATGTAGCCGGCATTGTGTCGGGCGGCGGCAATGATATCCATCTTACGGCCACTGGGCGTGACCAGGCTAAAAAAGCCGGCCAAGACCTCAAGGGCAAAGGCATAGAGCTGATCGTATGCTCGCCCATGATCCGCACGGTCGAGACGGCGACAATAATCGCGAAAGAGATTGGATATAAGCCGGAGGACATCGTAACCAATCTGCTTTTTGTGGAGCGAGCATATGGTATTTATGAGGGACGTCCCTCGGAAATTTTTCAGGAGCACCTGCAAAACAACACGGTGCACGATAGTGTGGAAACGACCGAGCAGATATATGAGCGTCTCGGCAAAGCGCTGGATTGGTTACGCGAGCAAAAACAGAACACCATTCTGGTGGTGAGCCACGGCGGCGCCGGCCGGGCCGTGCGGGCCATTAATCAAAACCTGCACCACAGCCATATGTACAAGCTTGAAGCTTTCAAAAACGCTGAGATTTACGAGTTTAAGCTGTAAGACATGGTTACTCCTATTACCAAGCCTCCCAAATTGCCCCCGCTTGGTCCCCAGACCAAGCTGCTGAGCTTTGACCTGGAGACCAACGGGCTGCATGGCGACGCCTTCGCGATTGGTGCGGTCGTAGTAGATGCCCAGGGCAACATAGTCGACAAATTTGTAGCACGCTGTCCCATCGAGCAGGCGATCGATCCGTGGGTCACGGCTAACGTCTTGCCGGTCATCGCAGACATACCGGTTACTCACGACGACCAGAAGGCTTTGCGCCATGATTTTTGGGAATGGTATCTCAAGGCAGAGCTGGCGTCCGACTATGTGTTGGTAAGCAATGGCTACCCGGTGGAATATCGGTTTTTGCTGCGATGCCAGGAAGACGACCTCGAAACTCGCTACTGGCAGCATCCGTTTCCTATCCTGGATTTGACCTCGATACTGCTCGCTACCGGGCATGATCCGTCGGCCAAGAGCCGGCTGATCGCCCAGGTTATCCGCCAGGGCAAGTTTGCCCGGCATCATCCCGTAGATGACGCGACGGTGGCTGCGCTGGCCGCTTTCAAAGCCCTGGGCCTCAGTTCATAAACGAGAGTGGAGTTTTCCTCTGTTATTCGTATCTCTTCGA
The DNA here is from genome assembly GCA_035545275.1 of Saccharimonadales bacterium (SeqCode). Taxonomy (GTDB): domain Bacteria; phylum Patescibacteriota; class Saccharimonadia; order Saccharimonadales; family UBA4665; genus DASZYT01. The sequence continues at coordinate 16,739 of DASZYT010000009.1, read as the reverse complement.
GATATCTGGCGGTGCTCAAAAGAGCTAAGCAAGCTTTGCTTTTTCTCCGCTCCTACGTATCTCTTCGAGATAACCGGCGATACTCGATAAATCAAAGTTAACTTTGATTTATCTCCGTTTCTAAGTTATAATCACCTCTGTTTTCAGCCTTGCTTTGTATATGAGGCAGGGAAAAGAGCAGCCCGAGTCGGCGGATTCATTCCGCGGCGCGGCGCGATGAGAAAAACCGAAGGTTTGTCTCATGACAGTAACGGGGAGTGGCGCAGTTTGGTAGCGCACCGCGTTTGGGACGCGGGGGTCGCAGGTTCAAATCCTGTCTCCCCGACCACACTAGAATGGTTTTATAGTCTTCCTTGTAAAATTACAAACAACTTTTGTAGTTTTTAGCGGGGGTTAGCGCAGCTTGGTAGCGCGCAGCGTTCGGGACGCTGAGGTCGCTGGTTCAAATCCAGTACCCCCGACCATACAAAGAGTCCAGCCACGAGGCTGGGCTTTTTGTATGATGGCAGATATGGCGGCAGATTGTCTGGAAGGCAATAAGACGTGCGACCAAATGTGATTTTTAGCAAGTAGTAGATTTTCTTACAACGAATTACTGAAGAGGCTTTTATAATCATTGGCCGTTCATCAAGGAGTGTGAAGTGAAGTTTGGACGCAAAGAGCCAGAGCCACCTTCTCTTTTTTCCCAGGCGTTCGACCAGTGCCAAAACAACGCCTTCCAAGCGATACCAGGTCAATCATCCGCCGCCGGCTATGCCGATACCGTACCCATGGAGGTGGTGTGTTTGAAATATCCTGAGGGCAGTCACGAGATAGCAGTGGTAGACGAACTGCGCCTACAGCTTGCGCGGGAATCGATAGTAAATGATATGGCACGGAAGCTCGGGTGCGTAGCGTGCTCGGTGCAGAACAAGCCGTGGGAGCATGTTGCGGCCACCAACCCCCAAACGTAATACGTGGGTGGCAGATTTACGCTTTGCCTGCACTGTGGGCGCGTAGGGCGTTGAAGATGACGAACACGTCGACGACTTCTTGGAGTAGTGCACCGGCTAGCGGCGATAAAATGCCAGTGGAGAATATCAGCATCAGCACCAAGCTTAGGGCGATGCCTATCAGGATGCTTTGCTTGGCAATCTTGAACGTGTGCTTGGCAATAGCTACAGCCGTGGTGACCAAGCTTATGTCGTCGAGCATGATAACCATATCGGCCGACTCGCTGGCTGCCGTACTGCCACGGGCACCAAGCGCAATGCCGACATCGGCCGCGGTGAGCACCGGTGCATCATTGACGCCATCGCCCACAAATGCCACCGGCTTGTTCTCGATTGCTTCAATGGCGCGTAGTTTGTCACCCGGTAACGCCTCTGCCTGTACGTCGGTAATGCCCAAGTGCTTGGCGATTTTCTGAGCGGCGGATTTGCTGTCGCCGGTAATCATGAGCAGGCTTTTTATACCTAGTTTTTTGAGTTGGCCCAATGTCGTTTTGGCTTCGTGCCGCGGCTCGTCGCGGAATGTAATGACTCCGGCCAGCTTGCCGTCGACCGCCACGAATGCAGCTGTTTGGGCAATGGTTGCGGTTTTGAGCTCGCGGGGCAGGGTGATGTCGTGCTGCTTCATGAGGCTCAGCCGCCCCACCAGCACGTCGTTGGATTGCACCCGGGCACGCAAGCCGTGGCCGGGCTCTTCGTGCACGTGCTTTGCCTTGATGATGCGGAGTTTTTTCTGGTTAGCGGCGTCTACTACGGCGGCTGCCAGCACGTGGCTGGAGGTTTGCTCCAAGCTGGCGGCATAGGCCAATACTTCGCGTTGTTTGTACGCATGAAACGCCGATACGTTGTCTACGGTAATGTTGCCGTGGGTGAGTGTGCCGGTTTTGTCAAAGGCAATGGTTTGGGTCTCGGCCAGCTTTTCGAGCGCGGCTCCGGTCTTGACGATGATGCCATACTTGCTGGCACGAGACATGCCCGATATCAGCGCGATGGGGGCGGCCAGCAGCAGCGGGCACGGCGTGGCCACCACGATGACGTCCAAAAAGCGTATTGCGTGACCGCTTACTATCCAAGCCGCCCCAGCAATGGCGTATGCCATGACGGTGAAGGGAATGCTGTAACGATCGGCGAGCCGCACAAATGGCGCCTGACTGGCGCTGGCCGAACGCACTAGTTTGATGATCTGCTCGTACTGGCTGTCGGCGGCTGAGTGTGTAGCGCGAACGGTTACGGAACCATCCAAGCTGATAGAACCGCTTAATATCTGGTCACCTTTGGCTTTGGTCTGCGGCAAGCTCTCGCCGGTTAACGACGACTCGTCAAAGCTGGCACTTCCGTCCAAAATGGTGGCGTCCACCGGCACTACCTCGCCAGTCTTAATGAGTAGTTTATCGCCCTTATGCACATCTTGTGCCGATACGTCCAAGGTTTTGCGGCCGCGCAGTATATGGGCTTGCGTCGGAGCACGTTCTAGCAATGCGCTAAGCTCAGTCTTGGCCCGGTGCTCAGCATAATCTTCCAGGGCTTCGCCGCCGGTGAGCATAATGACGATGACAATCGCCGCCCAATATTGCTTTAAGACAACCGAAGTGATGATGGCAGTAAGCGCCAGTATGTCGATGCCATAGCGGCCTACCCGGATGTCGCGCCACATTGCGGTGGCTAACGGGACACAAGCTAGCAGCGATACTACTGCCAGTATCCAGTTTGCTATCGTGTGCATACCACTGAACCAAAAGCCTAACCCTGACAGAAGAGCCAAACAGGCCGCACTAAACTGATAATATCCTCGGATAAATTGAAATACTCGCTTCATTCTTCCCTCTATGATAGCAAACAAGACCGCATTTCGCGGTCTCTGTTCATCTAGTTTTGGGGCGAGAGATGGGGGACTATCGGCTAAAGCCTCCTCCACTGCGGCATGCTCGAAGCAAGCTTCTGTGCATGTCCTCGTTCCGCGACCCCACGGCCCGCATCTTTGCCTTCGGCAAATCTGCCCGTGGGTTCTAGCCGGCATGCCATACAAAAAGCCGACCATAAAGGTCGACTCTTTGTATGGGGCGAGAGATGGGACTTGAACCCACGGCCTCCGGAGCCACAATCCAGCGCTCTAACCAACTGAGCTACTCCCGCCACGTCGCAGTGCGACGTCAGCTTCCGTCACGCCAAAATAAGCGAAACGCTCCTTTTGGCGGACTGCAGCTTTTGTCGACTGCTCCTTTCAAAACTGCATTCAGTCGCATTTGCTCCTTGGATTGCAGTTTTGGTTTAGCTGCCTCAAAATTGCAGAAAACAGAGGTGATTATACGCGACGAAGCCATCTTTTACAACCGCTGCCCCAAGCTGGCATGCAAAAACAACGCACTCTGGACACAAAGTTGAATTCATAGTAGGAAAAATCACGTGACTTGCTATACTCAGAGCATAAATGTAGGAGGGTGTCTGTGCAAAGAATCACGCGACTAGGGGTGGCGTTGCTCTTGACCGCAACAGCGGTTATAGGCGTGTTTTGGGGTGGTGGTAAGGCGTCAGCAACCAACAGCACTATGGGTACGACGACTGTGGGCGCCACAACCGCCAAACCAGGTGCCAACTATAAGTTTGGCGACGTGTATGCCTTGAACGAGACGGGCACATTGAACGATTTGCAGTTTTATACCAAAGGTGCCGGACGATACACCCAATCGTTCCTAGCTGTCGTGTATGCCACTGACAGCTCGGGTAACCCAACAAGCCTCATTACCCAAAGTCAGCCGGTTACCATTGGCGCTAAGCAAAGTGCTGGCTGGGTAACCCTGGCACTCCCAACTGTTACGCTGCAGCCTGGTAATTATTTCATCGGTCTGCTGTCGGGCGGTACCAAGGGCGGCTCCTATCTGTACTATGACAGCGGCGCTGCCAATGCAGACATCAGCAACGCCGACACGTATCCCACTCCTACGGCGACGTTTGGTACTCCTAGCTATGATAGCCGCGTGTGGTCGTTTTATGTCGACTACACCCCGCAAGCGGCAGTTGCCCCGGTTAACACGGTTTTACCTCATGTGAGCGGGACGGCAGATTTAGGCTCAACCCTCTCTGTCAACACTGGAACATGGTCTAACAACCCCACTAGCTATGCCTACCAGTGGCAACGCTGTGCCAATGGCACCTGCAGTGACATCAGCACCGCCACAAGCTCCACCTATGTGGTGACTGCCGCCGACATTAGCTCGACGCTCCAAGCAGAAGTAACGGCTACGAACAGTGCGGGCTCCAGCACCGTTACATCCGATAGCGTCGCAGTAGCTTCGCCGCCGGCCAACCAGACCCTACCACAGATAAGTGGTACGGCCATGTCGGGCTCGACGCTTACGGCCGACCCGGGCACGTGGTCCAACAACCCCACCAGCTACAGCTACCAGTGGCAGAATTGCGCAAACAGTACCTGTGCAGACATTAGCGGAGCAACAGGCTCAACCTACGTAGCAACCGACAGTGACGTCGGCGATACGCTCGATGTCGTCGTAACAGCTACGAACGGTAGCGGTAGCACGAGCGCCACCTCAGCACCCACTGGAACCGTCCAGCCGGCTCCGGCTGTAGCACCAGCTAACCAGACTCCGCCGGTTATTAGCGGCAACAACACCGAAGGCAGTACCGTAACTACCACGCTCGGCACCTGGACAGGCAGCCCCACGCCTACGTACGCGGTGCAATGGTATGACTGCATTGATAGCAACTCTCCTTGTGCAGCCATCAGTGGCGCTACCGGTACTTCCTACACGATTGCCTCGACCGACGTCGGTCAAAGCTTGGAAGTGGTTGTAACGGCTACCAACAGCGCAGGTTCGGTCGATGCCTCTTCGGATCTGTTTGCAGTCCCGACACCTTCCGCTCCCGCCAATACTAAAGCTCCGTCCATCACCGGTACTGCTCAAGAAGGCCAAACGCTAACCGCTGACCCAGGCACGTGGAACGGTACTCCCGCGCCATCGTTTACCTACCAGTGGCAGGATTGCGCGAACGGCACCTGCACAGACATCACTGGAGCGACCAGCACTACCTACGTGCTAACCTCGAGCGATATCGGCAATACCGTCGATATCGTCGTCACGGCGACAAACTCGGCTGGCTCCAGCTCAGCAACTTCGGCGCCTACGGCTACTATCGCGCAGGCGGTAACTACGGGTACACTGGGATATACCTCTGTAGGTACGCAAGTGGCGCACCCAGGAGCGGGCTACAAGTTTGGCAGCGAATTTACGCTGAACACCACGGCCACGCTTACCGATTTCAAGTTCTACACGTCAGGCGGATCATCAAGCCAGGCGTTTGAGGCGGTAATCTACGCCACCGATAGCTCAGGCAACCCGACTAATCTCATACTGCAAAGCTCGCAGTATGTGGTCGCAGCCTCGCAGCCAGCTGGCTGGGCTACAATCCAGTTGCCAACAACGGATCTACAAGCTGGCACATATTTCCTTGGATTGCTGTCCGGCGGCACTAAGAATAGTGCTTCACTTTTCTACGACACTGTAACCAATGCCGGTTACTACAACGCCAACACCTATCCAACGGCATCGGCCACCTGGGGGACAGTAAATGTAGAGGCTAAGCAGTGGTCGTTCTACGTCGACTACACCACTGGTCAGCAATTACCACCTCAGAATACTTCCGTACCCACGATTACGGGTACTGCGCAGGTGAGTGATACGCTGACGGCTTCTACGGGCGGCTGGAGCGGCTCACCCACAGGCTATGCCTATCAGTGGCAAGATTGCACCAGCGGTATCTGCACCGACATTGCCGGCGCCACTGCCAGCACCTACACTGTGGCACAGTCCGATGAGGGCGACACCATCCGAGTGGTCGTAACCGCCACCAACGCCCAGGGCTCTGCCAGCGCATCATCTGCCGAGACCAGTGCAGTTATTGTGCCCGGCAGCTTCACGGTTGAGACTTTTACGAAATATGTAATCGATCCCACGCCGCCCGGGGCGGTGGTTGAAAAGACCTTGGCCGACTTGAACAACGACGGCAAGCTCGACGCCGTTATCGGCACGGAGCACAAGCAAAATTCTACCTCTGGCGGCGGTATTTACTGGTATCAGTACCCATCCTCTGGCAATCCGGCTGATACCTGGGTACGGCACACCATCATCGGGTCGGGCCATGATTACGAAGACATGGCGCCGTACGACGTGAACGGTGATGGCTACATGGATATCATTGCCAGCATCGACAACCAGCAACTCGTTTGGTTCCAGAACCCCGGTACACCCGACGGTACCTGGACCGAGACAGTCATCGGCAGCGGCTACGGTGAAAACACCATGCGGCTTGCAGACATCGATGGCGATGGCAAGATTGATGTCGTTACCTCCGCCGGTATCTTCTTCCAAAATTCACCGACAAGCTGGGCAAAGGTAAATGTGGGCACCTCGTTCCGAGGCGCAGCGCTGCTCGACATTGGTTCTGGGCTCGGTGCGATCAACTTCGTAACGAACGGTCCTGGCCCCAACTACGACGTGGTCTGGTACGAAAATCCGCGCGAGCACGGCGGCAATGCCCGCACCGATGCATGGACTATGTACACCGTAGGTCCTGGCTACACATGCGCTAACTGCAGCAGCGGCGACATTGCTACCGAATCTACCGGCGACCTGAACGGTGATGGCCGCATGGACATTGTGGTTGCGCAATCGGAGACCGACAACAACAAGCAGGCGCCCCCCGGCGGCCTCAAGTGGTACGAAGCGCCGACTGACCCAACCCAGCCCTGGACCGAGCACACCATCGACGCCAATCTGCAGGACGCCCACAACATCCAGCTGGCCGACATTGACGGCAACGGCGCACCTGATATCGTGGTGGGCGAGCAAGACCAGTCTGCCCAGCGGCGAGTCATGGTGTACTACAATGACGGCCACGGCAATTTCACCGGTTCGGCAATCTCAACCGGTGACGGTAGCCACAATGTGGAAATCGGTGACATCGAAGGCGACGGCGATATCGACATCCTAGCCGGCCAGCACGGCTACTACGGCGACCCGAATCCCTTATCGGTCTACATCAACGGCCGTTTCTAGGGCTTGTTCTGTTCGAGCTGGGTGATTAAATCGCGAAAAGCCTTGCCGCGGTGGCTAACTTGCATTTTTTCTTCTTCGCTCATCTCTGCCATCGTACGTGATTGTCCGTCCGGCACAATGACGGAGTCGAAGCCAAAACCATTACTTCCGCGTGGTGTCACCACAGATCCACGAATAGTACCCTTACCGAGCACCATCGTTGTGCCGTCGTAGTACGCCGCAATGCAGCTGACGGTTACTTTTTCGCCTTCCTTGCCGGCTAATTGAAATAACGAATCTTCGCCCAGCGTCTCGTTGAAAAATTTGATGAACGTACCTGGGAGCCCCTTTAACTTATCTAGCCCAGCGGAAACATCATCAACAATGACGGGCGTTTTCAGCTCCGCGTACGCGCGCCTGAGCTTGTCCTCGATGACTTCCTGTAGGTCGAGACTTTGTATTTCGGGTAAATTGAGCGAATGCATAGCAAAGTTAAGCTTGCCTTCTGCCATGGCCTGCAGCTCGCGGACTTTGCCCGGATTGCCGGTAACGATAGTGATAGTTTGCATGGAGGCTCCTTTAGTAGTGAGTAAACCCATAGTAGCAAATATTTTATCTAGCATGTGTGGCGTTAAAAATATAACAGCATCGTTTCGTGGTCCTCGGTATAGTATTACGGTAATCAAGAAAGGTATCTATGACGATTGAAGAAATCCTCACTAGTCTTCAAAAGCGCAACGCTGAGATCAAAAAACGCGAAGAAGAGCAGTCAAAAGACAGGTAGGGCACCATTGAGTAAGAGGTGCAGGGCGCTATGGTTGGCGCGGAAGAGGTACCGTATGACCGTTTGCGGCGAGCCTCTCTCTGATAATATGGCGAATTTCCCGTCGTAAAGCTTTGCTTTGACCCGGCTCCTCGATATTTGTGGCGCGTGTTGAGAGCGTGCTGGCATAGGTTTTTTGTGTGGCACGGTCCATCCCAAACGGCCAGCAATATGCTGCTGGTTCTGTCTCATTTAGGATCAGATCCGGCTCCGCGCACCGGGGTTGCTCCATGAGCGATACAGATCCAATTACAAAGTGGAGCTGGGTGAGCCCTGCTTCTTCAAGTGTTTCAATAACATATTGAGCTTGGTTGCCCGAGTGTACACACGTGTCAAATAATATAACTACCTCGTCAGCATGCTGCAAGAGCCGGGGGAAGCTACGCACAAAATCTTCCTTTATTATCTCTGGTGCACGTCTGCGGCTAGGTGAATCAGCGATGTCGCCGTATTTATTATGGGTGCGAGACACCTTCAAAATTTCCTCAAGCGCATCGGTAGTATACGGCCGAAAGCCACGGGGGTTAACGAAAAATATATCAGGCATAGGCAGGCCTTCGGGTTCGTGAAGCGTACGCCAGATTTCGCGTATGCCAATATGGGCAAGGCGGGCACTGCGGTCCATCAATACGATAGCCTTGGCCTCGTTGTCGTGGGCATAGTTTACAAGACCTGCTGAAAGGTCAAATAACTCTTGTCGTAAACGAGCGGTACCAAAGAATTGATAGCGGGGATCGTCACTGCCGACGAGCCGGAACATTTGTGCCGTGGCAGCTTCTAGCTCACTTCTGATTTCTTCGGGCGACTTTACTGTGCCGTTGGACGCAAGCGTGTAACTTTCAACGCCGGGTACAGTAAAGCCAGAGGGGTTTATACTTGATAGATTACGAGTGGATGGTTCTGTCATAGGCTGATAGTTCTTACAATAAAACAAAACTGGCGCCCCGGGTAGGATTCGAACCTACGACCTCAGGCTTAGAAGTCCTTTGCTCTATCCAGCTGAGCTACCGGGGCACGTCGGAACCGACGGTCGGCTTTCGTGCGACAAAATGGCTTTTGTCGCCCTCCACCCTCTGGTCGTTTCCTCCTCGTAGCTTTTCAAGCAGTCGAGTCGGCCAAGCCGCCTCCTTGGTTTGAAAAGCTAGGTTGATGCATTGACCATTTCTCGCTTCGTTCGAAATGGTGCGGGATGGGGGAGTCGAACCCCCGTCCTAAGTTTGGAAAACTTATATATTAACCGTTATACGAATCCCGCGTATCAGGGGCGATTATAGCGTAAGAGCGGAGAAAAAGCCAAGCTCGCTTGGATTTTTCGAGCACTGCCCGCTATCTCGAAGAGATTCTCGAGAAACGGAGGGATGGCAAAGTTTACTTTGCTATCCTGAGTATCGCAGGACATCTTTGAGAGATATCCTATTGTGAAAAAATTGACTAACAGCGCTTTACCGTTGCGTTAGTGTAAGGACATTAACGTATAACGTAAGGAGGATTACATATGATCGCTCGCTTCGTAGTAGGACTTATCAACTTTTTCTTGTGGCTCGTCGAGATTTTCTTGGCGATCCGCGTCATTTTGCGCTTCTTTGCTGCCAACCCTACCAACGGGTTCGTGCAGTGGGTCTATAACTCGACCGATGCGCTGATGCAGCCGTTTCGAGGGATTTTCCCCACGGCAAACATTGGCAACAACCACATCATCGACTTCTCGGCCCTATTTGCCATGGTGATATATGGCTTGATTGCCATGGCCTTTGCGGCCCTTGCAAGCTGGTTGACGCCCACTCGTACCGTAGTAGAAAAACGCTAAAGCCTTACAGCTCGTGAACAACCGTGATGTGTGCACCGATGCTGTTGAGCCGCTCGGCGAGGTCTTCGTAACCGCGGTTGATGGTGTAGACGTTGCGAAGTACGCTGTTGCCATCGGCGGCCAGCATACCAATGAGCAATAGGCTGGCCGGTCGCAACGCGGGCGGACATACGACGTCGGCGCGAGTAAATTTGGTAGGACCGAGTACATACAAGCGGTGCGGATCGGCCAACTCCACCTGGGCACCAATTTTGGTGAGCTCGGTGTAGTAAATGGCGCGGTTTTCGTACATCCAGTCGTGGATGAGCGTACGACCTTTGGCAATGGCGGCGATGGGCACAAAGTAGGGTAGATTATCCGGGTTGAGGCCAGGGTAGAGGTTAGGGTGAATTTTGTCGGTTAGGGCTACGAGCTTGCCGTCGTGCTTGCGGATGGTAATGTCAGCCAGATCAATTTTCCCGTTAGCGGCTTTGTAGGGCTCACTCATGGTAAATTCCACGCCCATTTTCTTGAGCTTGAGTAGCTCCAGCGCTATCCAGCGGTAAGGCACCCGCTCGATAGTTATCTTGGAGTTTGTGGTGACCGCGGCAGAGATAAAAAACATCGCTTCGATGGGGTCTTCGGTGGGGGCAAACGTTACGTTCTTTTTGATGAACGGAACGCCCGTGACACGCAAAAACGGCGTGCCGATGCCCTCGATAGTCACTCCGAGTTTTTGCAGGAAGAAACACAGGTCCTGCACCATGTAGTCGCCACTGGCCGACTGGATAAAGGTGGTGCCGGCAGTGCGCGCTGCTGCCATCAGCACGTTGTTGGTTACTGTGTTGCCCTGCTCGTACAGCGTAATTTCGCCGGGAGCTTTTTTGGCTACGGTGACGTTGTAGTGCCCCTGCGTGGCCACGATACCAACGCCGAATTCTTCCAGCGCGAACAGGTGCGGAGCCACGGTGCGCTCACCCAGCTTGCAGCCGCCAGCGTAGGGAATTTTAAAGCTTTCATAATCGTGCATGAGGCTGCCAATCAGCATAAGTACCGAACGGGTTTTGCGCGCCGAGTCTTTGTTCATTTTGCTCAGGTCGAGCTGTTCGGGGCGACGGATTTCCAGGTCATTGCCGGGCAACCACTTAGTTTGCACGCCAATGCTGTTGAGTACTTCGATGATACGATTTACTTCCTCGATGCGGGGAAATGATTTAAAACGTGTGACACCATAATTGAGCAAACTGGCGCACAGCAGCGCCACCGCGGCGTTTTTGCTGGTTTTAAGGGCAATTTTGCCATGGAGCTCGTGGCCGCCCTCAATGCGCAGATTGGTGGCCGGATCGCCCAAGGTGATGAGCTGCTTGTTAAGCACGTCGCTGATGCGCCCCAGCGTTTCGACGCTCAGGTTTTGCTTGCCGTGTTCCATGCGGTTGACGGCCGACTGGCTGGTGTGTAGTTTGCGGGCAAATTCCGCTTGGGTCAGGCCTCTCTCTTGTCGTATCTGGGCAATAAGGTGGCCGATTTTCTCATTTGCTGCTTCCATATCCAGGGTAGAATATCATATATGATATCTTTCTTCAATTAGGAAATAGTTGTGAAATGCACTGTAATTATGCACAGAACTACCGCTTATGCTGCTACAATAAGCATATGATTTAGCTACCTCACTCCACTGGTTTATACTACATGTAACGGAAGGGAGATGAGGCTATGATTGACGAAGAAATTGCGCACCTGATCGCTGCCGAGGAAAAGCGCCAGCGCGAAGGGCTGGAGCTGATACCGAGCGAAAACTACGTTTCACGGGATGTTTTAACTGCCATGGGCAGCGTCTTTACCAACAAATACAGCGAGGGCTACCCTGGCAAGCGCTATTACGGCGGCCAGGTAAACGTCGACAAGATGGAGACGCTGGCTATCGAGCGCGCCAAAAAACTTTTCAAGGCCGACCACGCCAATGTGCAGCCGCACTCCGGCGCGCCCGCCAACGAAGCCGTGTACAGCGCCTGGCTGGAGCCGGGCGACACTGTGCTAGCGATGGATCTTTCTCACGGTGGCCACCTCACGCACGGCGCTCCGGTGACCCGATCAGCGCACCTGTATAACTTTATCCGCTACAAGATGAAAGACCCTACTACGGGCGAGATTGACTATGATGAGCTGCGCGCATTAGCTCTTGAGCACAAGCCAAAAATCATCCTGGCCGGCTTCAGTGCCTACCCGCGCGAGCTGGACTACGCTAAGTTTGCCGAGATTGGCCGCGAGGTGGGCGACCAGTGCCTGCTCATGGCCGACATGGCGCATATTGCGGGTCTTATTGCCGGGGGAGTGGCTAAAAACCCGTTTGACTATGGCTTTCATGTCATCACCACCACCACGCACAAGACGTTGCGCGGCCCACGCGGCGGCATGATTCTATCTAAGGGCGTCGTCGGTAACCCACTCAAAGCACCCGAAAAGACCCTCGAAAATATCCCGACGCTCATCGACCGCGCCGTGTTTCCGGGCATGCAGGGTGGCCCGCACGACCACATCGTGGCAGCCAAGGCCGTAGCCTTTGGCGAGGCGCTCAAGCCGGAGTTCAAAGAGTATGCCAAGCAAATCGTAAAGAACGCGGCGCGCCTGGCGGACGAGCTGCAGAAGCGCGGGTTTGTGCTTATTGGCGGCGGCACGTCCAACCACCTTATCTTGGCGGACGTGCACAAAAGCTTCGGCCTGGACGGCAAAGTGGTAGAAGAGGCGCTGGACAAAATTGGCCTGACGCTCAACAAAAACGCCGTAGCCGATGACTCGTTGCCGCCGTACCGTCCCAGCGGCGTACGCCTGGGCACGCCGGCCATGACGACGCGCGGACTTGTCGAAGACGACATGACAACCGTGGCCGAGTGGATGAAACAGGCTATCGACAACCGTGATGACGAAGCAAAATTGAACGCGTTGCGCGAAGAGGTCAAAGCCTTCGCCCTGAAGTATCCATTACCTAGCGACAAAAAATGAATACGCAGAATTCTCTTCAGCTCGAGCTTCATGTGCCCGACTTTGAAAAAGCTAAAAAATTTTATGGCCTGCTCGGGTTTGAAGTTGTATGGGAGCGTAAACCTGAGGGCGACAAAGGTTATCTGATATTAAAAAATGAATGCAGCTGTATTTTAAACTTCTGGAGTGGAACCGATGCTATTTATAGCCAGCCGTATTTCAAGCATTTTCCCAATGAGACTAAGCGCGGCTACGGTGTCGAAATAGTGGTATCTACAATTCAGAACCTGGCCAAAGTACAAGAAGGCCTTCAGGCCAAGGGCTACCAAGTGGTAGAGCCTTTGACCCACCAACCATGGGGACTGGACGACTTTCGGGTAGAAGACCCTTTTGGCTATTACTTGCGGCTGACTACTCCACACGATATTACTGATGCGTCCAATGCGGTAGACTAGAGATGACGATGCTAAAAAGAGTAAAGAGTATTTTGCATGGTGCATTCATTGTCTGCACGGTGATATTTCCGCCAAGTTTCACTGGGGTATAGGGTTAGTGTGGCGACGCGCCACTACATGCAAGCAGTACTTCTAGGCGATATGGAAATCCGAGTTAACTCGGATTTAAAGCGGAGTTAACTCCGCTTTCCACGAGAAAGCTTAGGGCAAAAGTTCGGGTTCTTGCTCGAGAGCGATGCCGAACTTTTGCTGGACGGCATCCAGGATTTTCTGGCGGAACCGCAAAAGGTCGGCCGTACTTTTGGCGTGCTTGTTTACGAACACCAACGGCTGCATCGGCCACGTGGTCATGCCGGTTTCAGGGTCATCCACGCCTTTGAAGCCGGCTTGCTCTACCAGCCACGCGGCCGGGATTTTTGCCGTGCCGTCCTTGGCCGGCCAATGCGGCAGCTCAGGGTAGTCAAGCAGTAATGAGTCCAGGGTGTCTTGGCTTATCACGGGGTTGGCAAAAAAGGAGCCATTGTTGGCCACCTCGGCCGGGTCAGGCAGTTTGGCGCGACGAATGGCAATGACTGCGTCACGGATGACTTGTGGCGTAAACTGTGTAATGTTGTGTTGCTCCAGGTAGGCCTGGAGGGATGCATAAAACGGTGGCTGAGGATTGGTTTTCATGAGGTGCAGCGTGATGGCGGTGATAAAAAAGCGGCCCCGGTCGGTTGTCTTGAACCGTGAGGTGCGGTAGCCGAACGCGCAATCTTGGGCCGGAATGTTTACCCATGAACTGTTCTGGGCATCGTAGGCTTCGACCGTTACGAGCGTGCTGGCAATTTCCTGGCCATAGGCGCCCACGTTCTGCACGGGGGTTGCCCCCGTGGTACCTGGCACCAAACTCAGGCACTCAATGCCGCTCAGCCCTGCGGCCACGGTGCGCTCCACCGCACTATCCCAATTTTCACCGGCGCCGATGGTAACATAGGCGTTTTGCTCGTCTTCCTGAAAAAGTTCAAAGCGCTTGATCTTGTTGACCAAAAGCAGCCCCGAAAAACCCTCGTCGCGCCACACAATGTTGCTGCCGTCGCCGATCATCATGGCCGGCATGCCTTGGCTGGCGGCCCACGCCACTGCGTCAACCACATCCTGTCGGCTGGTGACCTCGGCCACGTAGGCGGCATTGCCGCCGAGGCGCATGGTAGAATGCTCACGCAAAGAGACGTTCTGTAAAATGTTCATGGCCTTTATTATACCCCGAGGTATCGGTGCGCTTGCATAGCTTTCCCTACAAGGCGTACTATGTACGGGTATGAATGAGCCTACCTCGCAGCCATACAAGAGCTTGGGAACCCATTTGAAATACTTGCGGGAGCAACTTCACGAGAGTTTGGATGAAGTGTCTGGAGCCGTCGAAATTGATGCGGATCGGTTGGAGCGTATCGAACATGGCCAAGAACGTCCCAGCGAAGATATCCTGATGCTGCTTATTAACCACTTCAACATGCAAGACCACGAGGCAGTGCAGCTTTGGGAGCTGGCTGGCTACGATGGCGCACAAGATAAGTTAAGAATGGGGGACGATATACCCGCCAATGCCAAGCAAATTGTGATGCTATTGGCCATGGACGCCCGCACCATGTATACCGATGGTGTAGATGTCAACGCTACGCCCTCTGGTGTGACCCTATCGTTTACGCAAGCGAGCGGCACAGGCGAGCGCATGCCGGTTGCCCGCGTAGGCATGAGCCTGGAGCAAGCCGAAAACGTCTCACGACTTTTGCAAAGAGCCTTACTGCACGTAAAGTACGGCGGTCCCAAGGGGCTGCCTCCTGCTGCTGACAAAAACTAAGATCTGCCTTTGGCAATGTGTCGTTCAAGCGCGCGGTACGCCAGGCGATAGCTCATGATTGCGAGCGGTAGTTCCACGCCGAATGCCAAAAACAAGGCTTGATAAAAATGGTAGTCGCGCGTTGCGCTGAGCACGTCAAACCATGCATCGAGTAGCAGCAGGCAGCCGGTGGAGGTTGCCGAAATGACAATGAGTTTTGACTTGCGGTACGCAAAAATTCCGGTCAGTGCCAGGGTGAGTATAAGCGCCGCATCCAGGCCGACCCAGCTGATATCCCAGTGTTGGCTCAGGTGCTTTACGGGCAGTTGGTAGCCCAAGTACACCGTCCACGGCAACAATATAACCGCGGCCGTGACGTAGATAATTGCGAGCCACCGGGGCAGCCGGAGCTGTCTGTATGTAGAAGCCATACCTTAATAATAGCAAAGGACCGTCTGATAGGACGGTCCTAGTCTTTGAGTTTCAATTGATTCTTGGCGCGCTGGAGCAGCTGTTTGCTCCACACGACATATTCTTGTTTGTGCTTCAGAAAGGCAGGTGATGCCAGCTTCTGAAGTAGCCCTTTGGATTTTGGCTGCTCAACTTGTGCAACCATAGTAGCCTCCTGGCTTTGTTAACGATACGCTCCAGCAACGGAATGCAGGAGAGTATGGTTTTAGTATGTGCGGGAGATTTTCAAAAGTAAAGTAATGTATGGAAGTTCACAAAATGCCCCTCACGCTCCTCCGCTCGTCCCGTTTCTAGCCCTTGAGAAATATTTAACAGCCATTGTCTGGCATGCTCGCTACACTAAAGTCGTAAACACACAGGAGGAGTGTATGGCCAAGAGTTGGAAAAAACGTGCCGACGAACAATTTGACAGCATGCCCGAAGATTTCCGTGACGACTGGGCAGACCTGCGCAATCACATCATGAGCCGCTAAAGCGGCTCATTTTATTTATTCATGGATAGGTTTGTGCGGCATGATAATAGCCATCAGTAGGTAGGCAAGTATGCCCGGTACCACCGCCGTAAAGATGGTGAGCACTATCCACCCTACCCGAATAAGAGTAGAGTCCACTTCCATATATTCAGCCAGGCCGCCACACACGCCCGCAATCTTCTTGTCCGTATCCGATAGGTAAAGTCTCTTCATATTTTCATGATAGAAAAACGTAGCGACTTGCGAAGTAACTATTCTTACAGGTTATTCTAGGGGGTGGATATATGCTTGTACTATGACGAAACGATGGTCGGCACAGGTTACCACGCACAGTGATGCATTAGATTTGGAAAAAGGCGTGTTTACGTGGAGCGATCCGCGTAGAATTGCCCTGTCGCTCAAACGGTCAGCCGAGGCCAGCAATCGGCGCAAGGGTACGCCGTACCAGTCTGCCGTGTCTATGCTCAATTTTTATATCAACCGCGCCGGGCGCAACCTTTCAGCCGAGCAAAAGAACAATCTCAATCAAGCCAAAACCGAACTCAAAAATTTATTTAGCAAATAATGGTACGCAAAGTGGTTCGACCTACCTTCGGCAGGCCAGCAACTTCTGCTTGCAAATCGCTGCAAACAGTAAGTACCCCGCTTGGCGAGAGGATTCGCCAAGCGGAAAAGGAGGAACAGCGCAAAACCCCGCCAAATTTTGGCCACTGGATTGGCAAAATTTGAGCGGGGTTGATGATGAGTCGGATGTGGTACGCGCGAAGGGATTCGAACCCCCGACCTTTGGTACCGGAAACCAACGCTCTATCCAGCTGAGCTACACGCGCGAAACAGGGGTAATTATAGCAGCTTTTAGTTGGTTTCGTTATCCGGTGACTTGACCGTGCCGGC
>DASZYT010000008.1:0-22909 GCA_035545275.1 Saccharimonadales bacterium (SeqCode) | reverse complement strand
GCTGAACTTAACAAAAAGCAAGAAGCTGCCGGCAAGCCAACCTTTGCCAACCCGCGTAACCTGGCGGCCGGTACCATTCGCCAGCTCGACCCGGCACTGGCGGCCGCACGGCCATTGCGCTTTCGGGCATACGACTTGCTGCGCGATGATGCTGGCGAGGTGCCTACTAACGATTTTGTGTACCGTGCGCTGCGTGCGCTCGGCATCGCTGCCAACCCGCAAGCAAAAGTGGTAAAAACGGTCGACGACATCATGGGTTTTGCTGCTGAGTGGGAAGACAAGCGCCACGATCTGCCGTTCAACACCGATGGCCTGGTGGTAAAGCTCAACGATCGCCAACTGTTTGCCGACCTGGGTTTCGTAGGCAAAGCGCCACGCGGCGCCATCGCCTACAAATATGCTGCCGAGGAAGCCACAACTATCGTCAAAGACATCGTCATTAGCATTGGCCGCACTGGCGCCGCTACGCCCGTGGCAGTATTTAATCCAGTGGTGGTTGCCGGTACAACGGTGCAGCACGCCAGTCTGCACAACGCCGATGAGATTGAACGCAAAGACATCCGGGTGGGTGACACCGTCGTCATCTTCAAGGCGGGCGATATCATCCCCCAGGTCTCAAAGGTTTTGGCTGAGCTGCGACCCAAAAACACCAAGCCATTTGACATGGAGGCCGAGCTAAAGCGCCAGTACCCCGAGCTGGCCTTTGTGCGGCCCGATGGCGAAGCAGTGTACCGCGTGAAGGGTGCCACCGGCAAGTTATTGCTCAAAAAAGCCCTGGAGCATTTTGCCAGCAAGGGTGCGCTTGACATTGAAGGCCTGGGCGAAAAGAACGTGGCCGCACTGGTAGATGCCAAGCTGGTGCACGACATGGCCGACATTTATACCTTGACCCGCGAGCAGGTGATGGGGCTTGAGCGCTTTGCCGAAGTGTCCGCCAACAATCTTATTAGCGCCATTGCCGACGCTAAAACCCCGCAGCTGCCGCGGTTCATCTACGGCCTCGGCATCCGCCACGTGGGCAGCCAGACCGCCATTGATTTGGCCGAGCGGTTTGGTAGTCTCGACAAGTTGGCACATGCCACGCTCGAAGAGCTGCAGGCAGTCGAAGGCATCGGCGACGTGGTGGCGGAGTCTGTCGCTGCCTGGTTTGCCGACGAAGACAACGAAAAACTGCTGGAAAAATTTGAGCAATTGGGCGTGCAGCCGGTGTATGAGTCGCGCGCCCGCGGGCCGTTGCACGGTAAGAATTTCGTGGTAACAGGCACACTTCAGACCATGGGCCGCGACATCGCTGCCGAACGTATCCGTGCCCTGGGGGGCACATTCCAAAGCAGTGTGGGCAAAGACACCGACTACCTGGTAGTGGGCGCCAACGTTGGTGCATCCAAGCTGGCAAAAGCCGCCAAGCTCGGCACTACCCAACTCACCGAACAAGAGTTACTAAAGCTGCTGCAGCAGTAAGGCTTACTGAAAATACGATAGTTGACAGATGAGTGCAAATGCTTATGCTTAGAGTATATTTTTATAAATTGAGAAGGAAACTTTATGCCACCAAACGAACCAACCCCCACGCCACCGCAAACTCCACCAGAACCAAATAGTGCACCGCCCGAGCCGGTAACACCACCGGCTGAAGCTCCGGCGCCTTCCCCGGCTCCTGAGCAGCCTGCCGAACCGGTAGCGCCACCCGCTGATTTACCCCCACCACCAGCCGAAACGCCTGCCGCACCGCAGCCTCAAGTATTTGGTCCTGAAGTTTCCCCACCTACCGACACTCCTGCGCCCGCCGCTACCCCTGCACAGCCTCCGGTAATGGGCGGGGTATCCGCATCGGCGGCTTCACCGGCTGGCAAGGGCAAGCTAAAGCTGCTGTTGGCTATTGTTATTGTGGTCGTGGTGCTGGGTGGTGCCGGTGCTGGCGCCTACATGTGGTACAAGCAGCAAAATAGCCCGGACCACATTTTTAAGGTGGCCGTGAGCAACCTATTCAAGACCAAATCAGTGACCCAGACAGCCAAAAGTAGTGATGTAAACGGTACCGTCAAATATGACGTGGCCAACATCAAAGATCCCAAAATTAGTGCCGCCGTCACCGTAAAAAGCTCAGACGTAACATTTGATATGGCAACCTACGGTACGCTACAAAACAGCTATCTCAAGTTCAAGAGCTTTGGCAACAGCACGCTCGACAGCTATTTTAGTGACGTTACCAACAAATGGGTACAGCTACGCAAAGACGGCACAGTGCCAGCCAACATAAATACCAACTTTAGCGATATGGCAGACCCTCGAGTGTTTGTGTTTGGCGACTTCATCTTTGGCAATTTCTCGAGCTCTCAGCAAAAAACCCTGACAGACTTTGTGGTATCCAACAATATCTACAAGTACGATAGCAAAGCAGTCACTACCACCACGCTTGATGGCAAAAAGACCTACGTGTATCCCATTACCGAAAATGTCAGCAAGCTCAAAGATCTCAATACCAAAGCTGCTGGCTACCTAGGCCTGAGTACTGCCGACATCAAAACCGCCCTGGCTAGCGTGGGTGGCAATGACTCGGTCAAGCTCTATGTAGATGCATCCACCAAAGAGTTCGTAAAAGTAACCCTGACCAGCGACGGCTCGCCCGTAACCAATACCTACACCGATTACGATAGTACGACGCTGCCCAGCGAACCATCGGCCGATATCACGTGGGCTCAGCTGGAAAACACCTTTGGCAATTCGCTCTAGGCATACTCATTTGACGAGCACATAAAAAGTGTTATGCTTAAAGTGATTCGTGCGCAACAAGGCGCGTGAAACAAAAATTTTCTTAAAAAACAAAATTTTACATCCGCGCCAGGGTGGGCGCGCACGAAAAGTAAGGCCGGCCTTCAAGGTCGGTCTTACTTTTTACGACCTAGCCTTTGTGGGGCCCCAAGCCGGATAGTACACATACTTCTTTCAAGGTGTATAATCGTACCCATAAGGAAACACCAACATGATCAAATACATCTATAAAAGCTTGCGCAAGCCTGCCGTCGAAGAGCTGAACGAGTAT
Source organism: Saccharimonadales bacterium (SeqCode) (assembly GCA_035545275.1). Lineage (GTDB taxonomy): Bacteria > Patescibacteriota > Saccharimonadia > Saccharimonadales > UBA4665 > DASZYT01. The sequence continues at coordinate 19,866 of DASZYT010000008.1, read as the reverse complement.
CGCCGTGGATGCTGGGTGTACGTAGAAACTCCCGACCATAATGAGATAAATGAACTGGTAAAAAAGTTCAACCTCAACCCTGGCCACATCGAAGATGCCCTAGACGAAGATGAAATGCCACGCCTCGAAAAGGAAGACAGCCGTAGCTACATCTTTGTGCGGTTTGCGTACCGAGCCGAGGACGGCGAATTGCAGACGGTGCCGCTGTTATTCATTTTTGACGAAGAAATCCTTATCACCGTGTCGCTTGTCCGTATGCCGTCACTTGAGCTATTTTTGACGGGCCACGTCGACTTTAACACTACCCAACGCACCCGGCTGGTGCTGCAGATTCTCGGGCTCATCAGTGATAAGTACGACTACTACATTGCCGACACCTCCAAGATGATTAAAGCCATCCGCGCTCGTTTGCGCGGCCACGCCATTTCCAACCAAGACTTTGTAGACTTTGTCACGATAGAGGACGAACTTAACGAATTTTTGGCGTCATTGCTACCCACTAACGCCACGCTTCGCCGCCTGCTGCTGGGCCGCTACATGCCATTGTTTGAAGAAGACCAGGATATCGTCGAGGACTTGCTGCTCAACAACGAACAGTCTATCGAGGCCTGTAATTCCAACATGAAATCCATCGCCAACATTCGTGACGCCTACACTTCCATTAGCTCCAACAACCTAAATCGCACCATTAAGGTGCTTACTATTGCCACCGTTATGATAGCCATTCCCAACCTGTTTTACAGCATGTACGGCATGAACGTGCCATTGCCGTGGCAGCACGAGCCGTGGGCCTACGGCGCCATCATGCTCTTTACTATTAGTTTGGTGCTGGCCGTAGCAATCTTTGGTCGCCGCAAAAAGATTTTCTAAATAAAAAAGCATCCGCGAAGGGATGTTTTTTGTGGTGGAGACGATGGGACTCAAACCCACGACCTCCTGCATGCCATGCAGGCGCTCTAATCAGCTGAGCTACGTCCCCAAACTTGTGCGAGTATAACAGAGTAGGGGTCGTAATTCAATGTACCTTATCGTATTGCACAAGGTTGTCGCTTCGCTCTACAATAGTGGTACTTAAGAAAGCGAGGGAACTATGGTTGCAGGTCTGGTTATCCTGGGTGTCATTGTACTAATTATTATTTTTGGCGGCATACGCATCATCAACCAATACGAGCGTGGCGTAGTGCTGCGGCTGGGCCGCGTGCGGGGCGAAGTCAAGCAGCCGGGTTTGCGTGTCATCATCCCTATCATCGACCAAATGCGTAAAGTCAGCATGCAAATTGTGACGCTGCCTGTTGATAGCCAAAAGATTATTACGCGCGACAATGTGTCCATAGACGTTTCCGCGGTTGCCTATTACCAGATAACCGATCCCATCAAAGCAGTGGTAGAAATCCAAAACGTCGTGTCGGCCACCTACCAGATCGCCCAGACCACGGTGCGCAACATCGTAGGTCAGAGCCAGCTCGACGACGTGCTCAGCAACACCGCGGCCATCAACGAGAAAATCAAAGAGATTCTTGAGAAAGCCACCGAAAAATGGGGCGTGCTGGTGAGCACGGTTGAGGTCAAAGACATCGTGCTGCCTGACAGCATGCAGCGCGCCATGGCCAAGCAGGCTGAGGCCGAGCGCGAAAAGCGTGCCAAGGTCATCGCTGCCGAGGGTGAAGCCCTGTCGGCTGCAAAACTAGCCGAGGCTGCCGATGTGATCGGCGCACACCCCATCGCCCTGCAGCTACGCAATTTGCAGGTGCTCACCGACATCGCGCAGGAAAAGAATAGTACCATCGTATTCCCGAGCGCCTTTCTCGACACCGTCGACAGCATCAAAAAATTCATGGCAAAGGAGAGCTAGTGGCTAGGGGCAATCATAGCGACAACGACATTCATACTAATAGCGGCAGCAACAACCTCAACCGGTTGCGCGCGGCGGTGCTTGGTGCCAACGATGGCATTGTGTCGGTGGCGAGCATCGTGCTGGGTGTGGCTGGCGCCACCGATGCGCGCGGCACCATTTTTACGGCCGGGCTCGCCGGCTTGGTGGCCGGAGCGCTCAGTATGGGTGTGGGCGAATATGTGTCGGTAAGCACTCAGCGTGACACCGAGCGGGCCTTTATCAGCCACGAAAAGTGGGAGCTCGAGACCAAGCCCGAGCACGAAGTCGACGAACTGGCCAAAATATACGAAGGCAAAGGCGTCTCGCCCAAAACTGCCCACCAAGTTGCCAAAGAGTTGACTGCGCATGACGCCTTGGCAGCACATCTGGATGTCGAACTCAACATCAATGAAGAGGAGCTGACCAACCCGTGGCAGGCAGCCATAGCCTCGCTGGTATCCTTTACCGTTGGTGCTCTTATCCCCCTGGTAAGCATTTTGCTGGCCGCGGTGCACCTGCGTTTCCCCGTCACGTTCGGTGCGGTGCTGGTTGCCTTGCTGCTCACCGGCTATGCCAGCGCCACCGCAGGTGGCGCCTCACGTCGCCACGCCATGGTACGGGTCGTGGTGGGCGGTGCGCTCGCCATGGTTGTCACCTACGGCATCGGCCACCTTTTCGGCACTGCCGTCAGTTGATAAAAACCTGTTTCCCCTGTAAAATAACCTCTGTCTTATTCCTGTAATTAGGGAAAAGAGCAGCGAGGCTTGGTTTGCCTTAAGCAAACTCGGCTTTGCGGACCGAGCGATGAGAAAAACCGTTAGGTTTGTCTCATTTGCGAGGCTCTTTAGCTCAGTTGGTAGAGCAGAGGCCTGAAAGCGTTTTGGCGAAGCCGAACGAATCATGAATGGTCCCCAGGACGCAAGGCTCTTTGACAATACATCTTCTTGTTTCCCCACTTATCGTGGCTCTTTAGCTCAGTTGGTAGAGCAGAGGCCTGAAGAGCCTTGTGTCCCCAGTTCGAGTCTGGGAGGAGCCACCAAAACAAATGCCTCAGCCGTATGGTTGGGGCTTTTGTTTTGGCCGAGCGCTGCTCGGGACTCGAACTGGAAGTTCGCATAGCAAAGCCGCGCACAGGAGCTTGCTATGAGCACGGCTGCAGCTATTATGCCCGCAGGGCAGGCCCTGGGATGAGCCCCACGCGCCTGAGTCTGGGAGGGTTCTTACTCTTTTGTGTCGTCGGGCGGAGGTACTACATGGCTGGCACGCCGCCGCTCGCGCCGACTACCGGCGGTCATCAGGCCAAACACTATGGTGAGTGCAAACAGGACGGCAGCAAGTATAAACAACCAAAACAGCCCGTGCACCACAAAGCCTATGATGCCAGCCGCAATAAAGATGATAATTAGCAACAAAATGATGCTCAACATACCATTTTCCTCCTTATGCATGCCCCATTATGGCCAAAGCGCTGCGTTTCGCAGTAAAATATGCCGCTTAGTCGTCTTGTGTAACTATGTCAGCGGAGGTATATAATTGTGAAATCAGTCAACTATAAAGATTAGAGCACCCATGCCCCTACCAGTTTTAATCGCCGCCCGCAACGAAGCCCAGTGGCTGCGTGGCACGCTCACATCGCTGCCGCGCGATGGTGTAGAACCCATCGTTATACCTAATGGCTGCACAGATGACACGGCCGCAATCGCCGAAAATTTTGGTGCCACGGTGCTCAATTGTCCTGAAGAAGGCAAGATGCAAGCTATCCAAACCGGCATTCGCCACCTGGGCCAAAGAAGTGTGGAGCCGTTTGTAACTCTCGATGCCGATTCACAAGTGATGTTTCCTCAGCACTGGCTAGGTACCATGCTGCGGGAGCGCAGTAATGTAGACGTTACGCGACCGGCCGTAGTTATTGGCCCTACCGTATACCGTGGCATCGGTCTACGCGCACTTGTGGGCACGGCACGCTTGTTTTATCTCTACCACCAGCAACGTCTCGAAAAAGACCTTGGGCCCTATTGTGGCCGCAACATGCTCATAGACCCCCACCGTGCCGATCTGGTTGCTGCACTGCTCGATCTTGATAAGCTTTGGTACGGTGAAGACCAAGCCATCAAAGATATCGTCGTTGACCATGGCGGTAATTCACTTAAGTCTGCCAGCTTGTGTGCAGCCGTGCGTAGCGATGGTAGTCGATTGCCTAGCGTGTGGTCGTGTCTAATTCCTGGCGGATTTCAGCGTGCGCACGAAGAGGTCGTTAAGTCTTATTTAGCCGAAGCGCCGCCCGGCTCCCGGCCATACAAACCAGTAATGGATAGAATATTTGGCCCAGAGGAGGTGGCAGACATGGTCGTAACTCCACTTCCGGCAAACAATTGAGCCTTCTGAGTCGCCAGTATGTGAATATAAAAAATTCCCATTTTTAGGGAGTTGCTTTGTCGTCAAATTGGTGCAGGATAGTTGACGCATTTCAAACATCAGCAGTCACTGCTGTGAATGATTATAAACTAAAACATCTAGTTGAAGTATTTAGATTGTCACCCGATAGAATTTAGATAGTGTAGCAATATTATTTTTGGCTTTTCTTGCTGGTTTTAAGTTTAATCGGGATAATTTGGATGCCTTTATTAAGGTCGTATGTAACGGTAACTATGCTACCTTCACTAATCGTGCCTTTGAGAATTTCTTTTGCCAGACGATTTTCTATCTCACTCTTAATTTGGCGGCGTAGTTCACGGGCTCCATACTCAGGTAAATAACCTATTTTAGCTAAATGTTTAACCGCTGAACTATCAAAGGTAACCTTAATGCCTTGGCCTCGGGCCGTCCGCTTTACCTTTTCCAGCTGCAAACTTACTATCTGTTCAATTTGTTCTTTATCTAGTGCCTCAAAGATAATCACCTCATCAATGCGATTTAAAAATTCAGGTCGGAAACGTTGCCGCAAGACTTCCATTAGTTCGTCTTTTAGTTCGCTATATGACTTTCGTTCAGTCTTTTTAAGAGCTAAGTTTTCGTAGATTATGTCTGCTCCTACATTTGAGGTCGCTATGATTATAGTATTGGTAAAGTCTATAACCCGACCTTTACCGTCTGTTAGCCGACCATCATCAAAGACCTGTAGTAGAATGTTATGAACATCGGGATGAGCTTTTTCAATTTCATCCAATAGTAAAACGCTATATGGTTTACGTCGGACACGTTCGGTTAACTGACCGCCTTCTTCGTAGCCCACATAGCCAGGCGGAGCACCAATTAAACGAGCGACGCTATGCCTTTCCATATATTCGCTCATATCAATCCTAATCATTGCGTCTTCATCACCAAAGACTGTATAGGCCAAAGCTTTAGCCAGTTCTGTTTTTCCAACGCCAGTAGGCCCTAGGAACATCAGGGTAGCTATTGGCTTGCTGCCTTCTGTCAGACCTGCTCGTGACATACGCACAGCATCCGCTACTGCTTCTACAGCTTCATTTTGACCAATAACTCGTTCGTGTAATCGTTGCTCTAACTTTAGTAATTTTTCTTTTTCCTCTTGAGTTAGCTCGGTCACTGGTATTCCCGTAATGGATGAGACCACTTGAGCAACGTGCTCGACTAACACAGATTTAGAAGTCACGCCACGTTTAGTTTGCCAGCGGCCAGTTGATGTGTCCTTTTTATCTTCAAATTTTTTAATTCGTTTTTCGAGTTCCTTAGCTTTATCCATTTGTTTGTGGTTAACGGCATAATCACGTTCTCTTTTTAATCGCCTGATATCATCATCCAGTTCGGCCAGCTCCTGGTCGAGCGTATCTACACCAATACGCACCCGTGAAGCCGCTTGGTCAATTAAATCTATGGCTTTATCGGGTAAAAAGCGGTTAGCGATGTAGCGGTCAGACAGTTCAGCAGCGGCAACAATTGCCTCATCAGTAATTTTAACCTTGTGATGAGCTTCGTATTTATCACGCAGACCACGCAGTATCTCAATGGTTTGTTCAACTGTCGGTTCGGGTATTAACACAGGTTGAAAGCGGCGTTCCAAAGCTGCGTCTTTTTCAATGTATTTTTGATATTCATTCAAGGTCGTAGCTCCAATTAAATGAAGCTCCCCGCGAGCTAAACTTGGTTTAATCACGTTACTAACATCGAGGCCGCCTTCGCCACCGCCTTGCCCGGCACCAACCACTGTGTGAAGTTCGTCTATAAAGATAATCAGTTCATCTTGATGGGCGATAATTTCGTCCAACACGGCTTTAATCCGCTCCTCAAACTCGCCCCGATACTTGCTGCCAGCAACCATAGCATTCAAATTAACCTCAACTACCCGTTTGTCCTGCAAAACCTGTGGCACTCGACCGCTGTAAATCCGTTGTGCCAGCCCTTCTACGATAGCCGTTTTGCCTACACCTGGCTCGCCAATCAAGACGGGGTTGTTCTTAGTGCGTCTAGATAGTATCTCAATTGTAGTTTCTATTTCTTTGGACCGACCGATAACTGGGTCGAGTTTGCCTTGCTTGGCCAACGCCGATAAGTCACGAGAATACTTGTCAAGCTGTGGAGTGGTTGTCTGGCTTTCCACTCGTCCCTCTTCCGCACCTTGGCCGACAACTTTTACTATCTTTTGACGTAAACTCTCTGGTGTCAAACCATATTTGCGTAATATATCACCAGCCATTCCCTCGTCTTCTTGCAGTAAACCTAGTAATAAATGTTCTGGGCCAATATAGCTATGTCCTAGTTGACGTGAACTAGTAAAAGCCTGCTCCAAAACCTGTTTCACGCGTGGCGAGACTGTTACTTCAAGATTTTTTTCATCTGTTGCCTTTTGGTCGCCTTTGGGAGCGTTTGCTTCAATGTAGCCCTTTATATCCTCACTTTTCAGCTTGAATTGTTTAAAAATTTCCTGCACTACATCGCTATCTGCTAGAGCGTAAAGAAGATGCTCAGTGTCAACTTCACGACGGCCGAACTTTACGGCTGTTTCAGCCGCTTGCTGAATAATCTCTTTGGTGTTTTCGGATATATATTCTTCTATGTTGATAGCTTCCCGTTCACGAGGAAGAGGAGTGCCGAGTTGGGATGCAAAACTGGGAAAATCATCATTAAAAAAATCATTAAAGCCACCGCCTGAAAATAAGGCTTCGAAAGGAGAGGTGTGTGCTTGCTGAGAACGCAGCTGATTGTAATGGGCAGAACAAAGTTCCAGGGTAGTTTCACTGCCATTGCGGCTAACCCTCACTGTGTGAGTGGCTGGTCTTTGGTTATCTATATCGCATATGCCGTCAGCCATAAATTACCCCACTTATTAACTAAGTAATATTATTTACCCCTAATATATTTATGTCTGTAAAGTTACTCTCAATAAAAATGCCAGCTTGACAGCTGGCTATTTCAATGGTGCGGGTGACGGGACTCTAACCCGTGGCCTCGTCCTTGGCAAGGACGCGCTCTAAACAACTGAGCTACACCCGCGCGAAGTTGAGACAAACCTACGGTTTTTCTCAACGAGCCTTCCGAAATAAATTCGGATTCGCTGACAGCGAACCGGCTCTGCTCTTTTCCCCTAGCTCCAACAGCTCAGGGATTCCCGGTTTGGGTACTGGAGAATTGTAGCGGAACAGGGATGAAAAATCAATCACGCGTCCATAATTCGCAGAAGATTTTTGCTATGATGAAAATATGAGGAAAATTATCGTACTATCATTCATTACGCTCGATGGGGTGATGCAGGCGCCGGGCGCGCCGGAGGAAGACACCAGTGGTGGCTTCAAATTTGGCGGGTGGAGCGCACCTTATTTTGACGACGAAGCCGGCAAGCTCATGCAACAGCAAATGCAGCCGGCCGATCTGCTGCTGGGCCGCAAGACGTTTGAGATTTTTGCCGGCTACTGGCCGCAGCACGCCGATGATTGGCCGGGCATCAACGACGTTACCAAATACGTGCTCAGCAGCACCATGAATTCGTCCGACTGGCAGAACAGCACGTTCCTCAAAAGCGTCGACGACATCAAGAAGCTAAAAGATTCCGAAGGCTCCGACCTGCAGGTGCACGGCAGCGGCAACCTCATCCAGACCCTGCTGCAGCACGACCTGGTGGACGAGCTGTGGCTCAAGATTTTCCCACTCACCCTCGGCAGCGGCAAAAAGCTCTTTGCCGAAGGCACCATCCCCGCGGCCTTTACCCTCACCAGCAGCACCGTTACGCCCGCGGGCGTCATCTTCGCCAATTACCGGCGAGCAGGCGAAGTCAAAACCGGCACCGTCGGCGAGTAAGTCTGTCTCTCCATTGACCGATTAAGCATAAGCATTAATGTTATTATTGTTTCGTGAACTATCTTGCTCTACTCGTGTTCAGTATCGTATGGCTCGGCATCGTTTACGGGATAAATCGGCTCCTGGCTGGCAAGCCGCTTAAAACCAACAAATTCAAAGCAACCTTATATATCGTTACAATGGCGGCCCTGGGCTTATTGGGGGAAGTATGCTTCGACGTTGCATATAACGCTGGGTTCGGGCACCCATTGTGGAGATATCAACTCTTCCCAATCCATCATGCGTACACATCCGTATATTCATTGTATTTATGGGGTTCTGTGGGGCTGTATATCTACTGGCTCCACGACACTTTGAGAAAAAAGCGTTTAAGTTCGATTCTTATCAGATCCGTTATATTTAGTCTTGATGCTATTTTGTTTGAACTGGGCGTAAATGGCAGCTATAAATTAATTTTTCATCACTATCTTTTCTACTATCTGCCCAGTGATTTATGGCATCTTACCTCTGTGCAGACTTTGCCGTTATATCTTTTAGCGGGGTTTATTACCGTAGAAGTTATGGAGCAGGAAAAAACACATCCACGGTTTGCAATGGCAGGTAGCATAGCCCTAGCTTTATGCTTGGTCGGCGGGGGAATACTGACAAATCGGTAATGATAATATGTTTGGTTTGGTGCAATGGCGGCGAAGTCAAAACGGGCATCGTCGGCGAGTAAGTCATTTGCTATACTGCAGCTATGTCTGTAGCAATTACCTATTTTGTGCATGGCACCACGACAGATAACGAGCAAGATTTAGCCACAGGTTGGCTGCCGGGCGAGCTGTCGGCAATTGGCCGGGAGCAAGCCGAAAAACTGGGCCAGCAAGTGGCCGACAAGCGTTTTGATGTGGTGTTTTGCTCGGATCTGCAACGAGCGGTTGACTCGGCAGAGCTTGGCTTTGGCGACAAGTACGAAATCATCCACGACGAAAGACTGCGAGAGTGCAACTACGGCGACATGAACGGCAAACCGGCGGCGACCTTCAAGGACCGCTTGGTGGATTTTGTCGATACACATTTTCCGAAGGGCGAGAGCTACAAGGATGTCGAGGCGCGGCTAGCAAGTTTTGTCGACTTTCTGCGCACTGAGTACGATGGCAAACACATCGCTATTGTCGCCCACCAGGCTCCGCAGCTGGCGCTCGATGTATTGCTCAAGGGCAAGACATGGCAGCAAGCCGTAGACGAAGATTGGCGCAAGACCAAATCCTGGCAGCCCGGCTGGGAATACACGATTAGGTGATGCTCAAGGCGCAAAGCACCGGCGGTGTCAAAACTGGCACCGTCGGCATTTGACAAAGCATAAGCAGTATTGAATGGTATTGACAACTCGCTTGAGCTTGGCTATTATTAAAGCGTAACGACAACGTAGTGCGACTGTCACCTCTGGAAACTACGTTACAAGCAACAAACGAAGGGACGAGCCCATGCACCATTATCTATGAAAATACTCCCAGCGCACCCTGCTGGGTTTTTTACTAAAGAGAGAATTCATAATTTGAACGCCAGGAGGTAACCAAACAATGGCAGTAAGAATAGTAGCAGTCAGAAAAAGTGGCGGGTACCATCAAAATCCGCATGAGGCCATCAGCCACTATAAATGGTTAGACGAAGCATCGGGCGAATCAAAAATCGCAGACAGGGCCAGCATGGTTAAATGGGTTGAAGACGGCGGGAACGCCTACGTCAAAAGCGCTGAAGGCACGGTGAATTGCTATGTAAATCAGAGCAGCGTTGGCACGAAGTTCCTGGAAACGCGCGCCGACAGTCGCTCGTCAAATAACCTCTTAAACTTGCCGGAATCCTGAAATGCTAGAGGCAATGATTCGCTCTACGTCTTGGACTAATGTCGGTGCTCAAGACGCGGCACAGCAAACTTACGCATCGGTAAAGAAGGCCATAGCTGCCCATCCGGCGCTGACTGATAAAAGCGTCGAAGTGTTCCTACAGGGCTCGTACGCAAACTCAACGAACGTACACGGTGATTCGGATGTCGATATTGTGGTGATGTCTCGCAAGACCTTCTACTCTGACACGGACAGGTTGAGTTTCGGGGAGAAACTAGCCTACGAGCAGCAGCGTGTACCTGCGACGTACCTACCAAAGCAGTTAAGGACAGACATCATCGCCGCCCTGACCGACTATTATGGCGCTAGCCGGATAGAGATCCATAAGAAGTGTATACGCGTGCTCAAGCGTGATGGCTATGTTGACGCCGACGTTGTACCGGCGTTTCAATACCGACTCTATCGACACTTTGGGCCCCTCTTCGGCCATGATTACATCGAGGGCACAGCGCTTTTTCCTTCGGAGGGTAGTCGTATAGTGAACTATCCTAAAGAGCACAAGAAGAATGGATCGGCAAAGAACCTGATTACGCTAAGTAGGTATAAGCCGACAGTACGCCAGTTAAAAAACCTGAAACGCCACGTTGTGGCGCTGGGGCAGATTGACCCAAAAGCAGTGCCCGGCTACCTGCTGGAATGCATGGCATACAACATACCGCGGCAGTTGTTCCACGAATATGACCATACGCGCCTGCTGGCAGTTACTGATTGGCTCGGTAGTGCCGACTATACGAACTTCGAGTCGGTAGACGGCATACACACGCTCTTTGGCACCGATCCCGGAAACTTCTCGCAATCTGCTGCGCGTGATGCGATCAAAGTACTAGCAAGGCACCTGAGCTAAAGATGCACAGCTACTCAACTAATACGAGCAGGCTAGGCACATACAGTGTTATTGCGGCCATCAGTGTGGCGATTGCCGTACTAATTGCAAAGCTGACATCTCATTACAATCTCGGCCCCACGTGGCTGGTTAGTCCACCTGCGCTGGGTGGTGTTTACGGAATTGTCTATGCGACAGTAGATAAGATACTGTGGAAGTGGACGCCACTTCGGATGTTTGGCTTAATAAACGAGATGAGAGTGTATGGTGTATATGAAGGCATTGTCATTTCTGACTATAACCACAAAGAATTGCCTGTACGTATCGAGATTAATCAGACGTGGACCAAGATTCTAGTGCAACTTGAAGTGCTAGAACCCGAGCTGTCCGCTTCATGTTCAATTACGACCAGCGTTGAAGGTATGGGAAATCGGTGCGCGCGTCTTACTTATACATACCGTAATACGCCGAACCATGGAATTGCTGACGACGATATGCAAGGTCATGAGGGAACCGGTGAGTTAATTATTAAGCCTAACGGTACTGCTAGAGGTAGGTATTTTAATTCTCGCGGGCGCAAAGGAACTCTGCGATTGAATCGGTCAAATTAGGACAATTCGTAAAGAGATTTGAAGCCGTCCGGATCTAAATATCGTTCATATTGTTCGACGTCTTCAAACAATCCTTCCGGAGTAAGAACTTTTACGGACGGCAGCTTGCTTATTTTAGTCATGCCGGCGACGGCAAGCTTTACATCCGATTCGCTCAGGCTCTTGCTTACGACTACAAAATATAGAGGCTGGGATTGTGGAAAATCGATATACTTGTCGATCTTTATTGCTACGTTCTTTTGCAAGTCATGCTTTGTTTCGGTGGTGAAAACATCAATTCCAAAAATCGCATCCTTGGTGTAGACGATGAAATCGGCGCGATTTCTACCGCCGCCATAATATTTCTCAGAGTGTACATAAGGCTCACCAAATATGGATGCTAACTGATGTTGTAGCTCTCGTTCAGCTTCGCTAGCTCTTAGGTTCCCGTTTGTGGCCATGTTGCTTCTGTGAGTACCGCTGCCAAAATCTGTATCTTCGTAACCTAGTGCGGCACGAAGCTCTTTTAGCCCGCCGAACCTCCGCTGAATCTGTCTAGCTGACGGTAAGTAATCTGTTCGATCAGTCTCGGGGGCAGTGGGTAGCCTTCCATTTTCAGCAATAAACCGATCAAATGCTATTTTAAGACTTTCCTGTGTCCAAGCTTCTGCGGCCATAATGCAATATTAGCTTATGTCATCGCAATTATCTAACTAACAGTCATAAGGTAGTTACAGTTTCATGCGTAGTGCTGCCCAAACTTGCGATAAAATAAGGGTATGTTTACGAAATCATTAGCGGGCGGGACGGTACATAAACTGCCGGATGATATGCGGAAGGCTATTTTGGCTGACAAAAAGATGCTGGCCGTGTGGGAAGACATCACGCCGCTGGCGCGGAATGAGTGGATTTGCTGGACGATTACCTGTGCCAAGCCCGAGACCCGGGCCAAGCACATCGTGGTCATGCGCGACAAAATGCACAAGGGCGAGCGCCGTCCCTGCTGCTGGGTCGGCTGCATACACCGCACCGACAAAGCCATGAGCCCCGCCCAAAAATGGGTCACCTCCCGCCGCTCCAAAATAGCGTAGCGGTTCTGGTATGATAAGGACATGCAGTTACTTTTAGTCAGCAGCTCGTTTGTGTCTGGTGGCAACTACCTGGAGCATGCCCGCGAAGCGGTAAAGGAGTTTTTGGATGCCTGCCCACCAGGCGAGGTGCTGTATGTGCCCTATGCTGCACATCCAAGCAAATGGGATGAATATGCCGCCTCGGCCGAGCAGTTTTTTGCCTCGCTGGGCCAATCCTGCCGGTCGCTGCATGTCTTTGCCGACCCGGCCGGCCATCTGTCGGTTACGCAGCTAAAGGCAGTGTTTTGTGGCGGAGGCAACACGTTTTTGCTCATCAAAACATTGCAAGAAATGAGCCTGGTGGAGCCCATCCGTGACGTGGTGCAAGCCGGCGCCGGCTACATGGGTGCCAGCGCAGGTAGCGTCATTGCGTGCCCCACCATGCAAACCACCAACGACATGCCCATTGTGGAGCCCGAAAGCTTTGCATCGGTGGGCCTGGTAGACTTTCACATCAACGCACACTTTGTATCGGGTTCGCTGATGCAAGGTCACATGGGTGAGACGCGCGAGCAGCGCATTGCCGAATTTCACCAGTTTACCGACCGCAAAGTAATCGGCTTGCCCGAACCGTCGTGGATACACGTCAACGATGGCTCCACCACCGTAGGCGGCGGAGCAGGGGCTATTATATTTGAAAAGGGCCAGCCTGAACGCCCCTGGCCTGTTGGCACCGAACTGTCTTAAAACACTCACCTAGGTATGACCAAGCAAGACATTATAGACAAAGTCAAAGCGCAGAACTTTCCAGCAGGTAGCTACGTGGTGTTTGGTAGCTGCCCGCTGGCGGCAGCCGACATTCGCGAGTCTGCCGACATCGACATGCTGGTGAGCCCCGAGCTGCTGGAAACGTTAAAGCAAAAAGGCTGGCAGCAGATAGACAAGGGCGCAAACGACAAACCGTACACCTATGACGTGTTTGAGGCGCATAGCAGCTGGGATTTCAGCAGCTACAGCCCCACACTCGACCAGCTGCTGGGCACCGCCGACACCATAGAAGGCGTGCCGTTTGCCTCGCTCCAGGAAGTGCGCAAGTGGAAAGTGGCCTCCAGCCGCCCCAAAGACCTACGAGACATTGAACTCATCGACAGCTACTTTGCACAGCATGTCTCGCCATAAGACGCAGAGCGAGTATGAATCCGAGTTAAAGCGGATTTAACTCGGATTTAACTCGGATTTAACTCCGCTTTTGTGGTATGCTGGAACCATAAACAAGGAAACATGCCATGGGCGCACGAAAAGCCGGCGATCAAAACACCAGAAACCTTACCGAAAACAGCACGGGCACATACTCGCTATCTATCCCGATTAGCCTGGTGCGCGACCTGCGCTGGCAGCGCGGGCAAAAGCTGGTGGTACGGCGCCAGGGCAAGAAGCTCGTGATTGAAGATTGGCAAGGGTAAATACTCCCTGCGATTGACATGATACCCCTAGGGGGTATAGCATGAGAGTATGATTGCAGACATTAAGCGCCGGGCACTGCATCGCAGCAAAATCCTTCAGGGTCAGATGAAGGGCCTGGAAAAGATGATTGAAAACGAAGACTACTGCATGGATATCATCACGCAGTCGCTGGCCATCCAAAAGTCGCTGAGCTCGCTCAACAAGCTGGTGCTGGAAAATCACCTGCGCACGCACATCACCGACAAGCTTACCTCGGGCAAGGAGGCCAGGCAGGCTAACGCTATTGAAGAGCTGCTGAAGCTGTATGAGTTAAGCAATAACCGGGCTAAATAGCCCGAAAGGAGGGTGCGATGTATTACTACGATCACCAAATGATGGACGGCTGGAACGGCAACAGCCCGTGGGGCTGGCTGTTTGGCTTGCTTATGATGGTGCTGTTTGTGCTGGTGGCAGTGCTGGTGCTGCGCTATCTGGCGCGCGAATGGCACAAGGGCAACGACGGCAAAAGTGGTGAGACTGCAATGGATATTTTGCAAAAGCGCTACGCCGCGGGCGAGATTGACAAAAAAGAGTACGACGAAAAGCGCAAGGACTTGAAAGACTGATGCATTTGGATGAATTGACGCGGCAGGCCATCACCCACACGCGGCACTGCCTGACGGGCTGTGCGCTGGGTGAGATTACCGGCATGGCCATTGCCCAAAACTGGAACAACGTGCTACAGACGTTTATTGGCATTGTGGGGGCGTTTTTGTTTGGCTACGCGCTGACCTTTTGGGGTGCCCGGCGCACCGGCTCGTCGCCGCGCGATGCGTTCAAGCTGGCGCTGGCGGTCGACACGGTGTCGATATTTTCGATGGTTATCATCGACAACACGCTGGAGTGGCTCATACCCGGTGCCATCAACGCGCACTTGTCCAACTTTCTCTTTTGGTGGAGCCAAGCGCTCAGCCTGAGCGTGGCCTTTATTTTTACTGTGCCAGTCAACCGCGCCATGATGCGCCGTGGCATCGGTCACGAGGATGCCCACATGCACCACTAGGTTTGCTATGATTGGGGTATGAGCTATGTGCCCACGGTGATTATCCCGTGCCTGAACGAAGAAAAATACGTGGGGAGGGTGCTAGGCGACCTGGCGCGACAGAGCGTAAAACCAGCGGCGGTGTTTGTGGTGGATTGCCACTCTACTGATAAAACGGTGGACGAAGCCAAGAAATTTGCGGGCAAATTACCGCTGAAAGTCTACCAGTCGCCGTACCGCAGCGCCGCCGCAGCGCGCAACACTGGTGCCACCCATGCCAGGAGCGACTACCTGCTATTTTTGGATGCCGATGTGCGCCTTCGGCCGGAATTTATCGAACGATTAGCGGAAAAGGCCGAGCAGGGTGGAGCGGAATTTATCTCGCCCAAGTTCCGGTGGGAAGGCCACCACCCTGTCGATGCGTTTTATGTGTGGTGCGAAAACGTGCGCATTCGCCGCTACTACATGGGGCTACGGCGTCGGCCCATGGGACTAGGTGGAGGCCTGTATATCAAAAAAAGCCGGCATGATGACGTGGGTGGATACGCGGACAAAATGCGGGAATTTGACGATGTGAATTACTGCAAAAGGCTGGGTGAGGCAGGTGTGCACTATGCCTATGCGCCACAAGTCACGGTAGTGATAAGCAGCCGCCGCTTTGCCAAGCAAGGCCGATTTAAGACCATGCTGCAGCTGGTGCCCACCGACACCTGGGCCGGCCGCCATCTGGTGCGCCCCGTGATGAAACGTCTGGGCATCCCCGGGAAATGGGACGAATTATAGCTAATTAATTCACAGACAAACCGTTTGTCGCTTCGTATGATGGACAGTGGTAACAGGAGTGCGAGATGTTGTTTTCTCGACGTGGAGATAGGACGCGTAGAAGCGAGTATAACTCACACGGTTATCCGGTGCAGCCCTTACATCTGAAACATTTTATACGTACAGAGACCGATTATGACGATTATGACAAATACAATGAGCTTTCGTATCCAAAACAGGGCAAGCCTGCTAACGAGGGGTGGGCCCTAATTGAACCAACTCCCAAGCCAGAGGATGGTGACATCGCAGCTCAACCTTCTGCGCCCATGTCAGTGAGCGATCTGTTGGGCAAGGGGTATATGCACGCGGGATCGCGTTTTGTACCGGAGCGGTTGCCAGACGAATATGGGCAGGTTGGCGGCGTAACGGTGATTAAACAAGGGGGATACCCCACCACCGAGGCGGCCATAGTCGCAGAAGCCGCCGACAAGTATTATCACATGCTGCAAGAGCGCTATGGTGCAGAGAACGTGGCGGCATGTATAGATGAATCTCGTATCGCACGTGCCGGAGAAGTGGCGGGGCAACAGGTGGCCTATTTTGTACGGCTAGATACCCATGTGCCTGAAATGCCGTCGACAGAACAAGCTTCATAAAAGTAAAGTGCCCGCTGCGAGAGGTCGATGGATGTGACCATCAACGTCGCAGCGGGCTTTCGCTCGATCTCCCTTCAGTTATCCTAGGTGTTTAGCGACAGCACGAACGTACCTTCCGGCAAGGTCCATATCAAGTGAGCATCGTCGTAGCTCTTGAGGTGGACGCAGCCATGACTATCGTAGTAACCATCCTGGTGGAAGGCGTCGCCGCCACACCAGTAGTGTGCCCACGCCATCGAGGCGTGACCGTACTCCGACGAGTACGCATTAATGCCATTAGGATCCCGCCGGTACAGTTTGTGCTCACCGGTGCAGGTGGTGTAGTGCTTGAGAACCCCGTGCTGGTCGTACGCCCAGCCGGCGGAACTGCTCCGGCTTGCAACCGGCAGGCTCCATGCGCCGTTCGCGTAGTGGAGCACGCGGGTGCTGCCGGTGTTACCATGCAGGTGCAGCTCGATCGCCCACCCGGTTTGCTTGGCCGCCGCGACGACGCGGGGGTCAAAACTCGCCAAGACGGACGACATTGAGCCGTGGTATGACAGCACTTTCCATGTGCTGGGTCCTACCACTCCGTCGGTCGTCAATCCGTAGCGTGCCTGGAGGGCGCGTACGGCGGCATCTGTACCAGAGCCGAACTTTCCGTCGGCCGTGATACCCAATTGCTGCTGCAACGCTTGCACCGCTGCACCTTGGTCGCCCTGCCGCAGCATGGGTTGCGTTATCACGGAAGTGCTGGGCGTGGGCTTTGCGGTGGTTGGCACAGCCGTAGGCGACGCGGTGGTCGTGGCCGAAGTCGTCGGGCTACTGCTGGGCGTCGGCGTTGCCGAACTCGGCAATGCCGAGGGGCTGGCTGTGACGCTAGGCGCCGGCGGAGTGCTCGCGAGCGTGGGGCTCGGGAGTGTTACCGTTGGGCTAACGCTCGGCGCAGGCGAAGACGACGCAACTGTGGGTCCGGCAAAAGGTCCGTGGGGTGTTGTCGCTTTGCTGGTGCAACCTGCAGCGAAGGTGGCAAGGGCCACTACGCTGGCTACACTGATTTTTTTGGGAGAGAGCGTCATAGTGCCCTCACCTCCATCCATTCGTCTAAAGGGGACTCTATGATGGATATATTTTAAGCCCATCAGGGGTACGTAAACAAAAGCGTGTTAAGAGGCGCCGCCAGAGCTTTGCCACAGCTGCTCAAAAATGAGGCGCTGCATGTTAGCGGTGCCGCGGTCGGTAATGACTATGCCCGACAGCTCGTTGGTGTCGCTGAGTGAGATAAGAGTAGTTTTGTCGCCGTAAACCATGATGTAGCCGTTGAGCGATTGCTGGCTGGTAAGCGGCAGTTGGCGCCGCTCGGCTAACACTAGCCTGTCGGACGGTGGCGTATCGGACAGCACGCGTACGCGGATACCCAGCTTGACGCGCTGGCGCGAAAAGCTTTTGAAATTGCTGTAGATAAAGCTGCTGGCTTGCCGCGAGGAAATAGTGCAGTACACCTTTTCGTCGAGCTGCTGCACGGTTTGCAGTACGTCGCGCAAGATGGACGCCACGCCCTCGTCGCCCTCATAAAAGCTGGCGGTATATTCCTCACTTTGATGAACAGCGGAGCGCAACTGGGACGCGTATGTAGTCGCTGTGGCCTCGAGTTGTTGTAGTTGATCGCGGCGCTCCCGTATGAGCGATACCAGTACGTCGGGCTTGGCGGCGTGATAGTGACGGCGTTCGCCTATTTGCGTAAACGACACGAGCCCCAAGCCAATGAGTTTTTTGACTATTTCATACACCGTGCCGCGGTTAAGCCCAGTGGTTTCTGCAATGGCACGTAGCGAGCCACGCTTTAGGCGGTACAGGGCTTCATACACACGTATGTCACGAGGCTCTAAGCCAAGCGGTGCGTAATCGACAAAGTTTGTAAGCATAAAACTCCTTGAGCCACATTATACTACATCAAAATTTGTCATAAAAAATCGACCATTTTTAATTTACTTATGCATAGTTAGGCGTACCATAGGTACCTATCGCGCGAAAATTAATGACGGGATAAGGAGCGATATTATGGCAGAAAGAACAGTACTAGCTGGCACGGATGGCTTTAGAGGGGAAGCTACCAACGACCCTGGGCCGGGGCTAGTGAATACCGAAACGTTTGAAGGTCTTACGTATGCGTTGGTGGATCATCAGCTAGAAAGCGGCAACAGTGGTCCTGTGGTGGTGGGGCAAGACACCCGGCCCTCAAGCGCGTATTTGCGCGAAGCGGTGATAGCCGGGGCTCTAAAGTGCGGTGTAGAGGTGTGGGATATGGGCATTGCTCCCACTCCCGCGATACAGCTTGCTGCCCAACGGCTTGGCGGCTCCGCAGTGGCGGTAACCGCCAGCCACAATCCGTATACCGACAACGGGTGGAAGGGTATGCCAGGTGGCGAAAAACCGTCCAAAGATGTAGCGCTATCTATTAGTGACGGCTATTGGGGCCGTTTGGAGCGGGGCGATGGTTTGCCCACTACTTTGCGGGGCACACGTGTTGCGAGGCCCAACCTGGTAAGCTGGTATGCCGACGCGGTCGTGCAAGACATTGAAGAGGCGTTTGGCGAGAGACCACTCGCCGACAAGCTCATAGTAGTAGACGGCGCGCGAGGAGCCGCGCAGGCCTTGACTCCGACTATCCTTGAGCGTCTGGGTGCACGAGTGGAGCGGTTTGCCTGCGATGGCAAAGGCTTTATTAATGAGGGCTGTGGAGCTGCCAACCTGGAAGGATTAGAGCAATTCTTGGGGGAGCGGCCAGAGATTACCTCACATCCGGATTTTTTGGGAGCGCTCGCTAATGACGGCGACGCCGACCGCCTGATGGGTATTGGCGTGTTGAATGACAACGGCAACCGACGTTTTGTAGAAATCAACGGCAACCATATTATGCACGAGCTTGCCCAAGGCCAGCCGGGCATCGTAGGCACCGAGTATACCAACACAGGGATGGTGAGCCGACTCCGCGATAGCGGTATCGGCTTTGAATATTGTGCCAACGGTGATGTGTATGTGACGCAAAAACTGCGCGAGCTACAGAATGAAGGTAAACCGTGGACGCGAGGCGGTGAGTTTAGCGGCCACTTGATAGACCTGGAGTGGTTGTCGAGCGGTGATGGTGTGCGTATGGCGGCATGGCTTGCAGCCTATGCTGCCACAAATGGTATGAATTTTGCAGAAATACAGCAAAGCCTGCCTCTGTGGCCGGAGCATGCAGCCAAGATTAAATTTGGCGCTGCTCGTGAGGACATCAAGGAAGACAAAGACGTGCAAGAGGCGATAGGTTTGGCTACGGCCGAACTCGACCAAGACGGACGTGTCGTAGTGCGGCCATCTGGCACCGAACCGGTTGTGCGAGTATGGGGCGAAGCGCGTAACCGGCAGCGCATCATTAGAATAGTCGAGGGCCTGGCCGGGTTGGTGGCAGCAAAAGCTCTACAATCCAGAGTGGAGCTAC